>CAVDWI010000001.1:0-39079 GCA_963612485.1 Barnesiella intestinihominis
CCACCATCGCCTTAATCGAGGTCAGCGCGGCCATCTTGTTGTCAATGTTCACGCCTGCCTTTGCGTACGCGGAAACTTTCTTGTCGGACATTTGAAAACCTTTCTTTCTCTCGCCCCCACCACACCCGCGCCTCGCACGGGACGACATTCGAATCGAATACACGAGGGGCGCGTGTCCATTTCCACGCGCCCCTCGGTCGTTCGCCTTAGAGTTTGTTGTTCGAACCGAGAACCTTCACAATCTTGTGGATGTAGAGTTTCTTCATCTCCTCGCGCGCCGGCGTCAGGTACTGGCGCGGGTCGAAGTGCTCGGGATGTTCCGCGAAGTGCTGGCGAATCGCCGCCGTCATCGCGAGACGCGAGTCGCTGTCGATGTTGATCTTGCACACCGCGCTCTTCGCCGCCTTGCGAAGCTGCTCCTCGGGGATGCCGACCGCATCGGGAAGCTTGCCGCCGTTGGCGTTGATGATATCGACGTATTCCTGCGGGACGCTGGACGAGCCGTGCAGGACAATCGGGAAGCCCGGGAGCTTCTTCTCGACGGCCTTGAGCACGTCGAATGCGAGCGGCGGCGGAATCAGCTTGCCCGTCTTCGGATCGCGGGTGCACTGCTCGGGCTTGAACTTGTAGGCGCCGTGCGACGTGCCAATCGAAATCGCGAGCGAGTCGCAACCCGTCTTCGTCGCAAACTCAATCACTTCCTCGGGTTTCGTGTAGTGCGATTCCTCCGCCGCAACCTCGTCCTCAACGCCCGCGAGAACGCCGAGTTCGGCCTCGACCGTCACGTCGTACTTGTGCGCGTAGGCGACGACCTTCTTCGTGAGCTTGATGTTCTCCTCGAACGGAAGTGACGAACCGTCAATCATGACGGACGAGAAACCGCTGTCGATGCAGCTCTTGCAGGTCTCGAAACTGTCGCCGTGGTCGAGGTGAAGAACGATCTGGGGCTTCTTGCAGCCGAGTTCCTTGGCGTATTCAACCGCACCCTGCGCCATGTAGCGGAGAATCGTCGGGTTCGCATACTTGCGCGCACCCTTGGAAACCTGCATGATGACCGGCGACTTGGTCTCGACGGCGGCCTGGACAATGGCCTGCATCTGCTCCATCGTGTTGAAGTTGAACGCCGGAATCGCGTATCCGCCCTTGACGGCCTTGGCGAACATCTTCTTGGTGTTGACAAGTCCGAGATCCTTGTAACTGGTCTTCTTCATTACTGTTTACTCCATTATTTATTGGATGTACCTGTTGGACTTCCGGCCCGTCACCCCCGACGCACCTTCGCGAGGCGGATGAACAGGCGTTTCTATCCGAAAAGTGCGCATATTCTACCACAATCAGCCGCTTTCGGTCAAGCCCCCCCCCCTTCGGGAACTCCTTTACTGACTGGGGGGACAAACATCAGTGCACTTTGGGTCAAACATCAGTGATGTTTGCTCCGCCTGTCAGTAAAGGGGTGTCGATCCATCTGCCGTTTTCAGGTTCAAAGCAAAGAACGCAAAGGTTTTGACGCAAAGGGGACGCAAAGGCTTTGCGTTCTCCGCGTCAACATCCTTTGCGAACTTTGCGTCAAAAACAACCGACCCCCAAAATCCTGTCAATCCTGTCTAAAAACTACCTCCACACCTCTGTGTTAAAATCCAGCTGAAGTTTTCAGGTTGGACGCAGTATAAGTGCATGAAAAAGGGGACTGTCCTTGCAAAAAGCTCATAAAAGCAAGGACGAGTCCCCGGGGGAGAGATTGCTCTAAAATTATTTGACCTGCGGGGCTTCCTTCACCTCGGCGGTGGATTCGACTCCGCTCGCGCCCATCGAGACCTCACGGCCGCGAACGTCGACCAGACGCGTAGTGACAAAAATCAGCAGGTTGCGCTTCGTCGTCTGCTCGGCGTGGCTGCGGAAGAGACGCCCGATGAAGGGAAGGTCGCCGAGGAACGGAACCTTGTCATCCATCGCCTTACGCGCCTCGGTGATGAGCCCGCCCATCACAATCGTCGCGCCCGGATAAATCGAAACCGACGAATCGACCGATCGCACGTGGAAGAACGGCTGTTCCATCGGCGCATCATAGTAGGTGATGTTGTCCTTGCCAGTCAGATTGCCCATGGCCGATGTCGCGGAATCCATCAACTGTTCGGTAAACGTCGCCTTCACGGTGTCGGTCAGCGTCGCGCCAATCGTCGTCAGCGCCGCACTCAGACCCGTGAAGATGTCGCCGATACCCTCGAAACTCTGCATCGAACTGTTGCCGGTGAACGGAATGCGCATACCGTAGTTCTTCCAGGTCGGCTCGTCGACGACCTGCGTGTTGAGCTTGAGGTCGATTAGGTTGCCGTCGTCCGTCAGCGTCGGGGTGACATCGAGGATAACACCGACTTCGCGCGTGACGAAGCTCTGCGGTTCAACGACCGCGAGAATCGCGCTCTGTCCGCCGCTGCTGCTGCCCGAACTTGAGGAGGAACTCGACTGCAACTGCACGTCGTAGTCCGTCGGGTAGATGTATTCGGTGACGACCTTGATGACGGCCTCTTCGCCCGGACGCGTGAGCACCTTCGGCGCGGAGAGGAGGTCGGTGTCGCTCCGCTGGGAGAGCATATGGAGAATCATCGAGAGATCCGCACTGCCGAGGAAGGCGTTCATCCGCATGAACTGGTCGTTCGTGGAACTCTCACTGCCCGAGATGTGGTTGCCGACCGTCGAAAGATAGCGATTGCCGTTGCCATAGTCCGAGGAGGACCCGCCGAAGGCGTTGATGCCGATGTTGCTCTTCATCGCGCCCTGACCGCGCGTCCAGTTCGCATTCTGGCTACGCGAATAGTAGGTCGTCGAACTCTTCCCGGTTGTCTGCGACACCGTCTTCGTCGTAGTTCCGCCCGTGGACCCCGTCTCCACGCTCGATTCGGAATCAATGGTGGTCGAACTGCTGCTCGTACCCCACGCGCCGTCCTTCACGCCGAGCCACTTGCCGAAACCGCCCATATTGAGGCTGTAGTCGCTGTTGAGAATCCACTCGAAACCGAGGGAGTTCAGGTCTTCCTGACAGACCTCGACGAAGCGGGCCTCAATCTCAATCAACTTCTGGTCAACGTTGAGTTCGGTGAGGGCCTTTTCAAGCTCGGCAAGGTTCTCGTAGGTGTTCTTGACGCGGAGTTTGCCAAGGGTCTTGATATAGAGAATCGAGCTGCCCTCCGGCCACTGAACGCCCATCAGGGAGAAGAACTCCTTCCAGTCACGCTCCTGATTCTCCTCGCCCTCATCGCTTCGGGAGGAACTGCTGCTGCCGAAACTGCTCGACGTCTTCAGTTCCTTGATGTCGGAAGTCGCGCTGCCGATACGTTCGAGGAACGCCGCGACGACGGGGTAACTGCGCGTCACCATCTCGTCCGTGGACATGTTCTTCGGCATGACCATGACAATCGGACCCTGAACCTTGAACTTGTATTCAACCGATTCGCAGACGAGTTTCAGCGCATCGTAGAACGTGATGTTGCTCGCGGTAATCATCGGGATCACGGGAACGCCCGACTGACTGGACTGCGCACTGTCATCGACATCGGAACCGAAGCCCGAATCGTCCGTCGTCGCTTCGGCGACCTTCGCGTGCAGGGTGTTGGGGGTCTTCAGGACGAAGTTGAAGCCGCGCTGGTCAAGGGGAAGGTCGGGGCGGTCGAAGTCCTTCGACGCGCCGCGGAAGTATTCCACCGCGTCGATAATCGTCGCTGGCGGCTTGAAGGAAATCGTCGGCAGGCTCATCTCGCGCATCCGCTGGATGATGCTCTGTTCGAGCGAACGTTCCGGATCGTCGCCAAGGCTCTTCTTGACGGTCGTGCCGACAACATCGTCAATCTGCCGCGCATTGGGAGCGTAGACGGGCCGCCAGGCCTTCGTGACATCCGCAATGTAGCCGTCGCGCGTCGAATCGAACTCCTGCTTCAGGATCGTCTGGCGCTTCTTCTGAATCGCATTGCGCAGGAGAATCGCCTCCTGATTGTAGGGGTCGCTCACGAGGACGAGTTCGCACTCGTCGAGCGCACGGTCGATTTCGCGGGTCGAAAGCAACTGCCGCGCACGGCGCAGGTGGGAATGGATTTTCTCGCGGGCGGCCTTGTAGTCATCCTCATTGCGACGGTGCGTGATTTCCGAGACATCCGTCTTCTGGGCGGAGGGGTCACCTTCCTTCAGCCACGCCTCGAGCTGGCGGCGCGCCTTCGGATGGCGCATGTCAATCGCCTGTTCAATCAATTCAATCGCCTTCGTGCGCCGACCCGTCTTCTCTTCCTGAAGCGCCGCACGATAAAGGGCCTCGGCCATTCCCTGTTCACATTCGCGGCGAAGTTTCGCCGAGCCCGGACGGTCGTTCAACAGGCGATAGGCATGACGGTAGTGCTTCTCGGCATCCACGTATTCGTCGGACTCCATGCACTGCCGCGCCTCGGCGACCTCGCGACGCGCCTGGGAATCAAACGCCTTGCGGCGCAATTGCTCCATCGCGCTGATATCCGCCAGCAACTCGGCATCCTTCGACACCGCCGCCGGCTTCTCGACCTTCGCCTCTTCAGCCTTCGCCTCCTCAACAACGGGTGCGGGGACAGGTTCTTCGGCCTTCACCTCTTCGACCGACTGTTCGGCAACGACAGGCTTCTCGGCTTCCGGCTCTTCGGCAGGTTTCTCTTCGGCGGGTTCCGCAGCCTTCGGCTCTTCGGCAACCTCGGCGGGCGCATCGGCCTTCGCCTCCTCTGCCTGTTCGGCCGCGGCGGGTTCGGCCACCGCGACGGGCCCGACCGGCTCGGCGGGCGCTGCCTCGGCGGGCTTCGGGGCTTCGGTCTGCTCGGTCATCACGTCGCTCTCGAGATCCTTCAAAAGGTCGTCAAGATCATCCTGCGCGAACGCAGAAGAACCAACGGCCACGAGAGCCACGGTCGCACCGATTGCTGTCAAAGTTTTCAAGTTCGTCATATCGAAACCTATTCCTTAGATTTTCAGTTGTGTATTATATCCTAATTCCGCTCACGGTTCAAGTGCTTCAAGTGTGCGGGTCTTGCCGCCTTCGGTTTGCTCCAGCGTCACCGCCGCACCTTTCCCCTTGCCACGAATCGCCTTGACGACGTATTTCTCGCCATAGAGGGAAATCGTATCGCCCGGCACGACCGTGAACTCCTCGACCCGCGTGTTGCGCGTGAAGACGAGTTTCGCCTGAATGTCCACCGGCTTGCGCTGCTCGTCCTTCTGCAGGAGAATCTCCTTCTTGTCCGACTGGCGCATGAGCTGGACGACCGAGACGTCAACCGACTTCTCCATACCGGCGCCGCCGCCGCTGATTTTCTGCTTCTTGACCTTGTGCTCGTATTTTTTCGCGACGAAGCCCGTGTCGCCGATGACCGCGCCCTCCATCACCGAATAGCGGTAGCCCGGCGTGCCGTAGTCGTTCTTCCGCTTCGGGTCGTAGAACTCGAGGCGCATGCCGTTCGGCGTCTTCGTCGCCGTGCGGAAGTAGAACGGCAGGCACGTCTCCTTCAGCGGCAGTTCAATCTTCAGCGAGTCGAGGTAGTCGGGGTGGCTCTTCGCATCCGTCGGATCCGTGCCCGCCTGATACTCCTCAAGGTTGGTGAAGCCGTCGCCGTCCTTGTCGAGATTCGCATCGCCCGCGTCGTCGGGATTCAGCCCGTAGCGCTTCTCCCATTCGTCCGGCATGCCGTCGCCATCCGAATCCAGCACGACGACCTTCTCCTCGGGCTGCACCTTCTTGCAGTCCCAGCAGGTCTTCGCGCCAAACGGGATCGGTTCGAGGCAGAACCGACAGGCGACGCGCTTTTCCGCCGCGAGAAAACTCGCCTCCGTCCCCTTGATTTCCCTGACCAGCGCCTTGTTGGGCGAGCGGACGAACTCCGCCGCGAGGTTGTATTCCCGCAGTTCGACGGGGGTCACGCCCTTGCCGTCGCGATTCCGAACGTCCAGGCGCTGGACGGCTTCCGCCGCCGCCGCGTCCGGCTCGACGCCGAATTCGCCGGCGAAATAGACGATTGCCGCGACGAGCGCGAGAACAGCCCCGCCGACGGCCAGCCACTCGTAGTGGGCGGTGAAGAAATTACCATTCCTTGACTTCATTTTCCTTCTCCCTTCCCGTTCTCATCCGGACTTGCGCCCTGCTTCGTGCGGAAGTCGTAGACGGAGAATTTCATCGACACCTTCAGGAGCGAAGCCCGCGCCGGGTCGGTGACGAGACCTCCCGCAACAAGCCCCTTCCGCTGCGCGGCGTCTTCGTCCGCCGCGTCAGCCCCCCTGTTCCGCCGACGCGAGGAACGGCGTGCCGGCGCCTCATCCTTCTTCGTCCCCCCGCTCAGCAGGTTCGCGAGCGCGTCCTCTTCGCGGGCGAAACTCATCTCGTCCACCACGATGAAGCGGCTTGAGGAGACGATTGCGTTGACGGCGTTCACGAGCCCCTGCGGCTTCGCTCGGAAGACGACGGTGAAGGTCGAGACAAGCGGGGCTTTCGCGGCGGCGTCTTCCTCGGCCTTCGCATTCCGCCGCTTCTTGTTCTTTCGCGCGGCGGCATCCTGCTCTTCCGGGGCGGTGGCCTTCACCTGTCGCACGACGTCCGCGACCTCGACGACACCCGTCACGGCGAGGGCCTTGATGACGGTCGAGATGTCGTACCACTCACGCTGAAGGGTCGCGAGGTCGGCGTCGGCCGGCATCTTGTCCTCGGTGATGTACGTACTGAAACCGAAGGCGAAGCCCGGCTTGACGAGCTTGCCGTCGACGCCGCCCGGCAATTCGGCGAGACGGTGCGCATCCTCGACGAGGAACGACTTGAACGCGGGCGCGGTCGTCTTCTCAAACGAACAGTCACCCTGCGCGGCGAGTTCGTGCGCGGAGGCGCTCCATGTCGCGTATTCCACGCGGTTCGATTCCAGCGCCTTCACGCCCTTCGGGCCGGGATAGACCGGCTTCGCCATCAGCGTGTTGGCGGAGGCAGTCGCCGCGTTCAGGTCGTCGATCTTCTCCGACCGATCCGACGCCGCGCTCCAAATCAGGATTCCGAGCGCCAGGGATACCAGCACAATCGCTCCGCCAACGGCGGCCAGGATAATCTTCGGCTTGCTCATTTGAACTTCAACTCCACTGTGAATTGTTCAACGCTCTTCCCGATCGTCTTCATTCCGGAAATCTTGACGCTTTCCGAATCGACGAACGGGGAGTTCTTCAGACGGTTGGCAACGAGTTCGGAGGCGATGGCCTGCGCACCGCCCTGCTTCTTCTCGAACTCCTGAATACTATCCTTCCAGCCGCGGACGGTGATGCGCCCCGGCTCCCACTTCTCAATCCACATTCCCGGTGCAAGCGCACGGGAGACCGCGTTCAGGCGAAGCGCGACGGACGAACGGGCCGCCAGCAGCTTCCGGTAGTTCTCCGCCTCGGCGGACGACTTCTCGATTTCCGCCGTGACCGTCTTGACCTTGCCGTCGAACGAACGGATTGACTGAACCTTTGCGTTGACACGGTCGAAGACGACCTGCGACACGTCCGACGCATGCCGGACACCGAGGAGACCGAGGACAAGGGCGACGACCAGCACGACGCCCGCACCGGCGACGACGGGAATCTTCGCCTTCTCGGCGCGTTCGGCGATAATCGCGGGCGGCAGGAGGTTGATGGCGAAACGCGCCGCGCCGGAAAGGTGGAGCGCAACGCCCGCCGTTGCGGCGAGAAGCGCACCGTCCGACCCGAACGCCTCGGCGTCAATCGACGGGGCGACGCCAATCGCGCCAAACGGATTGAAGAACTCGACCTCAAGGCGGAGGTTCTCCGCGAAGAACTCGTCCAGACGCGGCAGAAGCGCCGTACCGCCCGTCAGGTAGAGGCGAACCGGCGCGGAGCCGCCCTGCTGCGAGCGGTAGAAGTTGATGCTGCGCGAAATCTCCGCCTGAAGGCGCGTCATCACGGCGCGGCAGACCTTCGACACGCGGTCGACCGTCGGGTCTTCGTCCTCCGCCACGCCACCGGCGGCGACATACGCCCGCTCGCGCTTGATGGTCTCGGCCTCCTCCGGGGAACACCCGAGCGCCTGTGCAATCTCGCGCGTGATGTTGTTGCCCGCAATCGGAATCGACCGGTTGTAAACCTTGTCGCCCTCGACGATGACGAGCGACGTCGTCTTCGCCCCGATGTCCAGAAGGACGACGCAGGAAGAATCATCCGGACTGGCGAACTTCAGCGCATTCGTCAGGGCGATGGGCGCGACGTCCACGAGTTCGGGACGGAAGCCCGCCGATGCAACGGCCGTCGTGATCGACTCAATCTGGTCAATCTTCGCCGAGACGATCATCACGGACTTGTCACCGCCCTCCGTCTCGCCGAGCACCTGCCGGTCGCTCACCATCTCGTCGATGGGGAACGGCACGTTCTGCTCGATCTCGTAGCGGACGAGCTGCTCGAACTTCTCATCGCCGCCCGCGGCGGGAATCGCGGCAAAGCGGTAGAACGCCATCTGCCCCGAAACGGAAATCGCCACGGGACCGGGCTTGATGCCCGCCGTCCGCGCACATTCCATCAGCGCCGGGACGAGAATCGTCTGCGCGTCGCCCGAATCGAGCGAGGCCGCCAGCGGCGCACAGCCGTAGCGGACGAGCGTGAGGCCGCCCCCCGTCCCCGCCTCATACTCGGCGAGGGCGACGTTCGCCGCCCCAATGTCAAGCGCCAGAAACTTCTTAGCCATTACTGCACCACCATTTCGTAGTCATTCGGGTTCACAAGCGACCAAATCGTCTTCGAGCGATCCTGCAGCCCCTGACGACGCTCAATCATCGGCTCGCCGCCCTGCGTCGTGGCGTTCATGATGTTGTTGTTGTTCCAGAACGCCTGGTCAAGCGTCTTCGGATGGGTCGGGATGCCCTTGATCTCGCTCTCGCAGTCACCCGCCAGAACCGTGCCCTCCTTGTTCGCAATCACAAGACCGATCGCCTTCGGCTCGCCGTAGCGCTCAAGGTAGGAGGGATGCAAACAGACGCTCGCCGCGTGAGACCCCTTCGGGATGTTCGCGTAGGTGACGGAGGTCGAGAAATACGAATAGGGAGGGAGCTTATCCGTCTTGTCCTTTTCCGTTGCGCTCTTCGTTTCGAGCAGCACGTGCCAGGTGAAGGTCAGCTGATCCTGCCAACGGGCGTAGGTCGTGTATTTCGACTCAAGCACGATCCACTTGCGCGGCTTCGTGAAGCACTGGCCGATGATCGTCGCACCCGAGAGGGACGGGGCCATCAGCGTCGAGGCGCGTCCCGTCTTCGGGAACTGGTCAATCGTAATCTTCGCATCGACGCCCGAAACCGGCGCCTCTTCCGCCGAGGCATCCGCCTTCGCATTGCGCGCGGCTTTCCGCGTCGGCGCGGCAACGACCGCAGCCACCGAGAGAACTGTTGTCAGGAGTATCATCTGTTTCGCGTTCATGCTTCGATCCTTTCTTTTTTAGAGAACCTTCATTTTGGGCAAATCCTGAATATCGACGAGACCGACGACGCGACCGAGCGCATCGCATACGGGAAGGTCGTCGATGCGCTTGCGCTCGAAGACCTTCAGCAGTTCCGCCGCATAGGCGTCGTCGCGGACAAACATCGGCTCGCGTGTCATGTGCGCCTCGATCCTGTCGCCGAGCACGCCCGAACGGTCCGTCGCCTGCGCCATAATCCGGCGGAAGTCGCCGTCCGTGAAGATGCCGAGCAGACGGCCCTCCGCATCCGCAACGACGGCCGAGCCGGACTGCGCCTTCGTCATGGCGAGCAGGGCTTCCATCACCGTCGCCGTCGGCGCGACGCGCGCGAGCCGCTCGCCCGTGCGCATCACGTCCGGCACCTTCATGACGAGCGCACGGCCAATCGCACCCGCCGGGTGGTTCATCGCGTAGTCCTCAATCGGGAACTTCTGCGCATCGATCATCACCATCGCCAGGGCATCGCCCATCGCCATCGTCGCCGTCGTCGAATTCGTGGGGGCCATGCCGAACGGACACGCCTCGCGGCCGCACGGGATCTCCACGTGGACGTCGCTCATCTTCGCCAGCGTCGAATTGGGATTGCCCGTCAGCGAGACGACCTTCAGCCCATGGCGGCGAATCGCCGGTATGAGGCGGATGACCTCGTCCGACTCGCCGCTGAACGAAAGGGCCAGCAGCAGGTCACGCGGCGAAACCATCCCAAGGTCGCCGTGCATCGCCTGAACGGGGTTCAGTACGATCGAGCGCGTTCCCGTCGAGGCGAAAATCGCGCTCATCTTCTCGGCGATGTGAAGATTCTTGCCGACGCCCGTGACGACGACGATGCCCTCGTTCGAGACGACCTTCAGCATCAGTTCGACCGCATCGGTGAAACTCTTCCCGATGGAGTCGCGTGTCCGCCGAAGTCCCTCGATTTCAACGTCGAAGACTTCCTGCGCCCGCCTGATCTGTTCGTTCGTCGTCATTCGTTCTGTTGCCTATTTCGTCGTGCTCTGGAGGAGGGTGACGCAAATCGTGCCGACGATGTCCTCGGCATAGCACCCCCGCGAGAGGTCGTTCATCGCCTTGGCGAGACCCTGCAGGTTCGGGCCGATTGCCGTCGCACCGCCGAGACGCTGGGCGATCTTGTAGCCGATATTGCCCGCCTGGAGGTCGGGGAAGATGAAGACGTTCGCATTGCCCTGAATCGTGCCGTCGGGATTCTTCAGGCGACCGACGGCGGGGGCGATCGCCGCGTCGAACTGCAGTTCGCCGTCCATCGGAATGCCCTTCTCGGCGAAGCGTGGCTTCGCGAGTTCGACGGCCTTCTGAACCTTCTCGACGAGTTCGCCCGCCGCGCTCCCCTTCGTCGAGAAACTCAAGTAGGCGACGCGAGGTTCGCATCCCGTCAGTTCGCGGTAGGTCTGCGCCGTGGCAAGACCGATATCCACGAGCTGCTCCGCCGTCGGATTGGGTATGACGGCGCAGTCGCCGAACGCCAGCACGCTGTCGCCCGACGGCGTGGGGTTCTTGAGGTCGAGCAGGAAGCAGGAACTCGCCGTCTTCACGCCCTTCTGCGTCCCCAGCGTGTGGAACGCCGCCCGCAGCATGTCGCCCGTCGAGGCGATCGAACCCGCGACGAGTCCGTTGACCCGCCCGAGTTTCACCATCATGCCGCCGAAGTAGATGCGTTTCGTGCGCAGCGTCTTCTGCGCCCCCGCGAGGTCGATGATCTTCTGCTTCTCGGCGGGCTTGCGCGACTCCTTCGCGTTCCACGCGGCGAGATACGCTGCCTCGAGTTCCGCATCGCCCTTCGTGTAGTCAATCGTCTGGATGGCGCGGTCGGCGAGGTGCAGACCCGCCTTTTCCTCCGCAGCGGCGATTTCCTCCGCCGTGCCGAGCACGACGGGTGTGCAGATGTGCCTGTCCACGCAGGCACAGGCCGCCGTGATGACGCGGGGATCCATGCCCTCCGGCAGAACGACCGTGCCGTTCAACTTCGACGCCCGCTTGATGATGTCCGCTATTGCACTCACTTCTGAGAATCTCCTTTGTTACTTCGAGAGCACGCGCACCGTGTCGCGCGCAATCATCAGTTCCTCGTTCGTCGGCAGAACGACGACGGGAATCTTCGAGTCCTTCGTCGAGAGGACGGCGGTCACGCCGTGCGACTTGGCATTCGCCCGACGATCCAACTTGATGCCGAGAGCCCCGAGGCGGCTGATGATCCGCGCCCGCGCCTCGGACGAGTTCTCGCCGATGCCGCCCGTCATGATAATCGCGTCCGCGCCGCCCACGACCGTGTTGTACGCCCCGATGTAGAGGGCGGTGCGGTAGGCCAGCATCTCAAGCGCGAGCTCCGCCGCACGGTCGCCCTTCGCCGCCCGTGCGCAGATGTCGCGGCAGTCGCCGCCCGCCACGCCCGAAACGGCCTGAAGACCGGACTTCTTGTTGAGAATCGTATCCATCTCGGCGGGGGAAAGTTTTTCCGCCTCCATGATGGCGAGCACCGCCGCCGCGTCGATGTCGCCGCAGCGCGTCCCCATCACAAGCCCCGCGAGCGGCGTCAGCCCCATCGTCGTATCCACGACTTCGCCGTTCTTGATCGCCGCAAGCGACGATCCGTTGCCCAGGTGACAGGTGACGAGGTTCACCTTCGCGAGCGGCTTGCCGAGATAGTCCGCCGCCGCACGGGTGACGAACTTGTGCGACGTGCCGTGGAAGCCGTATTTGCGAATCCCGTACTTCTTGTAATACTTCGGGTCGATTGCGTAGAGCGCCGCGCAGTCGGGCATCGTCTGGTGAAAGGCCGTGTCGAAGACCCCGACGTTCGGAACTCCCTTGAAGATCTTCTCGCAGGCCTCGACGCCGCCGAGGTTCGCCGGCATGTGCAGGGGACCGAACTTGACGAGCTTGCGGGTCTTCGCCAGGTTCGCCTTGTTCAGCAGAACCGAGTCCTTGAAGACCTCCGCCCCGTGCAGAATCCGATGGCCGATCGCATCGATGTCGGTCGGGTTGCCGAGGTCGGCAACGACCTTCGCGAGCGCCTCGGCGTGGTTGGCGGGGCCGCCCGCGCCGATTCGCTCGACGAGCCCCTTGGCGAGCCGCGTCTCAGTCTTCATGTCGAAGAGCTGATACTTGAGCGAACTCGAACCCGAGTTGACAACAAGAACTTTCCTGATTTCCTTCTTCATTTTCATTCTTCCACAATCGCAATCCGGTAGAATCCGCTGGTGAGGTCGATGTTCGGGTCGAGCGCAACCTCGACGACGGACTGCCCGTTGCCGACCTCCACGCCCGTCACCGTCGTCTTCAGCGTCCAGTCGGCGGCGGCAAGGGTCGCCTTTTCATAGACATTCACCGAGACGGTCTTGGACGAAACCGAGATGCCGTAGACCTGGCTCACCATCTGGCCAGCGACGGAAGGCTGGACGTCCGCCGCGACCGTCAGCACGATGCGTTTCGCCTCGGTATCCAGCGTCATCGACGTGATCTTCAGCGAATTCTCGTCAATCGTCGCCTGGCTGCGAACCGCCGCGACCAGCGTCTCCGCCGTCAGGCTGCCGCCCGAGAGGCCGAGCAGGATCTTCGCATACGAACCGTTCTGGAAGATTGTATACGGAATGCCGGAGAGACCGGCGGAAAGCCCGCCGCGATCGGTGATGAACGCCTCGATGTCGATGAGCACCTTCTCGTCGCCCGTGACGTCCGCCTGAATCTTGTCCTTCACGGACTCCCACGAACCCGTCCAGCCCGCCTTGGCGTACTCATACGCATCCGGAATCCAGTCGCCGTCTATGTCGGCGTCCTCGATATAGACGTTCACGACCGGGGCGGTGACGTCCGTATCCGTCAGCACGACGGCATCCGCCGCACAACCCCACGATTCCCATGCGCTGTGCTGGAAGTCGCCGTCCGAGTCGATGTAGGCGCGGATGTAGTAGGTTCCGTTCGCCGGCAGACCCGTCAGGCGCGCGTTGGGCTGGGTGAGCGTCATGTCCGTGATGGACGAGCCGACCACGTTTGTAACGAACGTCTGGGCGAGCGGTTCGCCCGAGAAGTCCGCCGTCGGGAACGCCTGGACGCGGATGATGCCGTTCGTCTGGCTCAGGTTGTACACGCGGTCGAGCACGCACGTGGGCCCCGCATATTTCACGAGCACGTCGATGGACGAGTAGCTGTGGTCGTTCATTGCGCGGGCGGAATTGACCGACGCGGCGAAGTTGACCGTCTTCGACCAGGACGTGCTGCGGAACTTCGCGTTGTACATCGCCACGCGGCACTTGTAGTTGCCACGGCGCGACAGGATCTTGCGCTGCGGCGTCTGGTCGCCGAACGCGCAGTCTGCCGTCCACTGGTAGTTCCCGTTCCTATCCATCCTCGGCGCACGGCGGACGCCCGAATCGTAGATGACCTCCTTCCCGTCTTCCGACAGGATCTGCAGCTGGAAGGCGGTGTAGGAGTTGTAGCCGCCCGTCGTCCACGTGAACGTCGGCCGGGCGTTGTAGTAGATGCCCTCGACGCCGCATCCCGTAATCGTCGGAATCGTGCGCAACTGCGTCGCGTCAAAAGTCCGCGAGACGTTCATGAGGAAGAGGCGGTTCGTTGTCGTCGGGGAAATCGTGCCGTCGCCCAGGACGATGCGATACATCACGTTCGTCGGGTCGAGCAGCCAGTTCCCGTTGTCATCGTAGAGGTTGAGCGCCTCACTGTTGTAGACCTCCGCGTTGAAGTGCGACCAGTCGATGTCGAGTTCGCCGTCCGTCAGGAAGTCGCCCTCGTGCAGGTAGTGCCGCACGTTGAGGTCGAACGTCTTGTCCAGGACAACGCGGTTCTCGATGGCGAGGAAGTTGGAGTCGTACTTGTTGAGGCCGTAGCCGTTCACCGCCGTGCGGACGACGCGAATGCGTTCCTTCGACATGCTGGAGTCCAGCACGATTCCCAGGTCGTTCGTCGTCAGGCCGCTGTTGGCGGGGTTGTACTTCGCACGATCCGAATCGCCCGAGAAAAGGTCGATGCGGGCGAAGACGGGATGCGTCTTCGTCAGTTCGACGGTGAACCGGGCGCCGTCCCAGCCCACGTCGACGTTATCGACGAAGCCGAACGGCTCACCGGGCGTGTACTCGCCGTCGCCGTCGTTATCCACGAACACGATGAACTTGTTCAGACCCTCGCGGACGTAGCCGCGGTGTTCGAGGTCGCCAGCCCCGTTGGCCTCCCACAGGTGGTAGGTGCCCGAAGCGTCGGGTCCCGCCGCCTCGTCCGACCACGAAATGTAGGCGTAGCTGCCGGCGAGATTGAACTTGTCATACCAGACCGCGCTCAGCGAAGCCGCCCCTTCAGGGACTTCTTCCGTCGCAAAATAGGCGTCGCCCGTCAGCGTATCGCTCGAGAAGTCGATCGTCATCTCGCCCGTCGTGTAGTTAATCGAGCCGACCTCGGTTTCCTTTGTCGAACCCAGCGACGTGATGATTGTCGCGTAGAGCATGCCGATGCCGTTGTTGTTGGGATTCCGGTCGCTCACGACAACTTGCCAGGTGGCGTTCGCGGGCTCCCCGTGATAGGTCAGGTAATCGTAGCCGTTCAGAACCGACACGAGGCGGTAGCCCAAGTCGCGGAAGTAAATCTTCACCGTTCCCGGTATCACCATGCCGGTGCCAAGCGTGTAGGTCGCCTCTTTCGCCGGATTCATGCCGAGATACCGCGTGTGGGCGGACTTCGAGACGTTCGAACTGACGTTCGCAACCGTCCAGATTGCATCCGGAACGGTGGTCATGCCGGGATCCGTCTTCTTGCTCCACGCCTTGAACACAATCGGCGCACTGATGACGTCCGATTCGTTGTAGACGATGGTCGCCTCAATCGTGGGAACCGGATATTCACGGATGTAATACCCGTCGCCCGTGCCGGCGGACCTCGACTTGGTCGGGTTCGTGCCGACCTTCGCCTCCGCGAAGTTCGACCAGCCGTCGTTATCCAAGTCCTTCAGCGGATCGTGGACAAACTGGTTCGCATACACGACGCCATTCGCATCGGGTGTCGCATACTGGCGCTCCCACTGGTCGCTGACTTGGTCGAAGTCGGTGAAAATCTCGCCGAAGTAGAGGTCGCCGACGCGGCGGAAGTAGTCGGGGCACGAACCATCCGTCTTTGCGAGCGTCGGGTTCAGGCGGGCGAACTTGAAGACCTCGCTGATGAGGTATTCCGTGTAATTCGAGAGTCCGTCGCCATCCGCATCGGCGAACTGGTCTTCCGCGCTTCCGGTGTCGATGCCGTAGATTTCCTCCCACCAGTCGGGGATGCGGTCGCCGTCAACGTCACGCGTGTCGGTGTACTCGGGGTGGTATTCGCCGTCGGGCAGCATGCCGCGCGCCAGGTCGCGGAGATACGCTTCCCACGCCGTCATGCGAAGGCCATCGTAATCGACCATCGTATCCCAGGTAATAGTCGACGACGGGTCGGAGACGTAGTTGCCCCTGGCATACGCCGTCCACCAGTCGGGCAGACCGCGGTTGTTCCGGTCGTCGCCCGTCTGCGCCCAGGCATCCGCCGCGCCCTGGTCATCCCACATGCCGCCCTCGGCGGAGGAAATGCGCTTCGGATACGCGCCGCCCATCGGCAGCAGGTCATCGCCGAGTACGTTGCGGTCGCGGAGGGCGAAACGGAAAGCCTCCTTCTGCGTAGCGTTCGTCGAGACGAGATTCCAGCGCGTCGGGGTCGTCTTGATTCCCGTGTTCTCCTGGTAGTAGAGAACCTGCGTCCAGCGGCTGTAGACTTCAGCCGAGCACGGGAACGTGAAGGACGGATAGCCCGAATCCACCGCCGAAACCGCCCCGGCGTAGTTGGTGCTCCAGTAGACCGAATCGAGCGTCGTTCCGTCAAGTCGCGGCAGGTGCGAGACGGTATTGTTGATCCACGGCACATACGCGGCATCGTCGTAGACCGTCGAGCGCACCGCAATATCCGCCCACCACGGGCATTCCCAGTCCTCGGGCCGCACCCAGACGGCCTTCGCGTCTGTAATCGTTCCCTTCGTCGAGAATCCAGTCGGCGTCGTCATCACGTCGCCCGTCTCGACCGCACCCGGCAGATGGTCGAACGACCAGTGGAACTTCAGTTCCGCCGGGAGCTGACGGACGCTGCCACTCATGCGCGACCCACCTTCGCACCAGGACTCGTAGACCGCCTGACGGTTCGCGAGAGCCAGCGCGGGCGTGTAGCGCGTACGGTTCTGCACGTCCGCCGCGATGTCCGCCGCACTCCGTGCGCCGTCCCAGATGCGGACTTCGTCGATGTAGCCCTTGTAGTAGTTACCGTAGTCGTCGAATGTCGGGTTCGCGAGATCCGGTTGACGCTGGCCGAGGTCGAAGTAGACGGCGAACATGTCGAGCGCCGAAGCGCCGACCAGGTAGGAGATGGACTCATACCTCGTGTAACTGCCGATCTCGATTGCATTCCGCGAGGCGATGCCGTGTTCAGGAGAGACACTCGTCTCCTTCGACATCCCCGAGTTGCACTCGCCGTTCACGTACAACCTGAGGGCCTTGCCGTCGTAGGTCGCCGCCACGTGCGTCCAGTTCGTCGTCGCCACGGGACCTTCCGTAATCTCGACGGGCTGCAGCTGGTCCGTTCCGGCGGAGTCGTATTTCGTATACCACTTGCCGTTCTTGATGCCGATCAGGAAGTTCTTGCGCAGGTACTTCGCGTCGGCGGGACCCGAGGCCGACGTCCAGATGGCGCGTTCCACCAGCGTCCGCAACTCGTTCGACCCGAGAATCGACCCGTCGGGCTTCGCCCAGCACTCCACCGTGTAGTAGAGGAAGTTCTCGCGGAATTCGGAGTTCGACTCGGTGACCGGCGTCTCCTCCTCGGTGCAGACGTGGGACTGGAGGAAGGACTTGTCCTCGTCACCGCCGAACCACATCGCCTGACGGCGCAGGGGGTCGTTGGAATCCTGCGGGTCGGAGGCCTTCTTCGTCCGCGCACGGGCTTCCTCGTAGTCGCTCAGGAAGTCGTGGTCGGAATCGTAGCCCTCGTTCTCCTCGAAACTGAAGAAGTAGTCGCTCTTCACGTTCCAGTTGTTGAGCGTGTAGACGTCGAAGATGCCATTGAAGTAGACCATGGCGTTCTTCGCATCCCACCGGAAGCCCGGGAAGGAATCGAAGCGATAGACCTGGCCGTTGTAGGTGAACGTCCCCGTTGCGCTGGGGAATGACGTCGCGCCCGACGGCGGCATGTAGAAGCGCCGCGTGAAGCTTCCCTCATAGCTCGTATCGGTCATCCACAGCGGGGTCGGGTCGGTGTGGAGATAGTTCGAGGCGGCCTGGATCTGCGGCATGATCGCCTCGTCGGCGTTGCGGATGTTGTCGCCGTCGGGGTCGGCCGCCGCAAGGCCCGTCAGCCACGGGAACGCCTCGAAGTCCCACGCCGCGCCGCCGCCGACCGTCTCGTCGCGGCTCGGCTTGAACCGCGCCGGCCGATGGAGATCGGCCTCGTCGTCGCTCGGATACCAGTAGTTCTCGCACGCGCTCCACGCGACATTCTTCACATCCTGCGAGTCGTCATACGCCTCAAACACAATGTCGCGGTTGCTGCCCCTGCCACGCGACTTCTGAAGACCCAACAGCGGGTTCATACCGTGGAAAATCTCGTAGTAATCGTCCATGCCGTCGCCGTCCGTATCCGGCATGCGCGGATCGCACGTAATGTATTTCGCCGGATACAGCCCCTCGAGATTGGCGAATGCGTGGGGCGACGTCCAGTCGGTCGCCGTCGCCGCCTTGTAGGTAAAGCGGTTGAACTGCTTGTCGCCCACCGTATACTTGCCCGCCGGCGGCGTCTTCAGGTCGTGGTAGACGCCGTCCCTGAACATGTAGTACTTGCCGTAGCCCGTGTGATCCCACGCATTCGTGCAGAGGGAGAAGTAGGAGCCGCCGTCGAACGTCCCCGCCACGAGGTGCGGGTTGAACAGCCCCTCGGTGTCCTCATCGTCATCGTCCACCGTGTTCTGCTCGTCCGCGAGCACACGATACCAGAACTTACCCCAGTCCTCCGAGGTCTCGTCGGCCGGGATCGCCTCGAAGTCAAACGCGTGGCTCGTCCAGCGGGAAACCGTGTCGTCGTAGCGCCAGCACCGCATCGCGCCGACCATGTATTCCTGCCAGTTGAGGAGGCCGTCGTTGTCGTAGTCGAGCATCGCGTCGTTCACCGTGCCGTCCATGCCGTCGTTGTTCCACCCGGCGCTGGCGGTCTCGGTCGTGTTCGTCGAGTCGCTGGAGGTCGTGCTGTCCGAATGCGTACCCGCGAACTCGAGTTCCCACGGGTCGGGCAGGCCGTCGCCGTCGGTATCCCACGAAAGCGGGTTCAGGCCGCCGCCGGCAACGCCCGAATCCCCGTAGATGAAGACCTCCGCGTATTCGGCGCCGTCATTGATGCCGTCGCCGTCACTATCCTCGTTCCACGGGTCGGTCGCCCACAGCTTGTTGCGCCACTTCACCTGCTTCTCGTTGAGTTCGGGAATCGTGCAGTAGTCGCTCGCGGGGTAGAGAGCGGTCGAAAGGTAGCCCGCGAACTCCTCCGCGAACGAAAGCCCATCGTTGTCGGGATCGGGGAAACCCACTGCACTCACGACCGGACAGGCCGCCGCGAGCGTGGAGATGGTGCGGCCTTCGGACGCGAGGCCCTTGGGCGCACTATCTGGCGCGTAGAACGTGTAGAGTTCCCAGCCGTCGGGAATGTCGTGCCCGAAGGAGTCCGCCTTGAGCGGGTTCGTGGTGAACTTCTGCCAGATTGTCTCCATCGGCACCGCCGTCGTCGGCACGAGATCCTCATCCGCAATCAGCCCCTGATGGTAGAGGAAGGTCATCAGCATGTATTCGTCGTAGTTGGTGAACGGCTTCGTGTTCACCGCCGCCCACGAATCGGGCAGTTTCCAGTGGGTCGCCGTCAGCGGATTGTAGCCCAGCTTCTGGTAGACCTGGAAGTGGATGAACGTGAGGTTCGTCGTCGCGCTGAGCGCAACCGTCCGGTTGAGGAGATCCTTGAGGTCGTCCGAGCCGCACGCGACGCCGGCGATGCGCGTCCCCGCGCCGTCATAGTCCCACGCCTGGTAGATGTTGCCCGACCCGAGTTCCGTCGGGTTCGTGTAGTCGAGTTCCAGTCCGTTCAGGTCAACGATTGCCGATGCCTCGCCCGGATAGTAGAAGGTCGTCTTGTCGACCGTCCCCGTCGCCCACGACGAATACGCATTGATCGACGCGGTCACCGTCGCCGTCTTCGCCTCGTCATCCTTCTTGTATTCGACGATGCCATCGGTGACGAGATAGCGCGTTCCGTCCGTGCCGTTCACGAAGTAGCAGACCTTCGGGTCTGCGCCGGTCGCGTCCGCCGAGAAGAGCGACCACGCGCCGTCGCTGAACCAGTATTCCGAAACCTCGTCCGAGTCTTCCTCGGCGAAACCGAGCATCGGCAGCTGCACGGTGTAGAACGCCATCGCGTCGCCATCCGGGTTCGCAAGGCCGTCCGCCTCGGAAGTCGTCCCGCCCGACACGACCTTCAGGGGGTCTGTCATGGAAATCGTGAGTTCATAGCCGTCCGGCAGGCCGTCGCCATCCGTGTCGAAATCGAACGGATTCGTGCCGAGCGCGAGTTCGACGAGATCCGTAAGGCCGTCGTTATCCGTGTCGGTCGTGGGCCCGGGGCTTGCCGCGCCCGACAGGTCGTGACGCGGGTCGTAGAGCGAAGCGATTTCCTCCGACGTGATGATTTCGGGGTGCATCGGGTCCTTCGGGTTGTACCGCCGCCCCGTCAGCTTCGTGTATTCGCCGTTCGCGCCGGTGTAGCCGACATGCGCACGGTACCAGATGTAGTATTCGTAGCCGTCCGGGAAACCGTCCTTGTCCGTATCGGGGAGCGTGGGGTCGGTCGGCCGTTCGGGCGACCACGCGAGGGCATCCGAACCGCCCGCCCAGATCGTGGTATCGTCCGGGGTGCGCTCGATCTTCGCGCAGTAGTTCGTGAACGCCCACCATTCGATGGCCGAGAGGGTCGAGTCGCTGTCCGTCGCCGGGTCGGTGAACTTGACGACCGAGGTGAAGTTCCGGTCAAGGCCGAGCTGCTGCGCCGCGTCGTTCAGGGCGGGGGAGGCCTCGCCGCCGTTCGCATACCAGCCGCGAATCTCGAAACGCGCCTCGAACGGCGTACCCGCCGTCACCCACGTGTTGGAGAGACCGGGGATGAACGAGGCGATCGACGACGTATCCGTATTCGGGAAGTAGTCCGCATCATTGTTCCAGTCCGAGATGTCCTCAAGGTCGTCACCCGACTTCGTCAGATTCGCATCAAAGATCCCGAAGCCGGGGTAGGCCGTCACGATGATGTCCGGGATGCCGTCGGCGTTGATGTCGCCGCAGTTGTCGCTCGTGAGCCATTCCCTTGAGAAGACGGCTTCCCAGTATTGCGTGTCGTAGGTCGATTTATCCGCATCGTAGGGCTGCAGGGGAATTGCGAACGTATTCGCCTTCGCCGGACCGATCATGATGTCTGTCTCAAGGTCGAGACCATCGGACGTCGCCGAGTTGTTGCAGACCCAGGCGTAGAAGAAACTGTCGTAGCCTTTCGCGCCGCGTGAGTCATTGAGATAGGAGTAGGCCGCGTCACCCGCCGTGCGCGGATACTGTCCGAGCGAACTGATCTGGTCGTTCACCGGATTCGCCACCTGATAGCCCGTCGCAATCACGGGGAAAGAGGAGTCCGTGACCGCGAGGGAGAAGGTCGAGACCCAGCTTGCGACCTTCTGCGGATTGACCGATTCGCCATCCACGCGACCCGCGCCAAGACCCTTGGCCTTGTTGCCGTAGCGGACGGAATGCTGGTTCGAGGAACTGCGGGACAAAGCCGGGTCGTGCGCCGAGACAACGACTGTCTTCGTCTCCATCACGTTGTAGTAAAACGTGCTGACCGTAGAGTTCTCGTCCTTATCCGTGAAGGTGACCTTGACCGTCTTCAGACCGGGCGAGGTGAAGGTGACGGGCGTCGCGAACGTGTACTGCGTCGTATTCGTCACGGTCGCGGAGTTGATTTCATCGCCGTCCACTTCGAGCGTCACCGTGATGCCTTCGGCGAGGTCGGCCGCCACGTCGTTGCTCACCTTGTATTTCACGGTGTAGTCGGTGTAGACCTTGGCGGTCGTGTTCGTCGTGCCGTCCGACGGGGTCGTCACGCCCTCCGGGGCGACATTCACGACCTTCAGCGACGGCGCAAGAACCGATGCCGCCTCGTAGTATTCGTTCCATGGCTTCCCGTAGCCGGAATCGTCCGTCGTGATGACGAACGCCTCGAGGTCGATGCCCGCCGACGAATCAGAGGTGCCGTCCATTTCAATCGCCGTCAGCGCCACCGAAGTCGTGCCAACCGGGAACCTGACGATGTAGCAGTCCTCATTTTCGGTGTCTTCCCAGACGCTGTTCGTGCGCGTCCTGAACTTCACGTAGCCACCGTCATCGGCCTTCGGGACCTTGACGCGAACCTGAATGTCGGCCGTCGCCGCCTGCGAAAGCCCGACCACAATGCCGTGGCCGGTCTTATCGTTTTCGTACCAGTAGCCCGTATCGTCGGTGTTCTCGTAGGCGAGCGTCACGCGCGGCGTCTTGGCGACCGGGACGCGGAACGACCAGTTGGCCGTGGAGGGATAGTCCGCCATGTCCTTGTCCTTCAGGAACACCTGCACGAGCGCACCCTCCGCGCCAACCGTGTCGTTCCTGAACATGTGCGTGACGGTCACGCCATTCGGATTCCCGTTCGTCACGATGGTCGCCGCCGTGCCGTCGTAAATCACCCACTTCGTCAGGAACGTGCCGTTGCCGTCTGCGTCAACGGCGTTCAAGTCCGCCGCGACATCCGTCGCCGAGAGCTGGAACAGCGTGTTGACGCCCTTCGGGACGCTCCGCGCCGTGCCGCCGTTCTCGACGGGCATCCCGCCCGCCGTCACGCCCGTCACGACGGGCTCGATGTTCGTCACGACGACGTAGAGCGTGCCATCCTCGAAGCCCGCCTGTTTCTTGTATTCCTCCTGCTTGGACGAAAGCTTCACCGTGAACTCGCACGCGCTCGCCGTGCCGTCGATGAACGAGACGTTGGGCTGGAACGACGCATTGTAGGTGCCCTTCGGAATCGCCACGCCCGTCTTGAACGGCGCAACCGTCAAATTGACCGCGTTCGAACTCGCCGCGTTGAGCGGTTCGAGGAAGGCGTAGGTCGTTGCGTTCGCCGTGCCACCCTCCAGGGTGAACGTCACGGGCAGGGACGTGCCTTCGGCGACATACCACGGCGACTCGCCCGGCAGTGTCGCCGTAATCTGCTTCGCCTTGCCGACCTCAAGTTCAAAACTAACGGTTTCGGACGAAGCACTGTTGAACGGTGCGATCGCACGAAGCGAAATCGTCTTCGTGCCGGCCTGCACGAACGTCTGGTCGAGCGTGAAATAATCATCCTCCTCCGTGATGCCCTCGGAGTCCGTCAGTTCTTCACCGTCGGTCGACGTCCACTTGAACGTGTATCCGTTGTTCTCATCCATGATGTTCCGGTAGCAGTCGGCGAGCGTGACGCGGAACGTGGTCGGGACGCCGCCGACCGCCGTCGCCGTGCCGGTCGGATAGCCGGGATCGATGCTGAGGATTGTCGGATTCACTCTGTTTACGAACAGGATGCAACCCGCCGTCGATGCCGAAACCTCGGAATCTACAATCGTCATGCCTTCGTTCGTGTAGACCGTGCCGGGCTTGAATACGATGCCCGTTGATGAACTGCCCGTCTTGCCCGTCCAGCCGAGCGAATAGAGATAGAGCTGAACGGTGCTGTAGCCCGACGGAATCTTGACTTTCGTCGTCCGCCCCGCGTAGGCGTCGCCACCGTCGTTCTCGCTGATGCCGAGAAGCGTCGCGTCGTAGATGTCCGAGAGGTCGCCGGTATCCGCCAAGGTCGCCCCGATTTCGACCCACACGTCGTGATCGACGGCGGGCGTGAGGTTCACGGTCAGCTGCGCCACGTGGTCGTAGTAATTGGTCGTCGGGCAGGTGACGGTGGCGCGGTCGTCCTCGCCGTTCAGGCGGAAGGTGACCGTCGGCGAGGGCGCGGCATGCATCCGCACCGTCCGCGAAACCGCCGAACTGTCAATCACGTCGCCGACGTCGTTGAAGGCCTGCGACGTTGTGGAACTCATGTAAATCTTGCAAGTCGTGCCTTCCGGCGCACTTCCGCCGCGCATCCTGAACGACGCGGACGATTCGCCGCTGCCGATCGTGACGGGCAGGACGGTCTTGCCATCGACGGTGATCGTGTTGTCGCCGACCGGCACGAACACGGTTTCGTCCCCCGACCAGACATAAACCGTCGCGGGACCCGCACCGGTCAGGCGCGGCGTATTGAGCACGGCGGTCGAGAGACCGGGATAGACGTCGCGCCACACGTCATTCGCCTCGTCATCGTAGGTCGTGTCGAACTTGACCGTCTGCACGTAGATGCCCTCAGTCGCAAGCGAAGCATCCGTGCGCGGCGCGGTGTGCGGGGTTTTAGGATAGTCAACATTGTAATCCAGAAGAGCATCCTCATTCACGAACCTCAACACCGCCAGACGCGGCGATGAACTGTTGTTCGTCAAGTCCCACTCGTTGAAGGTTTCATCCCCCGTGTTGACGTTGACCATCCATACTTCCGACGAACTGCTACCGACCTGACCGTCCTTGCCGAGCAGTTTCACGGGAAGGCCGAGTTCACCCGCCCCCACGGTGTACTTGAAGTAGAAGTCGGTGTGGTAGCCGAACCTGCCGTTGGAGTCCCTCACCCGATTGAGGCCGCTCAGTTCGCCGTTCGGGCCTGTCGATGAATAGGTTGCGTAGGCGAGTTTGCCGCCGATGGAGAGGGCGAGCATCGGTCGGTTGACGCTCTCGACGAGACTCGTCGAACCGGTCGTCAACGATTTGAAATACCACGGGTTGTGCGTTGTGCCATCCTGAACCGTCGTGAGGTAATCCTGGTTCAGCAGGCGCACGAGGATGTAGAACGACTGCCCCGCGTTCAGGGGAGCTGAATCGTTCGGGTAGGTTGTCGTCGAATCGCTCACCGCGTCGATTGACCGGATGTCGCCAACATCCGCCGCCACAGCCGAAATGCCGGCGAACGCCGCCGCCGCGCACGAAAGAACGAACTTTTTCATCATAATCAGGTTCCTCATCTTGAAATCTTTCTTCCTATTTTCCCGTCAGTTGCTTTCTGACAATCGACGTCGATTGCCGGCGGTTGTCCTCAATCGCCGCGTTGACGTCCACAATCCTCGCGTAAAGCGACTTCCATTCGGGCTTTTCCTCCAGCGCGGCCTTGATCGCCGCATCGTCCGCCCCCGGTCGCGCCGTCCGTTCGGCGGCGACCATCGCCTCCATCTTCTTGGCGAGCCGACCGCGCACGGCGGTCAACCGCGTACGCTCCGCCACCTGGTCTTCGAGCCGCGCGCGGAAGGCCGGGTCGGCCTGCGAACCCACCGTCGACGCCGCGTTCGTCGGCGCGGACGGCGCGGCGGCGGGCGGCTCGTTTTTCCCGCAATCGCACCCGGCGGCGACGATCAGAATCGCCGCCGCAAGCACCCATTTTTTCTGAAATGCCCTTTTCATCTTTCCTGTTTCCTTGAATTGTATCATAAACCGCCGTTCGTGCGCAAGTGTCGTATGTGTTCCCTTATTCCGATTCGTAGGTGTTGTTCGCCTTCAGGACGGGCACGGCGAACGGAATGAGGTCCGTGTCGATGCTCCACCTGAAGAACATGTTCGTCGTGTTCGGGTAGTTGCTCCACCCGTAGCCGTAGCCCGGCGAGAGCGTCGAGAACGGGTCGATGATCTCGATGCGGGCGCTGAAGTTCTCGTCGAACGAACCCGGCCCGAACGTGAACTGGCGGAACGGCAGGTAGCCCTTGTTCTTCGAGCCTTCCTGACCCATGCCGTTCACGTCGAGGGCGGCGCGGACCTTGAACGTCACCGACGTCCACATATTGCCCGTGAAGGTGTCGCTCTGCTCGTTGTTGACGCCCTGCAGGCGGCAGGGCGCAGAGGCCGCACCGCCCGCGACCGCGTTCGTGATGTAGAGCGTGACGCCGACGATCCGGTTCGTCAGTTCGTGCGCAACGCCGCCGTATGTCCGCGTGATGACGTGCGTCTCACCCTGGATGTTCGACATGTCGCCGCGCAGCCACCACTCGCGCTCGCCCGACTCGGTGACCGGCGGAATGTCGAGCCAATACATCTCCGTGAGGCCGAGATCGACCGTATCCGCCGTTGCACTGAGGCCGCGGTAGTAGGCGAGGCGAATATCCTCCGCCGTCTTGTCGGGCCAGTTCGCCCGCAGCCAGTTGAGCACGGCGGGCGTGTAGACGTTCTTCTCGTCGAGCCCGAAGTCGTTCGCGAGGCGGTTGTCGACTCCCTCGCGCGCCTCGACGATGTGGGTCTGACCCGTCGGCGTCACCGTGTGCACATACGTGCCGGGCCTGTTCACGGCGTTCGTGACGCCGTTCTCGGTGAGCACGGCGAGTTCGTACCACGGCTCGGCGGTGTAGGTGACGTTCGTCGAGATGCCCTGCGGCACGATGACGACCGCCGAACGGTTCGTCTCTCCGCCGATCGCCTGCGACAGGTGCTCGCCGATGACGTTCAGGTAGACCCAGGCGTTCGTCCCGTTCGGGCGGATGAGCCACCCCTCGGGAATCGTCTGTCCCTCGTTGATCGTGCCGGGGGTAAAGGTGAGGCCACTCTTCCACGTCCCCTTCGCACCGGGCGCGGGTTCGCCCGTCGCCGTGCCGCCCGTCACGCCCGCCGAGCCGTAGAGTTCGCCGCTCGTCCGCCGCGCCAGTTCGTCGCCCGCGTAGAACCGCAAGGGCGAAGAATCCGCCGCGTTGAGTTCGGCAACGAGATTCGTGCCGTCGAATCGGGCGCCAATATCCCAGACAGACCATATGTTCGTCCCCGACAGCACGAACTGATGCTCGATGACGCCGGAGGGACGGATCAACTCGAACTGGTAGGGCATACTGTAACTCAGGCTGCCCTCATCCTGAGCGTTCTCGAAGAGATTGGTCGGCCACGTGCCGAGCGAGACGTCGCCCGCCGCGAGATGCGTCCAGTTGGTGACGCCGCCCGCGTCACGCGACTTCGGGCTTTGCAGAACGACGAACTCGTAGCCGCTCACCGCCTTCGTCGTCACGGTTGTCGCCGGCACGGTGACGCCGAAGCGGGCGAGCGTCTTCTCGCCGTTCTGGTTGTTCCTCACGCGGACGCGCCAGCCGTTCATGTCCGCCCCCGACGGGACGCAGATCTCGATGAACTGGTTCGTCTCGCACCGCACGCCATCGGTCTCACTCGCCCTGCCGTCGTTCCAGTTCACCTCGTTGATCCAGGCGCGACCGGGGCTGACCGAGTCGAGGATCGTATACGCCGAATACCTGCTGAAGTCCTCCGAATCGTAGCCGCCCGTACCCGTGCCGTTCTTGTCGATCGGGTAGTACCAGGTCGGCTGCGTCCAGCTCGACATCAGCGACTCGTATTCGCGGCCGCCGCGGTCGTAGTAGGTGACCTTCAGCATGAACTGCACGAACACCCCCGCCTTCACGGCGGGCGGCACAAGCTCGGCCGGCGTCGTGCCGACGCTGCGGAAGATGAGGTTCGTCGCGTCGCCGACCTGCGTGAGCTCGATATCCGTCACCGCCGACGCGAGATCCTTCCAGTTGTCGTAGCCCCACGGCGTATCGCCCGAATAGTAGGAGAGCGAAACCTTCAGGCCTCGCGAAAGATCGACTTCGTCCGCCAGCTGCTGCAACGTGAGCTGCGCCTGAACGCCCCAGCTCTCGCCCGCGAGCGGCTGTTCGTTCGCGCTCAGGATGTCCGCCACCGGGTCGGTGGACATCAGGTTGTTGCGGAACGGCCGCGCATAGACGAACGCGAGGGTCGGCTGAACCTTCTCGCCGACGAAGATCTCGTCGAGAATCACGCGGTCGACCGGTGCCGCCGTCGGCGCGACTTTCTCATCGAGCGACGCCCCCGTTATCTCGAACTTCACCGCGTAGTACGATTCGCTCCCCGCCGTCCACGAGAAGTCCGAGAAGACGGGACTCGTCACCGCGTTCGTGAAGATCGGCACCCACTTGCCGTAGAGCGGGTCGGTCGAGCCGTAGCCGATGACCTGGCCGCCGCCGGTCGTCTGCGCCGAATCCTCGTAGAGACGCGCACGGTAGGTCACGCTGCCGATGCCGACGCGCCCCGCGACGTTCGTCGAGAAGGTCGGCGAATACACCGCCGGATAGCCGCTCACGACCCGCGTCATGTCGTCGTCCGTCTCGAGGTCTTCCGGCCACACGCCGTTGTTGAGACCGCAGACGAGACCGTAGCCCTCGCCGCCCGTCTGCGTCATGTCGGCGAGATACATCCGATGCTCGAAGTCGAGCTCGTCGCCGACCGTCCGCATGTTCCAGCCGCGCCAGCTACGTTCCGAAATGCCCGGCTCGTCCGTCACCGTGATGCCGGTGATGGTGATGCGCCCGTAGTCGAGATTGGGCGTCGAGTTCGTCGCCGCCGCAAGCGCCGCCGTGACGACGTTCGTCGGCACGAGCAGGCGGAAGACGCCCCTCACGGGTCGGTCTTCGTTGTTGTGCCAGCCAAGGTAGATGACCTTCGTGCCCGTGCCGTTCGTCGCTAGCACGCTGTCCCCCTCATAGCCCGCGCTCGCGGGGCCGAACTTACGAATCGTCGTCCACTGCCCCGCACCCGTACCCTCGATGAGAGAGGAATTGAGGATGCTCATCTGCCGCGAGACGTCGTTCGTCGCGACCTGCACCCAGATTTCGGCGTTCGTATCCGCCCCGCTGTAGGTGAACGCGAACTTGCCGAGACCCGCGAGCAACGGCGAGCGCATCGACACGGGACTCGTCGTCAGCGCCCGCGACGGCTGCAGGATGACCTCGCGGACGGAACTCGTCTTCTGCGTCACCACGCCCTGCGTGTAGATGAAGTCGCTCTGGCTGTTGTAATAAGGGGTCTCGAGATTCGGGGCCTGCCACTGCGTCTGGATGATGTCGTCCACGACAACGTCCACGGACTGGTCGTCGCCCGTCTTGAGCCGCAGGTCGAACGTACCCGTGCGGTGAACCGGCACCGTCCGCTTGTCCGAGAAGGCGAAGCCCGAAACGGAGACGGCATCCTGCAGCGTCCACTGATTCGCGCCCTTCGGGCTCAGCCAGACTTCCAGGTTCTGCACGAGGTTGGTCGGCGTCCGCAGACCATACAGGGGATACGACCCAGACGTTGTGCTCACATCGTTCGTGAAGTACTCCGTCCGTCCCGGAATCTTCGACCAACGCCGCGTCGTCAAGTCGGACTGGTCGAGGCTGTAGTCGTTCAGCCCGAGGTTGACGTTCGTCTTGAATACGCCGCCGCTCGCCGCCGATCGAATGTTCGCCGCGTCCGCCAATACATGACCCGTCTCGGTGTGCGACAGCAGGACAAACCGCGCAGGGCAATCCTTCGCTCCCACGCCGAACGCGCCGCAGTCATACGGCGAGTCCGAATCCGTGTAGATCAACCCCGAATGTTCCTCCCCGGAGAAGATTGCGACATCATGATTCGAGGAATTCATAAGCTGCGGTTTGGTCGAGAGGCCGCAGATGATCTCCGTGCCGCCGTCGGTGCCGTCACCGCAGGAGATGAACGCACCGTAAAACTTACCCGCGACATCAGTGTCCGTCCCGTCCTTCACCCACGCCGAGGAACTCACGTAGGTGTAGGCGAGCCGCGTACTCGTCGAGTTGCCGCCGGTCGCGGATTTCCACTTGTAGAGTTCGAGCAGCAGCGACGCAGACGTCCCCTTATACGGCCGCGAGATGCGGAACTCGTAGCACCCGATGCTCGGATAGTAGTAGGCGACGAGCGAGACGGAGGCCCCGACCGCCATGTCGCCGATTTCCGTGCCGTCCATCTTGCAGCTGCGGCTCATGACGAGCGGCGCGTGGAAGACGTAGTTGTCGCTCACCATCGCGTCCATCCGGCAGCTGAACGAGTCGAACGTCATCGACTGGCCGATGCGCGTCTTGAACTGCACCTCGCCGAGCCCGGACGGCGTATTCGCCGACGTGAACTCGAGCACGCCGCTGCCATTGCCGAGCAACTTCGCCGCGAGACCGCCCGACTTGTTCACCGCGTTGGATGTGACGAGGCTCTCGCCCACCCACGAGACGTTCTGCGCCGCCCAGCCGTTCGGCGTCGTCGTGCGCTGGTAGACCACGTCCTTCGGATAATCCGGGACGGTGTAGTCCTGAAGATAGAACGTCTCGTTCCAGCCGGCGTTCGTGCTGACGTAGGTCGCCCAGTTCGAGAAGTTGTTCGTGTAGGTCTGCATCGCCGCGTAATCGACGGAGTTCGTCTCGGCGTAGTTGATCTTGAACTTCGTGCCGGCGGCGGCGTCGTTCCAGTGGTTGAAGTCCTGGTATTCCGCACGGGTGATGGCGTAGGTCTCATAGCGGTCGTTCAACTTGAACTCGAGGTAGTTCGCCACGTTGTCGGGCGTCACCCAGCCGTCGAGCGTGCCGCCCCGCACGATCTTGCCCGTGGCGGGCACGTCGTTCGTCGCCGCCGTGGCGACGCCCCACGCAATCGCCTCGGGGTCGGACGGAATCTCCGTCGCGCCGGCTTCGAGTTCGTTGAAGCCCTCGAAGTGGAAGCGCACCGTCTCGGAGGTGTTCGTCGGCACGAGCACGAGCGCCCGCCAGGTGTTGTCCGCGATCAGCTCCATGTCGTAGTCGCCCGCGATGCCGCCCGCCGTGCCGCCCTCGAGCACGACCCGCATCGACGCCCAGTTGCTCGCGCCGCGCCTGAGGCGCACGAACCAGTCCGTGCCGCCGCTCGCGAGCCGCTGGTTCCCGAGCCCCGTCAAGTCCATGCGGTTCGTCACCGCCCGCAGTTCCTCCGTGTAGTCGCCCGTCGGCTTCGCCACCCCGCACCCCGAATAGTCCTGGTACGAGTAGAACGGCGCCTGCAGCGTGAGGTCGTAGAAGAACTCGATGTCGCCCTCCGCCGCCGGGAACGCGAGCGGCTCGATTGACCGGAAGCCGTTCTCTATGTCGAGGAACACCGTCTTCCAGTTGTCCGTGTCGTCCGACCCCTTCGCCGGACTGAACCGCTGGTTCAGGTAGCGCCACCGGTAGTTGAGCCGGGCGGACGCGATGAAGTTCGTATCCGCAATCGCCACGCCCGGCGTCACCACGTTCGTCGCCGTCGCCCGCGCATACACCTCGGTATCGGACGCGGACGGGAACGGAATCGAGAACGCGCACTCCTGGCCGAGCGTCTGCTTGCCCATCTTCGTCTCGTCGTAGTAGCCAATCGGACTCAAATCCGCATACATCGCCGGCGGCGACGCAATGATGTTGTCGAGAAGAAGAAAATATTGATATGCGTCGTCAGCAGAAGTAGTCGAACTCGTTCGCCGAATCCTGAATCGAACGGGTCCGCGGACGTTCACCTCCGCAATACCGCGCACGAACTTATCCGTCTTGCCGCCACCCGAAAAACCGAGCAAGTCGAGTTCCGTGCGCTTTTCCTGCGCCTCGAACTCGGCCGTCCCCTCGGCCGTCCCGTTCTTGACGAGCGGCAGAATGGAGACTGCCCGCCACTGATTGCGCACCTTCCAGTAAGGGTCCTCCTCACCCAGCGTATTCGCGCCGGCGCAGTTTTCATCCGTCGGCGGCAAGCCCTCCTCCGTCTCGGTGGCGATTTCCACCACCAACTTAAAGTCCTCGGCATTGCCTCTATATCCATTCACCGCATCGAAGTAGACAACTCCAATGCCATTCGTGTAACAGGGCGAGTAAACCGCCGCCTCCGTCGTATTCCGCAGAACGATATTGCCGACTTCCTCATTCGCATCCGTCCGCGTCGGAAACGCCTTGGTTTCGGACGAAATCGACTTTGATGTACTTGACCACGGGAGGTAGTTCGCGTAACTATACGTTTGGGGACCCCTGATGAAAATGTTACCAATCAGTCCATTGGCGATATGCCACAACCGATTTGTCTTATCCCCTTCCGCTGAATATAAGGTATGATGAATGCCGGCAAGTAAATACGCATAATTTCTGTGAGCATTATGAGTCTCACTGCTATGTTCCCAGAAGATGGAATGTCCCGTGGCGGCAGTCTGCCAGTAGCCCTGGTCGGTGATGGCGTCGCGCCCGTCGCCGCCCGTGTCGTCGTTGACGAGCAGAATGCGGCCTTCCGCCGTCGCCCCGACCGACGACACGGGCGAATGACCGAGAATCTCGAACGCCAGCCGACGCTCGCCGCCGAGAAGCGCGTAGTCCGCGCCCATTCCCGCCATCGTCAGCACCGCCCGATAGGAGCCCCGCACCGTCGGCATCGCGTCCAGTTCCGTCCCGCTCGGCAGCTTCTGATAAGTTACCTTGACCGACCCGACCTTCAGTTCGCCCGCCGAAATCACGCCCGCCGTCTCGCCTTCATCCCATGTCGTCTTCGTGATGGAAGGTTCTGTCGTCCAGTAGTTGATCCACACGCCGTTGCTGCAGACGAGCCCGTAGCCCGTCGCGGCAGTTCCAGCGGAAAGACTCGCCGCGCCCGCATCGTTCGCGCTCGTCGGCTCGTCCACGCCCGCGTGCCAATACATCCGAATCGGACTCGCCGCCCCCACCCCGCTCGGCAGGAGGACGCGCATCGTCGATTCGCCCGACACGTTCCACGTCAGGTTCGAATACGGCAGAAGAATGTCGTGGAGCGGGTCTGTCGTCGGCGAATAGACGAATCGGAAGGCGTTGTTCTTCAGCCCGTCCGTCCGGTCGTAGAGAAAGCCCGGCAGACCCGATTCCGAAACCGTGATATCGACCGCCCCCGCCGTCGCGGCGTTCGTCACGTCGATGTAGTCGGTGTATTCCGCCGACGGATTCCGCCACACGCGGAATGTCGCCGTCGCGCTCGCCCCCTCCCAGTTATCCGCCTCCGCCAGCGTGGCGCGGACGGTGTACCGTCCCGCCGCCGTCGGCGGTGTCCGCGTCCAGTCGGTGGAGGATTCGGGGCAATACTCATAGTAGATGTCGCCGATTAAGCCGTAGGTGACCGAAGAAACGGACGGCGAGGAGACGGTTGCCCCCGTCTGCCAGTCTTCAATCGACAGCCCCGTGATTGCGTTCGCCGCCTTCTTAATCGTCCAGTCGCAAGAAATCGCGTCGGTCGTCCCGTCGTCCGCCCACACGCGGTTGGTAATGCTCGCGCTGTTGCCCTTCAGAACCGCCGCACACGTGTAGTCGCCCGCGTTCGTCGCCTCGGGCGTTCCCTTGCGGTCGTAGTCGTCCGACTCTTCAAGGGCGACGCGCACCACCCCCGTCTCATAGGTGAACTCCGTTGCGAAAGTTGGGCGGGCGACAGTCTGCCGCGCAATCGACCAGTTGTAGGATCTCGGTTCGGTCGTTCCATCCGACCATTCATACCCTTCTTCGTTGAGCGTCACGGTGAACGAATAGCTGCCCGTATCCGTCGCCTTATCCGAACCCGCCGTAACCGTATAGAACGCGCGGTTCGGATCATTCGGGTCAAATGCGGACTGCTCTTCGCCGTTGTAGACGAGATCTTCGTAGACAGTCGGGGGCGTCACGCCCGAATCGAGGTAGGCGGTAATGCGCACAATCAGGACACCGCTACCGCCCTTGCCAGCAACGGCAGTAGCATGTGTACCGCCGCCACCGCCGCCGCCACCGAGACCATCAGTGCCATTCACGAGTTCAATATCATCTGCGGAGACAGCAGTACGGCCGCCGAGACCCTTACCGCCACCGCCCTCACCGCCGAAGCTCTTACCGGTCATCGAGGCGTAAAAATTGCCGCCGCCGCCACCACCACCGTAGAACACGCTTTCACCGGTGATGTCGCTCGCAATGCCATCACCGCCATTGGCTCCGCTGATGGTGCTCGTTGGCGCGACACCAGCAGCCCCCGCACCGCCACCGCCGCCACCGCCGTAACGAAATGCACCGTCACCACCTTTATTTCCTTGACCAGTTGTCCCAGATCCTCCACTCTGTGCAACATCGGCAAGCATCGAACCGCCGCCGCCGCTACCGCCTTCCAAGCCCGCACATTCAGCACCACCGCCGCCGCCACCCTTGGCAACGGCAATGACCGCCGAACCGTCCTGAAGGAAAGAAGTGTCGCCGCCCGTAGTTCCCGGATTGCTGACTTTCGAGCCGTACGCACCAGCCTCGCCACCCGCGCCGACCGAAATCGTATACGTGCCGCGCAAGGATATGTTGTCCGCGATGACGACGCCACCGCCACCGCCACCGCCGCCACCGCCGGGACCGAGCGTCAATTTCGTCACGCGCCCGCCGCCGCCGCCGCCGCCAACCGCGAGAATCCGCGCCGACGCCGTCTTCGGCAATTTCAGTTTGCCGACCGTCGTCGGGTCAGAATAGGTGATGACGAGGTCGCCTTCCACCCAGTTCGTCGTGCCGCCCTCGAACACCACGTCTTCCGCCAGCCCGCCGGACGCGACAAGTGAAAACCCGACCGCAAACGCCGCGAACAGCGTCTGCCGGATTTTCGACGGGGCGAAAGGTTTGAAGAACTTTTTAATCTTTTAACTCCTTGTAGGTCTGCCCGTCAAAGGCAACGTCCTTGCCCTCGCAGAGTAGCGCCGTCAACTGGGCGGCGGATAGCCCGCCGCTCTCCACCCAGGTGATCTTCGCCGCGTGTCCGTCGGCATAGGCGACGTGACCGACGAAACTGCGCTTGCCGAGTCGGTGGTTGAAGCCGATCGATTCGGCTGTTCCGCCCCAGCTCGAGCCGTAGGTTCCGCTGTCCACCGTGGCGCGATACTGCAGGGTGCAGTCCGCCACCGCACCACTCTCATCCGACACCGGGCTCGTCGTCTGGCCCTCGATCTTCCACATCGGCAGTTCCGCGAACATCAGCGTGCGGTCGGCGCGCGAGAGGTTGCCGTAGCGGATGCCACCGCCCACCGCGCGCGAGCCCTCCGAATAGTCGTAGCCGAACTTCGAATTCATCACGTAACTCCAGTAGGGCGCCGTCATCTTCTTGTCCTTGCGATACCGCACGTGCGTCGGACACGTGTAAATCGAGCGGTTCTTGCCCGTCGCCTCCCAGATCGCCCCGTTCGTGATGGCGAACGTCGTGTCATCCTCGTTCGCCGCGCCGTAGAACGGACAGACGTCGAACGCCTTGTAGCTCGGCTCATAGCCATTACCCGACTCCTTGTGGAACTCGGAGTCTTTCGAGAGCCAGTTGATCCAGCCCCGCGCCTCGAAGTAGCCCGTCTTCGCGCCGACGATGCCGACGTATTCGTAGGCCCCCGCCGCCGGATACCAGCCGTTGCGCATGGCGGTGGCGTTCGCGGCCTGCGCGAGGCTCTTCATGTTCGAGAGGCATTGCGCGGCGCGGGCGGACTCCGTCGCGCCGCCGAACGCGACCGCCATCACGCCGGCGAGAACGGCGATGATGCCGATCACCACGAGAAGCTCGATCAGCGTAAACGCGGCGCACGAACGGCGGCGCAATCTCGCCGCACGGTCGAAATTATTCAAGGGCATAGTCATCCTTACTTTCATTATCATTACGAATTATAGCACAACCCGCCCGTCCGTTGCAAGCACGGAGACAGCACGGAGACGCTCCGGCGGCGAGGGCGGGTGTCGCCCGACCCGTCGCTGCGCGGCATTTTCAGACAGGATTGACAGGATTGACAGAATTCTGGGGTCGGTTATTTTTGACGCAAAGAGCGCAAAGGATGTTGACGCTAAGAGCGCAAAGCCTTTGCGTCCCCTTTGCGTCAAAACCTTTGCGCTCTTTGCGTTGAAAACCAGATACACTCCTCTCGTGCAACCCCCGCCCTCACCGCCTACGCTTGAAAACTGGTAGACCGAAACACAAGCAATTCCCAGCGCTGACAAGCATAATTCTCTCCCGATTCTCCCGATCTCCACGGCAAAGCCTCCCCCCTCCCCCAATCCGTGAAAATCCGTGAGATCCGTGGTGATAACCCTCCACCCCCAAAAAATAGTACTTCAACACCTGAAAATGCGCATTTACCTTGAATTTTCCTTACATTTCACCCGCCAACCTTGCAATCTCACCTTCATTCGTGATAAAATACGCATGTCTAAAAAATAGTAAATACGCAACCGTGAAACCACGCCGCTCATCTGAACTTGCAATTGCGCTCCGAGCACTGAAGAACCAGCAGGACTTCGGTGTCGGCAATGTCTTTCACGGATGCGACGCCCTCGGCGCGGTCAATACCAGGGTTCTTCTTCAGAACGGTTTTCTCGAACACGTCATCAAGGGTTGGTACATCGCCTCATCGCCGGCACATGCGGGAACGACCGTCTCCTGGTTCGCCTCCTATTGGTCGTTCGTCGCCGCCTACTGCAACAGCCGCTTTGGCGAGAACTGGTGTCTAACACCCGAAGAGTCCATTTCTGTCATGTGTGGAGCGACCGTCATTCCGCGTCAAGTCATCGTGCGAGTACGAAAAGGCTCAAATTCCATCCAGAAACTCCTGCACGAGACCTCGATTCTCAACATCACGGCACGCCTTCCCGTCCGTATGGAGAAAGACCCGACCTACGGTCTCAACGTCTATCCAATTCCCGAAGCCCTGTTGCACTGTTCAGCAGACTTCTATCTGAACCACCCGAAGGAAACGCGAGCCTGCCTCGCCGCGCTCGCCGCCAATGACGCGCTGGAGACGTCCGTGCAAAGCGTCAGCGAAGCCGCAGTCGGCCGCCTGATCGGCGCATTCAGAGCCATTGGACGAACCGATGTCGCAGAGACGATTCTCGCCCGGATGAAGACGGCCGGTCGCCGCATTGTCGTGTCCAATCCATTTGAACGGACGCTTGAACCCCTACGCCCGCTCGAACGCTCGCCCATTGCCGCACGCCTTCGCCTCCTCTGGGCGGATATGCGCACACGCATATTGCCACACCTCGCGCACGACGCTCCTTCGCCCGCCTTGCGTCCCCTTCGGGAAATCCTGAAGGACATCGATGACGGTTATGTCGCCGACTCCTATCACTCGCTCTCCATCGAGGGTTATCGCGTTTCCGAAGACCTCATCCGACGCATCGCCGGGGGCGACTGGCATCCTGACAGTCCGACAGACCAAGGCCACAGGGATGCGCTCGCCGCCTCCGGCTACTACCGCGCCTATCGCAAAGTCAGGGCATCCATCGAAGCCATCGTCAAAGGCGCAGACCCAGCCGAAACAATCGCAGCGGATATCGTCAACTGGCATCGCGAACTCTTCCAGCCCTGCGTCGAGGCCGGGCTCCTTCGGGAATCCGACCTCCTCGGCTACCGCCGCGGACAAGTCTACATCGCCGGCTCGCGCTACACGCCGCCCCCGGCCTCCGCCCTTCCCGATGCCATGGCGGCGTTTTTCGACCTCCTCCTATCCGAACGAGATTACCGCGTCCGCGCCCTGCTCGGACACTTCTTCTTCGTCCACATCCACCCCTATGCCGACGGGAACGGACGCACGGCGCGTTTCATCATGAATGCCACGCTCGTCTCCGGCGGCGGACGATGGATTGTCATCCCGGTCGAGATGCGCAACCGCTATATGCAAAGCCTTGAGACCGCGAGCGTCAGCGGCAACATCGAAGACTTCGCCGCATTCATCAAATCTCTCTGACGCCAACCCCACTCCCACTTCTCCCGATCTCCACGGCAAAGCCCCCCCCTGCCCCCCGCCATCCCAAAAAACACGAAGGTCTGCGGCGTGTGCCGCAGACCCCGCGTTTCGCCTTTCAGCGTCCGCTTATTCGTTCGCCGTCGTCGGCTTGACCGCCGTGACGCCGATCTTGTAGAAGCACTGCGTCGCGTCGCCCTTCGTCGGGAGCGTCAGCGCGAGCGTGGTGTCCGTCGCCTGCGCCCAGCCGACCACCGTGTATTCGGTCGCGGTCAGCGTCTCGGACTGAAGCACCGTGTAGTAGATGCCCGGCTGCGCCGTAATCGACACCGTGCTGTCGCCATCAAGCACACCGCTCAGCGTCGCCGCAAGCGCGTCGTTCGCCTCACCCGTCAGGGTTTCTTCCGCTTTTTGCGTCAGCGTCCACGTCGCCGTGTAGGTGCCATCTTCAGCCAGCGTCGCCGTCGCCTCGAACAACGCCGCATAGGCGGTCTTCTGCTCGTCCGTTATACCGTCGAACGGATCCTTGATACCCGCATTGTTAAGCGCGGTCGTCGCGGCTTCCGCCGTCGAGCCTGTCACCGTCTCGCCCGGCGCAACAGGGGTAGCCGTAACTTTATACTTGACATAGATGGTCGTCGCCTCCGTGATGGTCGTCTCGCCGAACACGAATTCGGTCGTGCAATCGCTGTTGCTATACCAGCCGACAAGCGTGTAGCCAGAAACCGTCGGAGCCGTCTGCTCGGCAACCGTGCCGCCGCTCGTGACCGAGAGTTCCGTCATCGCCCACGTCGTACCCTCGGCAAGTCCGACCGCCTGGAAGGAGACGGTGTAGGAAGTCGGCGCAGACCAAGCCGTGAACGAAGGCGCATCCTCATCCGACGACGCGACAATCATCAGGTCGTCAATCGCGCCCGTTCCCTCAAAACCAACGGAGGTAAGGGTCTGACCGTTATCGACATCCCCGCCGACCAAACACGGCAGAAGTTTCTTGTCTGTCCGATAAGCCTTAGCTTCAGCATTATATTCAGTCAATTCATCCGCAAACAATGCGGTATACGCAGCATCGTCAGACACAGCAACGGCAACACCGTCCACATAAACGACAAAACCAAGAACACCACCCCCATTGCCAGTTGCAATCGTCTTTACGGAGATACGCGCCCATGTTTCTGCAGTAACGGCTGCGTTAAGCGCAACAGTGGCCGTTATAGGATTGCCACTTTCGTCATTGGGGATACCGCCGAACGCATCAATTGTGCCGCAGGTTGCCATCAGGCTGTAGGTCGTGCCCGAATCATTCTCGGTCGACTGAAGCCAGAGGATGAACTTGTCGCCGTCATTGACGGTCGGGGCTTCGTCCGTCGCCGTGAACTTCACGAGCGTATCGACGACATAGGAGTTATCCGCGTCAACCGTAACCGCACCCGCGCTCGCCGCGAAATTGCGGCGAAGAACCACGTTGGAATCCGTTTCGAGATTGAGATACTTCGAGCCGGGACCACCAAACGCGGCAGTGTTCGCTGTGGGATTTCCGTAGGTATACGCCGCGCCATCATCGTATGTCTTGACCGTGATGCCGCTTGTATCCGTCGGTGCGTTCCACATTCCGTCTTCGAGATTGAATGTACTCGTCTCAGTTGACGCGGCGTCCTCAAACCCCTGCGTTGTTTTTGTGTATGTTACTGTATCCGCCGCCCAAGCACCCGCCGTGAGCGCCGCCGCCATTGATGCTATCAGTAGTTTTTTCATAGTGTTTTCTCCTGTTTCGCCACCGACACCTCTATCGGCGGACAAGTGAATCATATCAAAAACGACTTCAGGTTGCAAGGGGGCGAATGAAGTTTTTTTCGCGGCGGTTTGTGCGACCCCGTGCGAAGT
>CAVDWI010000002.1:0-38657 GCA_963612485.1 Barnesiella intestinihominis
CCCCCGCGGGAGGGACGCAACTTGTTGCGTCCGCGTCCCCCGGTCGCAGTAAACTGCGACCCTCCCGTGCGTCCGCGCCCCCCGCGGGAGGGACGCAACTTGTTGCGTCCGCGTCCCCCGGTCGCAGTAAACTGCGACCCTCCCATGCATCCGCGCCCCCCCGGCTTTGCCACATTACGCGATCTCGAACCAGTTGTAGCTGTGGCGGAAGCCGCCCCTCAATCCGTCAGGCCGAGCAGACGTATGGCGTTCGCGGCGAAAAGCGCGTCCCAGTCCGCTGGCACGCGGACGGATTTCACCCACGAAACGGCTTCCGCGTAGTTCACCCACGGGAAGTCCGTGGCGAAGAGGATGCGATCCGTCGGCCAGCCGCGCAGGAGGCGAACCTCCTCGTCGCGGTGCCAGTCGCGGTGGAGGGCGGACGTGTCGATGTAGCAGCCGAGCTCCAGCAGTTCGTCCGTCGCATGCGCGGGATAGCCCGCACAGCCGCCGAGATGTGCCGCGATGAACTTCAGTCCATGGACGTTGCGGAGAAGCGTCGCGATTTCGGCGGGTCCGCACGCATCCGCCCGGTCGGGATAGCCGAGGTCGAGTCCGGCGTGGCATTCCACGACAAGTCCGAGGTCGGCAACCGAACGGAACATCGGCCACACGGCGGGATCGGCGAGCGAGAAGTCCTGATAGTAGGGATGGAACTTGACGCCGCGAATGCCGGCGGCGGCGATGGCGCGCAGGTGCGGAACCAGTTCGGGGTCCTTCGGATGAACGGACGCGAACGGAATGATCCGCCGCCGGGCGCGTTCGCCGAGTTCGCCGTTCGCAATCTGCAGGGCCGTGCGGAGAATCACGTTGAACTGGGCGGGCTTCGTGGCAATCGGGCACATCACGGCGCGATCCACCCCGGCGAGTTCCATGCTGTCGAGCTGGTTCTCGAGCGTTCCGTCCCCAACGGGCCAGAGCACTCCCTCCGTCGCACGGCTCATCTGCGCAATGGCACGCGCCGCCACAATTCGGGGGAAATTGTGCGAATGGACGTCGATAATCATATTGCCTTACGCGAGGGAGAGGTAGAGTTTCTCGATGTCCTTCACCGAGCAGTCGCGGGGATTGCCGGGGCGGCACGCATCGGCATACGCCGATTCGGCGAGGAACTTCACGTCTTCCTTCTTCAGCACGCCCTTCAGGTTCGTTGGGATGCCCACGTCCTTCGACAGTTTCTCAACCGCCGCGATGGCGGCCTTGCGGGCTTCGGTAAGCGACATCTTCTCCACGCCCTTCACGCCCATTGCCGTTGCAATCGCACGATACTTGTTGCCCGTCTTCGGGGCATTGAACTTCATCGCCGTCGGCAGCAGAATCGCACACGCCTTGCCATGCGGCATGTCGTAGAGGGCCGAAAGGCCGTGCGCCATCGAATGGTCGATGCCAAGCCCCACGTTCGAGAAGCCCATGCCCGCGACATACTGGCCGAGCGCCATGCCCTCGCGGCCGGACGGCTTGTTCGCCACCGCGTCGCGCAGGTGAAGCGAAATCAGGCGAATCGCCTCAAGGTGCATGAAGTCCGTCATCGGACACGCCGCCTTTGTGATGTAGCCCTCGATCGCGTGGGTCAGCGCGTCCATGCCCGTAAACGCCGTCAGCCCCTTCGGCATCGACGCCATCATCTCGGGATCGACGAACGCGACGACGGGGATGTCGTGCGGATCGACGCAGACGAACTTGCGGTGCTTCTCGACGTCGGTGATGACGTAGTTGATCGTCACTTCCGCCGCCGTGCCGGCCGTCGTCGGGACGGCGAGAATCGGCTTGGACGGCTTCGTCGTCGCCGCGCACCCCTCGAGCGAGCGCACGTCTGCGAACTTCGGGTTCGCCATGATGATGCCGACCGCCTTCGCCGTATCCATCGAACTGCCGCCGCCAATGGCAATGATCGAATCAGCCTTCGCCTTCCTGAACGCCTTCACGCCGTCCTTCACGTTCTGGATGGTCGGGTTCGGCTTGATTTCGGAATAGACCGCATACGCGACCTTCGCCTTGTCGAGAAGCGAAGTCACCTTCTTCGTCACGCCGAACTTGATGAGGTCGGGATCGGAGAATACAATCGGCTTCTTCAGTCCCCGCGCCGCGAGTTCGGTGACGATTGCCGCAATCGCGCCCGCACCGTGATAGGAGGTTTCGTTGAGGATGATTCGATTCATTTGCTTATTCCTTTCGTTTGGTTAAAAGACAAGCCAGACCAGCAGCCAGTTGACCGCCAGCGAGTAGAGATTGGCGAGAAAGTCGTCAATCACAATGCCGCGCCCGCCGGGGATGGACTGCAACTGCCGCGCCGGCGGCGGCTTGACGATGTCCATCGCACGGACGACGCAGAAGAAAACCAGCATCGACCACCATGGGAGCGAAAGGAGCGGAATGCCGACGAACGAAATCGGGTAGAGCATCCACTCGTCCGCCGTAATCCGCCCGTCGTCCTTGATGCCGAGGGTCTTCTCGGCGCGGTCGCAAATCGGAATCGCCGCGAGGGTAAGCAGAAGGCAGAGCGGAATCTGCGCCCACGCCGGGAGGAAGGCAAGCGCATAGGCAAGCGCGACACCCGGCAGACTGCCGAACGTCCCGGGCGCGAACGGGGCGACAAGCCCCAGCCCGAACCCGGACGCGACAAGCAGATTCAACTTCTCGAACTTCGCTCCACCCATCAATTATTCGGTGATTTCGCCGTCCTTGAGACGCTTGAAGTAACTCCGCGTCTCCGCCACAACAACGCCCGAAAGCGCAATCAGGGCGATCATGTTCGGCACGGCCATCAGTCCGTTGAAGATGTCGGCGATTCCCCACACGGCGGAAATCGTCATGTAAGGCCCGATGAACACGGCGAGGATGTAGAGCCAGCGGTAGACGAACACGGGGCCCATCCGCCCGTTCGTCAGGTATTCGAGGCAGCGCTCCGAATAATAGTCCCAGCCGAGAATCGTCGTGAAGCCGAAGAGCACGAGCGAAATCATCACGAGCGCGTCGGTGACGACCGCCGGGAGGAACGGGATGCCCACGGCGAACGCCTTCATCGTCGCCTCCGCGCCCGTCGCGGCGCTCGCGCAGTAGAGTTCGGAAACGCCCTTGAACGATTCCGCCGAAACGGGCTGGCTCGTCATGGTCAGCGCAAGCCCCGTCATCGAGCAGACGATGATCGTGTCGAGGAACGTGCCGGTCATGGAGACGAGACCCTGACGCACGCACTCCTTCGTCTGCGCCGCCGCCGCCGCGATTGGCGCGGAGCCGAGACCCGCCTCGTTCGAGAAGATGCCGCGCGCGATGCCCTTCTGCATCGCCACGATGATCGCGCCGACGACGCCGCCCGCCGCCGCCTGGAAGCCGAACGCGCTCTTGACGATCGTCAGGAACGCCCCGGGGATCGCCTTGTAGTTGTAGCACACGAGGATCATCGCGAACGCCACGTAGAGGACGACCATGAGCGGGATCACCTTCTCGCTCACCTTCGCGATGCGCTTCAGTCCGCCGATCAGCACGAGCCCGACGACGACCGCGAGAATGACGGACGCGATCACGGTCGACCAGCTGTAGGCGTTGCCGAGGATCGTCACGGCGCATTCCGTGTTCGGGTCGAAGAACTGCTTGATCGAACCGCAGATCGAGTTCACCTGCGAGAACGTGCCGATGCCGAAGAGGCCGACGCAGCACCCGAAGAACGCGAAGATGCAGGCGAGCCACTTCCACCGCTTGCCCATGCCGCGCTCGATGTAGTAGAACGGCCCGCCGAGAACGTGACCCGTCTCGGGGTCGTGGTCGCGGTATTTCACCGCGAGCAAGCCCTCGGCGTATTTCGTCGCCATGCCGAAGAGCGCGGCAACCCACATCCAGAACAGCGCACCGGGACCGCCCGCCACGTACGCCGTCGCCACGCCCACGATGTTGCCCGTGCCGATTGTCGCCGAAAGCGCCGTGCAGAGCGCACCGAAACTCGTCACCTCGCCCTTCGCACCGTGCTCGACCTTCTCGTTCTTGAACATATACCGGAGCGCACGCGGCAATTGGATGAATTGCATTCCGCCCAGTCTGATTGTCAGGAAGATTCCCCCGAAGAGAATCAGTATAATAAGGAGTGGAACGGGGAATCCCCCGACCTCGAATGAGGTGCCCCAAACCTTGTCGTCCACAAGATTCACGTAGTCCGTGAATCGATCCAGCCACGTCGCCGTCGCCAACATGAGTACTTTTACTACCTTTCCGTCCTTTTGCCTGAGAGATTGCCCGCGACCCTTTTCGCGAACTTACACCTTCGGCACCCGACACCATGTCGGGCTTCTCCGGACACCGCATCTGCGGTACTCTTCTATATTATACCAAATTTTTCGTTGCTTCAGCAGCGGTGCCGTTTTGGGCTGTAGGGGGGGGCGCGGACGCACGGGAGGGGCGCAGTTTACTGCGACCGCTCCCCCCTCTGGAAGGCCCCTCACTGATGGTCAAAACAAACATCACTGATGTTTGGGGTAAACATCACTGATGTTTGGGTCAAACATCAGTGCACTTTGGGTCAAACATCAGTGCACTTTGGGTCAAACATCAGTGATGTTTTTTAGCCCAATAAATAAAGGGGTTGCGGCGTGTGAAGCCAGAAGTCGTTTTTTCGCGTTTTTCGTGAAAAATGACAAGTTATCGCATTTCAGTTCGTGGTTTTTCCTTAATTTGCAATTTTCATCGGTTTTAATCATTAATCTGCAATTTTCAAATCTCTCTTACACAAGAAGGGCGGGGTAAGGGGAGGGGCGCAGTTTACTGCGACCGGGGAGCGCGGACGCAACAAGTTGCGTCCCTCCCGTCGGGAACGCGGACGCGCGGGAACGCGGACGCACGGGAACGCGGACGCACGGGAACGCGGACACACGGGAGGGGCGCAGTTTACTGCGACCGAAACCGGGCGCACGGGTCTGGCGACACCCGACCGAGCCACTTGGTAAACTTCAATCGATTCCCTATTGCGCTTCGGTGTCAGATTGTGTATAATAGTGTCAGAAAATGTCAAAGGTAGGCAAACAGATTGTCGCGGAGTCGACGGGCACAACATCGGGCGTCCTTGTGGGGCGCGTCGATCATGCGCTTGACCCCAAGAAGCGGTTCACCATTCCCAGCGAATGGCGAGCGGTGATGGGGAATCCCGACTACGTGTACGTGATGCCGGATGCTGAAAATCGCTGCCTGAATCTCGTGCCGAAGGCCGAGATGGAGGCGCGGCTTGAGAAGCTTCGCGAGAAGGCGCTCTTTGATCCGGCGCTGAACCGCGCGCTTCAGACCATCGGCGAGAACTCTGAACAGCTTCCCCTTGACATACAGGGCCGAATCCGCGTCTGCGACAAGCTCCTTCGGTTTGCGAACTTGACGACGACGGTTGCGATGGTGGGTTCGGTTCGCATGATCAAGTTGTGGGATCCGGCTGCGCTGGGCGCGGCGGAGACGGTGGATCAGGCGAGCCTCGCGGCGGCGCTCAATTCCGTTGGGTTCTAACCGATGTGCCACGTGCCCGTATTGCTGAACGAGACGATTGAGCGGCTTGAGGTCAGGCCGGGCGGGCGGTATGTCGATGGTACGCTCGGGCGCGCTGGGCACGCGCGGGCGGTCGTCGAACGCGGCGGACTGGTTCTCGGGATCGACCGCGACGAACAGGCGATTGACGAGGTTGCCGCGCTCGGGCTGAAGAACCTGAAGGCGGTTCGCGGCAATCACGGTGACTTGAAGAAGGTGGCAAATGAAAATGGATGGGACGAGGTCGATGGGATTCTGCTGGACTTGGGTGTGTCGAGTCCTCAACTGGATGAAGCCGGACGTGGGTTCAGCTTTCTCCGCGAGGGACCCCTTGACATGCGGATGGATCGGTCGGGCGGCGTAAGCGCGGCGGACTTGGTCAACGGCGAAAGCGAGGAGCGTCTGGCGGAAATCTTCCGCGACTGGGGCGAAGAGCCGCAAGCGCGGCGAATCGCACGAGCGATTGTGAAGGCGCGTGAAGAGGGCGTGCGCTTCCGGACGACGAAGGAACTGGCGGACTTCATCGAACGTCTGGTCGGGCGGCGCGGCGCCCATCATCCGGCGACGCGCGTCTTCCAGGCGCTGCGCATGGAGACGAACGACGAGATGGGCGAACTGCGGCGGGCGTTGGAAGGCGGGCTCGAGCTGCTCAGGCGCGGCGGGCGATTCGCCGTCATCACCTTCGAGAGCATCACTGACCGCGCGGTGAAGCAGTTCTTCGCCGCGCATGCCGGGCGCAATGTGTCGCTTCAGCAGGGAGGTGTCGAATGGCGCGGCGAACTGCCGAAGGTCGGCATCGTGACGAAAAGGGCGGTTGTCGCCGCCGATGAGGAACTTGAGGTAAATCCGCGGGCGAGGAGCGCGAAACTCCGCGTTGCGGAAAAGGAGTGAAAAAAATGAGAAAGAACCGTAAGAGGTCGAAGAAAATGTCAGTCATGCGGTCGCACTCGGTGCATGTCTGCGCGGTGATTATGATGCTTTTCGTGATGGTAATCGTCAATCTGCTGGCGTCGTCGAGTTGCGACCAGCTCATGAAGTCGATTGGCGAGAAGGAGCGCCAGCTCCTGAAACTGGAGGACGAATACGTCCGCGAGAGTGCGCGGTGGGAAGGGATGCTGACGGCGAAGAACATCGAGCGGGCGCTTGCCAGCCGTGGCATGGCGATGCACACGCCGCGCGCGGCGCAGATTATCCGTATGGGAGCGGACGGTCAGCCGATGCCCGGCCAGTTCTCCGTCGCCCGTGCCGAACAGCGCGCGAAGACGCGCATGACGGCGTACAACTCAAGAGCTCGCTGATGGAATGGCGTGATGCGCGGCGAAAGCTTCAGGTTTTGGATTCCTGTCGCCTTGCTTTTCGCTTTTTCGGCCTATACGAGCCAGAAGCTGATCCGTGCGCACGTAGACCCGAACGTCGCCTCGCTCAACTATTCGATTAAAATCGAACTCCCCGGACGGCGCGGTTCGATCTACGACGCATTCGGGAAGTCATGCCCGCTGGCGAAGTCGGTGCCCGTGTGGGAATACCGCCTCGACCCGCTTTCGCTGACGAACCGCATCGTGCGCCGAAAGGGCGAACCGCCGCGTCCGCCCGAGGCCATCTGCAAGACGATTGCGACGTCGCTCAAAATCGACTATAAGAAGGTTCTCAAGATGATGCGCGGCGAAAAGCGCCCGGGTTGGCGCGACCAGTATCTCGCCACGTCCTCCGACCCTGACGCCTACCGAACGCTTTCGGACTCGAAACTCGTGGCGGGGGTCAAGATTGAGAACCGGCAGGTTCGGCAGTATCTTCACAAGCGCAGTCTCTCCCACGTGCTGGGCTCGGTGAACGCGCAGGGCGTCGGGTCGGCGGGCATCGAGCAGAAATACGACAAGTTCCTGTCGGGTGTGCCGGGGAAAGTCCTTGGTATGCGCGATGCCCTCGGACGGGAGCTCTACGACAAGCGGATCGTCTCGATCGATCCGATACCGGGGGCGGACATCTACCTGACGATTGACCACAACATCCAATACGAGGCCGAGACCGCGCTGGCGGACGGGATGAAGGAGTTCGGCGCGGCGGCGGGGTGGTGCCTGGTCATGGATTCCCGCACGGGGGCGGTTCTGGCGTTGGCCTCCTATCCCGACTTCGACCCCATCCGATTCGGGACGGCCTCGGACGCGGCGAAAATCAACCGCGTCTGCAACTTCACCTACGAACCGGGTTCGGTGATGAAGGTGATTACCGCCGCCGCCGGAATCGACGCGGGGCTGGTGGGCCCGGACTCCCTCTACTCGACCAATCGGGACGACGATCGCTACTACCGTCTGCCGGGGGACGGACGGCACGTCTGGGAGCCGCGCATGAGCGTTCGGGACGCAATCGTCCACTCCTCCAATATCGTCATCGGCAAGTTGGGTTCGGACTTGGGCCCGAAGCGGCTCTGGGGCTACATGAAGGCGTTCGGGTTCGGGTCGCGCACGGGAATCGAACTGCCGGGCGAGGAAACGGGCATCCTTCCCCATTACGCGAAGTGGGACCGCGTGAAGTGGTCGCGTGCGCCAATCGGGCAGGGCGTCGCCGTCACGGCCATCCAGCTGGCGTCGGCCTATCAGGCGATTGCGAACGATGGCTTGCGGATGCGCCCCTACATCGTGAAAAAGGTCGTCTCACCCAATGGGGTTGAACTAGTCCACAACGAACCGGAGGCAATTGGCCGCCCGATTACGGCGGCGACGGCGCGGAAGATGCGCGAACTGATGGTGGGCGTGGCATCGCCGAATGGTACGGCACGGCGGGCGGCGATTCGCGGCTACTCGGTCGCGGGGAAGACGGGGACGGCGCAGAAGGTCGTCAACCGCCGTTATTCGGACAGCCTGTTCTACGCGACGTTCTGCGGGATGATCCCAGCTTCAGAGCCGCGAATCGTCGTGCTGGTGACGCTCGACTTCGAGGAACGCCGCCGCTTCCACCAGGGCGGCAATTCCGCCGCGCCCATCTTCCGCCGGCTTTCCACGGCGGCTCTGCGCTACCTGATGATTCCACCAGACCGCCCCGAAGAACTCACCGAATTCGGGGATGAAGACGAATTTGACCGTATCATGAGCGAGCGGGCACAAAAATATGATATAATATCCGAACAGTAGACGCGACTGTAGCTCAATTGGATAGAGCGTTGGCCTCCGAAGCCGAAGGTTGCTGGTTCGATCCCAGTCAGTCGCACCAAACCATCCCCCGCCAAGCCCATTTCAGGGATATGGTATAATAGGAACAGTCGTATAGTCGTCTATGTCGCCGAATCGTCGAATAGTCCTGAATATCATCGCCACCTACGGGCGGTCGGTGTTCGCACTCGCGTGCGGACTCTTCTCCGCACGGTGGGTGCTGGAGGCGCTCGGACAGGAGGATTTCGGGCTCTATGGCGTCGTCGGCGGGCTCGCCGGATTCATCTGCATCATCAACGGACTTCTCGCGACGGCGGTTTCCCGCTTCTATGCCGTGAGCGTGGGCGCGGCAAATGCGGCGACGGATAAGACGTCCGCCCTCAACGACTGCCGCGCATGGTTCTCGACGGCGGTTCTGATCCATACGGTCATCCCATGCCTGCTGATGCTGATCGGCGAGCCCATCGGCGAATACGGAATCCGTGCGGGCTGGATTGTCGTGCCACCCGATCGGCTGGGGGTTTGTCTGTGGGTGTTCCGTTTCGAGTGTCTCGCGTGCCTTGTGGGCATGATGAGCGTTCCGTTCAATGCGATGTATGCGGCGAAGCAATACATCGCCGAATTGACGCTCTACGGTTTTGCTACAACCACGTTCAACCTTTGTTTCGTCTACTACATGGTAACGCATCCGGGCGTGTGGCTCGCGAAGTATGCCGCGTGGATGTCGGCTCTCTGCATCCTTCCCACGCTGATCATCGCCGTCCGCGCCCGCCTCATGTTCCCTGAATGTCGCCTAATGAGGAAAGAAATGCTCAATTGGACGCGCATTCGCCAACTCGCCTCCTTCGCGGGCTGGCAAGCCTTCGGAGGCTTTGGATGCTTGGCACGCTCTCAGGGCATCGCCATTCTCCTCAATCGCCACACCGAATTTGGCACGGCGCGTAATTCCTCCATGACCATCGCGAACCAGGTCGCCTCTCATACGGACACTCTTTCGAATGCCATGGTCGGGGCCTTCCAGCCCGCAATCGCGAACGCCTACGGAGCGAAGGACTTCGCGCGGATGCGCTCCCTCGCCTACCGCGCCTGTTCCTTCGGCACATTTCTTTCGGCGATTTTCGTTTTGCCGCTCGCCCTTGAATTGCCCACCGTTCTTAATATCTGGCTGAAGGAGCCGCCCGCCTACGCGGCAGGACTCTGCTGGAGCATTCTCGCCATGCATATCATCGACCGCACGGCGGTCGGACATATGCTCGCCGTCAATGCCACGGGCAAAATCGCGCTTTATCAGGCCTTTCTCGGAGGCTCCCTTATCATGACGCTTCCCATCGCCTGGCTCTTTATACATCTTCACTGGGGCATCTATGCGGTGGGCTGGGCAATGATTCTCACAATGATGTTCTGCGCGTGGGGACGCGTCTGGTTCGCCCGCACGATTGCAGGGCTCTCCGCGTGGTACTGGATGAAGAAGATTCTCCTCCCTCTCGCGGCACTGTTCGCGCTCACGCTTGCGGTGGGATATTTGCCGCGTTTCGTGCTTAAGCCGAGCCTTATGCGCGTTGCAATCACGACGGCACTCTGCGAGACCGTTCTCGTGGGACTCTCATGGAAGTTCCTGCTCGATGAACATATGAAGTCCGTCCTCCTCCAGAAGCTGCGTCCGTGGAAAGCGAGGTTCTCTAAATGATTGAGTTAGCCTCCAAAGCCCTCTGTTCCGGATGCGCCGCGTGTCGCGCCGTCTGCCCGAAGTCCGCCATCTCGATGGTCGCGGACTCCGAGGGCTTCCTCTATCCGCAGATTGACGAGACGCGGTGCGTCTCGTGCGGGAAATGCCGCACGGCGTGTCCGTCGCTCAACCGCCTGCCGCCCCGCGAACCGCGTGCCGTCTATGCGGCAATCGCCAAGGATGCGGAATTGCGGATGGCAAGTTCCTCGGGAGGCATATTCTCGCTTCTGGCGCGGCAAGTCATCGCCAAGGGCGGCATCGTCTTTGGTGCGGCGTGGGACTATACGGACTATTCGGTGAAGATAATCGCCGCGCACAACGAAGAAGAACTTGGCGAACTGCGCGGCAGCAAATATGTCCAGGCGAATGTGGGCGACGTCTATTTCCAAGTATTGGACGCACTCAAGAAGGGTATCCCCGTCCTCTATTCGGGCACGCCCTGCCAAATTGGCGCGCTAAACCGGTATTTAGGCAAGAAATACGACAATTTGCTCACGGTCGACCTCATCTGCCACGGAGTCCCCTCGCCGATGGCGTTTCGGAAATACGCCGCCGCGCGCGAGCGTGCGGCGAATTCCATGATCACGCGAATCTTTTCCAGAAGCAAGAATTGCTCCTGGAAAAGATACGCAATCTCATTGTCGTTTCACGACAATGAGATTGCGTATCTAAAGTCATTGGATGAAGATCCGTTCCTGCGGGGCTTCCTGTCCGAACTCTACAACCGCCCGGCGTGCCATCAGTGCGCCGTCCGTGAACTGCGCTCGGGGGCGGACCTGACGATTGCGGACTACTGGGGCATTGAGCATCGTTTCCCTGAAATGGACGACGATAAAGGCACTTCTGTCGTCCTCGTGAACACGGAGAATGGTGAGGCGGCGTTCGCGGCGATTAGGGACTTGTGCCGTGTCGCGGCAAGCGACTTCGCGGACATCCGGCGAAACAATCCGTCTATTATGTCCCGCACATTCCCACCCCACCGCCACCGCGCCAAGTTCTTCGCGGAAATCGGCAAGACGGACGACTTTGATGCCCTCGTCATCCGCCTCTTGCGTCCCACGCTCTATCAGCGCATCCGCCGTCTCGCTGGCTACGTCCTGCGTAAACTTCATTTGAGGAGAAGTGTATGATAAATAACTTATCAACATTTGGCCTTTCTGGTATAGTAGGCGATATGACTCAACGGTCACACACATTGTCTGTTCCGGACAGGATGCGTGACGAACGCGATTATCGGCGTGTTCGCCTCGCGGTTGCGGCAATTGAGCGGGGCGCAAGGATCATGGGCATCAGCGGTCGTGAAATGCACGACCGGCTGAAGGCTCAGGGCCTTGTCCGCTCTTATCTGCTTGATGGCTATGAGCCGCTTCATTCGCAAAGCTTTGAGTATGTCGCCGACACCACGGTCGAGGCACTTCGCAATTGGGAGAGCTGCCGGTGATTGTGTTTCATGGTTCATACATGGCCGTTGACCGTCCGATGGTCGAGCAGGGACGATTGCGGGTGGACTTCGGACGCGGGTTCTATCTGACGGAACTTCGTGAACAGGCCGCGATATGAGCGGTGGCGGTTTCGCGGCGACATCGGGGCGGGATGCCGGTTCTGAACGTGTTTGATCTTGACCTGGAACGCGCCCTCGCCTTGGCTGGTTCGCGGCAGAGGAGATTTGCCGCGTATGACCTGGACTGGCTGGACTATGTCGTGGACTGCCGTTGCGGGGGACATTTGCAGACGCAATATGACATTGTGGAGGGTGGTGTTGCGAACGACAATGTCATTGATACGGTCGAGCTTTACGAGAGTGGTGTCATTACGGCGGAACAGGCTCTCGGACTACTGGCACACAAGAGAGTCAATCACCAGATGGCCATTCTGAGCCAGCGAATCGTTGACGGATGCCTATGCTTTCTCGGAAGCGAGGAGGTGCGGAATGCGTGACGACGTGTTGGAGCGCAAGATTGCGAGGATCATCATGGATGTCGCCAAAGCGTTGGACGTTTCTGAAGAGCGTGCGCTTGACTTGTTCTATTCGACAGACACATATCGTCAGTTGGTGGACGGCTCAACGGGACTTCAGCTGATGAGCGATGGCTACATCCTTGAGGACGCCCTCGCAGAAATGGCAGAACCGTTTTTAGTGGAGATTCCAACCGCCTGAGCCTCATTTAACTCCGATGGTTGGGGCTCTCGCGGCCTTCGGCTCGGAGTTTCATACGCCGCTTCGGGCGAAGTCTCCACTAAAAACTCCGAAGAACCGGTTCGCCTTCCGCACGGCTGGCCGTTGTTGCATTCAGTCGAAGGTGAAGGTCTGACCCGGCGAGGGGGCGTTCACCTTCGGAATGCCGCGTTCCGTCAGGATCTCCGCCATGGCGGCGACCTTCTCGGGCTCGCCGTGGACGGCGAAGGCGTGGCGCACGTTGTCCTTCACTTCGTCAATCCACTCGGTGAGTCCCCGGCGGTCGGCGTGTGCCGAGAGGGCGTTGACCACTTCGACGCGGGCGTTGAGCGGCACTTCCTCACCGAGAATCTTGAGCGTCTCGCGGCGCTCGACGATGCGGCGGCCGAGGGTATTTTCCGCCTGGAAGCCGCAGATGAGGATGATGTTGTCGGGGTCGGGGGCGGCGTGGCGCAGGTGGTGCAACACGCGTCCGCCCTCGCACATGCCGCTCGCGGCGATGATGATCATCGGGCCGGGCGCGTCGTTCAACGCCATGGATTCCTCGGGCGAGCCGACGAAGCGCATGCCGGGGAACTCGAGCGGGTCTTCCCCGGCGGCGAGAATGGCGCGCGCCTCCTCGTTGTAGACCTCGCGGTGCTTGGCGTAGATGCGCGTCGCCTTCTGGGAGAGGGGCGAGTCGATGTAGAGCTTTACCTCACGCGGCACCTTGTTCCTCGCGCGAAGCCTGTTGAGGTAGTAGATGATCTGCTGGGTGCGCCCGACGGAAAAGGCGGGCACGATGAGTTTCGAGTTGTGGCGGTCGATGAACTTCAGGTAGTTCTCGAGCCGCAACTCGACGTCATCCGCCGACGGATGGAAGCGGTCGGCGTAAGTCGATTCGATGAGCAGGATGTCCGCACCCGTGGGATACTCGAAGTGCCGCAGAATCGGCTGGTCGGGCTGACCGAGGTCGCCGGAGAAGAGAATGCGGTGGTTGTGACCGTGCCGGGAGCGGATGTCGAGTTGGGTGAGCGCCGAGCCGAGGATGTGACCTGCATTGAAGAACTCGAGCGTGATGCCAGGCGCAATTTCACGCGGCTCGTGCAGGTGCGTCGGCACGAAGAGCTGCATTAGTGCATCGATGTCGCGTTCATCGTAGAGCGGCTCGAAGAGGTGCTTGCCGTCGCGCTTGCGCTTCTTGTTGACGTACTCGAGGTCGCGCTTCTGCAGAAAGCACGAGTCGCGAAGCATCACGTCGGCGAGCTCCGTCGTCGATTGCCGTGCGAAGACACGCCCTCGGAAGCCCTGCCGCACGAGCTGGGGCAGGTTGCCCGAGTGGTCGATGTGGGCGTGGGAGAGGATGACATAGTCGATTGTCTTCGGATCGACCGGGATGTGGCGGTTCTTTTCGAACGCCTCCTTGCGATGGCCCTGATAGAGCCCGCAGTCGAGAAGAATGCGCTTCCCGTTCGCTTCGACGAGATGCATCGACCCCGTCGTGGTCTGTGCCGCACCGTAGAACGTGATTTTCATATGCCTGTATTGTACCAATTCTGCCGTTTCTTGTAAAGGCGCAGGACTCTCTTGTTTTGCGGCATTCCCTTTGCACGGGCGGGCGGGAAAATGGTATAATGCGCGGCAGATGAAAAATGCGAATGGACAGGTTCTGTTTCCGCCGCCGGGGCGGACACCGCGTGAAGATACGGCGGCGGTGATGAAGTTCTACAAACTGCCGAAGTCGTTTCCGCCGGAAGTGCTGGCGGAAGCGAAGCGCGTCGGTGAACGGCTGAAGTCACCGGGAAAGCGGCTCGACCTGCGAAAGAAGTTCATCTTCACCTGCGATCCGCAGACGGCGCGGGACTATGACGACGCGCTGAGCCTTGAGAAGGATCGACAGGGGAATCTCGTCCTTGGCGTGCACATTGCCGACGTGTCGCACTTCGTCCTGCCGGGGACGGCACTTGACCGCGAGGCGTACAAGCGCTCGACGAGCGTCTACCTGGCCGACCGCGTAGTGCCGATGCTGCCGGAGGAACTCTGCAACGGCGTGTGCTCGCTTGTGCCGAACGAAGACCGCCTCGCGTTCTCCGTCTTCATGACGTTCAACGACAAGGGCGAAATGGTCAAGCGCACCTTTGCGAAGTCCGTCATCCGCTCGAAAGTTCGCTATACCTACGAAGAGGTGATGGCGATAATCAAGAGCGGCAAGCCTGCAAAGGGCGGCAGGACGGCGCTCAGGGTCGTCACGGGAATCAACGCCCTCGCGCAGCAGCTTCGGAAGCGGCGTTTTGCCGCCGGGGCGCTCGACCTCGAGGTGCCCGAGGCGGAGATCGTGCTGAACGACGCGGGCGAGATGACAGGCATCGTGACGCGCCCCTACGACGAATCGCACCAGATGGTCGAGGAGTGCATGGTCGCCGCGAACGAGGCGGTGGCGAAGGAACTGTGGACGAAGGGAATCAAGATTCTCGCCCGTCTGCACGAGCCGCCGGACCCCGAGAAGATCCTGATGCTCCGCGCCGACTTGCGCGGGCTGGGCGTGAAGATGGGGAACATCGAGAACCCGAAGGTCTTCGCCCAGTTCCTGAAGTCCATCAAGAAGAATCCGCTTTACCCGACGCTGTCGGTGATGGTGCTGCGGTCGATGAAGCGGGCGGTCTATGATGCGACGGCGATTGGTCACTTCGGCCTGGCGAAGCAATACTACGCGCACTTCACCTCGCCGATTCGCCGCTATCCCGACCTCACGCTCCACCGCCAGCTGGCGGCGTATCTCGCGAAGAAGGACTGCCGCGTTCCGCCGAAGACGCTCCAGCGGTGGGCGGAGCACACGAGCGCGATGGAGGAAGTCGCGGCAGAAGCGGAGCGCGGGCTTCTCGAAATCAAGAAATACCGCCTGATGGAAGCCGAGCTCAAGTCGCCCGCGAAGCCCGAATACGATGCAGTCATCTCGAAATGCACGCCGTTCGGGTGCTTCGTCGATATTCCCGAACTCGCGATTTCGGGTCTTGTGCACATAAGCGTGCTGTCGCGGCGGTTCGTGAACTACAATGAGTCCGACCATTCGCTTTCCGCGCCCGACGGCAAGAGCTGGCGCATCGGCGACCGTATGAAGGTGAGGGTCGCGAGCGTCGATTTCCGTCTGCGGCGGATTGATTTCGTTCCGGCGGACGATTCGCGGGAGATCGGTCGAAAAGACCGTCCGTTCCCGCATAAGGGAAAAAACATCAGGAAACACTTTAAGAGGAAAGAAAGACATGGATCTGAACATTCTGATCAATAGATTCGACATCACGGGGCGGCTCGTGTCGCTTCAGCCGTTCGGCAGCGGCAACATCAACGACACCTACCTCGCCATCTACCGCAACACGTTCACCGAGACGCAGGTGATTCTCCAGCGCGTGAACCGCGCGGTGTTTCCCCAGCCCGAGATCATTATGGCGAACATGCACGAGATTGCGAAGCACTGCCACGAGAAACTCGAGGCGGATGCCGAGGCGGGACGCGACGACCGCGTGTGGCAGATGCCGCAGATTGTCAAGACGAAGGACGGCGCGGATTACGTGACGGACGAGGATGGCGAGGTGTGGCGCGTGATTACGCGCATTATGTCCGCCCACGCCTTCGACATGGCGCAGGGACCCGAACACGCCCTTGAGTGCGGTGCGGCGCTCGGTCACTTCCACTACCTTGTCTCGGACATGAACCCGGCGAGTCTCCGCGACCCCCTGCCGGGCTTCCACATCACGAGCGGCTACCTGAAGGCCTATGACAGGACGCTTGAGAAGGCTTCGGCGAAGGCACTTGTCGGCGCATCGATGGAGGCGAAGCGGCTCGCCCGCTTCATCGAGGATCGCCGCGACCTCGCCCTCGCCCTCGAACAGGCGGAGGCGCGCGGCGAACTGCGCAAGCGGATGTTCCACGGCGACCCGAAGGTGAACAACATCATGATTGACGACGTGACGGGCAAGGGCACGGCGATGATCGATCTCGACACCGTCTCGCCCGGGCTCATTCACATGGACTTCGGCGATGCGCTCCGCTCGATTTGCAACCCCGCCGGGGAGGAGGAGACGAACCTCTCGAAGGTCGTCTTCGACGAAGACCTCGCGACAGCGTTCTGCAAGGGCTACATGCGCGAGGCGGGGGCGTTCCTGACGGACGCCGACCGCGCCTATCTCTACGACTCGATTCGGCTTCTGCCGTTCGAACTGGGGCTTCGCTTCTTCCAGGACTACCTGAACGGCAACGTCTACTTCAAGACGAAGCAGCCCGAACAGAACCTGAACCGCGCCCGCGTGCAGTTCCGCCTCTGCGAGTCCATCGAGGCCCGCGAGCGTTCGATTCGCGACGTGCTGAACCGCCTGTAATCCATGCACCGACTGCTTGCGGAAACCTCTGCGCTCGAAGACGAGCCGCCGCTTCTCCCGGCGGCGGCGGCGAAGCACCTGCGCGTTCTGCGTCCGAAGGACGGCGAACCGGTCGAACTCTTCGACGGAAAGGGGCGTTCGCGCATCTACTTCTATGACGCGGCGCGGCGGGAACTGACCCGGCCGGGCGAACTCGCCGTGCATCCCGTGCGCCCCGCGCTCGTGCTCTTCGCCTGCGTGACGAAGGGTTCGCGCTGGGACTGGACGATCGAGAAGGCGACGGAACTCGGCGTTTCGCGCATCGTGCCCGTCATCTCCGACAGGACAATCGTGCGCATTCCGAAAGCCGAACGCGCGGCGAAGCGTGAACGCTGGACGCGCATTGCCGAGGATGCGGCACGGCAATCCGACGCGAAGTGGATTCCGGAGATTGACGAACCCGTCGATTTCAAGGAAGCGCTCGCCCTCGTCGCCGAAACAAACTGCCTCGTCGGAGCGTTGACGAACCCGCCACCGCCAACGATTCTCCGCACGCTTGAGGCGCGGCACGAGACGCTCTTTTCGGGCAAGCCTCCGGCCGTGTTCGTGGGACCTGAAGGTGACTTCACCCCGGACGAACTCACCGCGCTCCTTGCGATTGCGACCCCCGTCAGTTTCGGCGCGGCGATTCTTCGCGCCGAGACGGCGGCGATCTACGGCGTGAGCCTCGTGAAGGCGATGCAGGATGCGAAGGTCTCGTAATGTACGACCTCGTTGAGATATTCGAGTCGATGCAGGGCGAGGGCCGCAATTCGGGACGTCCCTGCGTATTCATCCGTTTCGCCGGGTGCAATCTCGCCTGTCCGTGGTGCGACACCGACCGGGCGCGGCACTTCTCGCTTTCGCTCGACGACCTCGTGAAGGAAGTCGGTGGATTTCGCGCAAGGAGCGTGATTCTCACGGGCGGCGAGCCAACGCTCGTCGGCGAAATGCCCGAACTGATCGCCGCGCTGAAGGCGAAGGGCTATTGGATTGCCGTCGAGACGAACGGGACGAATGAGCCGGACTGGCTCGGATTTCTCGACTACGTCGCCTGTTCGCCGAAGGCGGAGTTCCCCGACCGCCTCGCGCTCACGCGGGCGGACGAAGTGCGCGTCGTCGTCTCGTCCGAGACGGTCACCGATTTCTGCAAGTCCGTGCGGCGCAGGATTGCCGCGACGGATTACTACGTTTCACCGTGCGAACGCGACGGAGCGATCGACTTCGCCACCGCAAAGGCCGTCCTCTCGGAGTTGGACGGCTGGTCGCTTTCCGTGCAACTGCACAAGATACTCGGTTTTCGCTAAACCCACTTCCCATGTTCAGATCTCTGACTGTCGTTTACCTGCATAAGCCAAGCCGCGTGGACTCAAAGCGTCTACCCGTTATCGAATACGGCCTTGCCGACGCCTTCCGCGAGTTCTGCCGAGAGACGTTCGACATGCGCGGTCCGCAGGACTATCCGCCGCTTCGCCTGACGGCGACGAACTCGGTGGAGGGGCTCGCGAAGACGCTCTTCACGAGCGGCGGTTCACGCGGCGTTTTGACGGAACTCGGTCGCGCCTGCTGCCTGTTTCTCATCGACGACGACTTCATCGGACAGTCCGTCGCGGGCAAGGACTTGCGCGACTGGCTGAAGCTCTTCTTCCCGGCGATTCCGAAGGTCGTTCTCACGCATCCCGGACGCGGCGACATCGCGCTTCCGGCGCGGCGGTGGATCAAGAAGGATGCCGTCGTCTTCGAGCGTCCGTCGAAGCACCACGAGCGCATCGTTCATCTCTTCAAGAGTTTCTGGATGCCGCGCTTCGCGACCGCCCTGCGCCAGTACGTGCAGGTGAAGGCGGGGACGAACTGGCATACGCCGGGACACAACGGCGGCCGCGCCTTCGAGGATTCGCCGTTCCTCGCCGGCTTTTACGCGGCGTTCGGCGGCACGATCTTCCGCACCGACCTCTCCGTCTCGGTCGAGCCTCTCGGCGACCTTTCCAGCCCCGAGGCGCGAACGCCGCTTTCCGAGGCGCAGAAACTGACGAGCGAAATTTTCTGCTCGGCGCAGAGTTGCTACGTCACGAACGGGACATCGACCTCGAACAAGGCGATGCTGATGACGCTCCTGCGGCCGGGCGAAGTCGTCCTCATCGACCGCAACTGCCACAAGAGCGTCCACCACGCCGTCGTCACGTCGGGGGCCGTGCCGCGCTATCTGCCCGCCCACTGGAATGCGAGTCTCGGCGTGTGGGGGCCCGTTGCGCTGGAGGATGTGAAGAAGTCGCTGGAAGCCCACGTCGCCTCCGAGGCGGAGCGTCCGCGTCTCCTGATCCTCACGACCTGCACCTACGAGGGAATCCTCTATCCCGTGTGGGAGATTGCGCGACAGTGCGAGAAGGCGGGTGTGTTGTTCTATGCGGACGAGGCGTGGGCGGCCTATCTGAACTTCCATCCCTACTACACGTTCGGGCGCGGGGGCGGCGACGCCGTGCGCTACAACGCGGTGAACGAGACGTGCGGGGCGCATTTCGCGGTGCAGTCCACCCACAAGACGCTCGCGGCGTTTTCGCAGGCCTCGATGATCCACGTCTCGACCCGCTTCAAGCAACTTCTCGAGGACGACTCGTCGCCGTCCTTCCGATGGCTGCGCCGCCGCTTCGCGCTGCACGGGCGCGGCAGTTACGAGAAGTTCTCCCACGACCTCCACGAGTTCCTGCGCTACTGGCACTCGACGTCGCCCCATTATCCCTTCCTTGCGGCGCTGGACGTGGCGGGCGTTCAGATGCGCCTCGAGGGTCTGAAGGTCATCGACGAGCGCATCCGCTGGGCGGCGGCGTTCCGCAAGCGCGTGGCGGACGAATGCGGACTGCCGGAGAACGCCTGTTTCGCCGGGCTCGACGAAATCGCCGGAAAGGGCTTCGACTGGCGTGGGCAGGGCTACATGAAGGATCCGCTCAAGATCGTCCTCATGCTCCGTTCGCCAAAGGCGTGCGCAACCTTCCGCAAGATGCTTCTCAAGGCGCACATCCGCTGGGAAAAGGCGAGCGCGACGACGATTCTCTTCCTCGTCACGGCGGGGACGGTGGAGGAGCATTTCGAGTATCTCTTCCGCGTCTGCCGCCAGTACAAGCGGCTCATCGGTTCGCCCGCCGCGTCCGCACGGTCGAACGGCCGCCGTGAGAAGTGCGCCGCGCAATCCGTCATTGAGGCGGTTTCGGGTCAGGCCGTCGTCCTGCCGCACGACGCCGCGCTCTGCGACGGCGAACTCGTGCCGATTGACGAAGCCGAGGGACGCATCGCCTCGCAGTTTCTCGTTCCGTATCCGCCGGGCATCCCCGTCTTCATCCCCGGCCTTCGCATCACGAAGCCCATGATTCGGCTCATCCACGACGTGATATCGACGGACGGGGCGGGGGCGGTGCACGGTCTCTTCTGCCGCGGCGGACACGCCCCCTATCTCGTCGAAGTCCTCAATAAGGATGAGGAATCCCGCGTTCGAACGCTTGGCGAACAGCCACATGGGAATATGATAAAATCTCCGTTCTCCAACCGTGACAGGTAAAATGAAAAAACAAGCGAATACGATTTCAAAGACTTCGTCCTGCGCCCAGCGCGGGCTCAAGGTGTCGGCAAAAACCCGCTACGGACTGCGCATTCTGCTCGATGTCGCCGCGCACACCCGCGATGCGAAGCCGCGCTCGATTGCCGAGATCTCCAAGGCGCAGCGCATTTCGGAGAAGTTCATCTCTCGGCTCGTCATTCCCCTGCGCGAAGCGGGGCTGATTCGCTCGGTGCGCGGTTCGGGCGGCGGCTTTCGTCTCGCACGCTCGACCGAAGACATCACCCTGCTCAAGGTCGTCGAGACGATGCAAGGTCCTCTCGCCATCCTCGACTGCCTGTCGGATGCGGAAAACAGCTGTCCGCGCAAGCCAAACTGCCTTGCGCGGCAGATCTGGTCGGATGTCAACACCGGATTTATGAACGTGCTTGCCCGCGTCACCCTTGCGAAAATCCTCGACCGTTCGCCCGATGAGGCCGCCGCGATGGACTTCTGCATCTGACAGATGCCCTCCGAGAGCCTCTTGCGCGTCCATTTCGTCCCTCTTCGCGACAGTTTGCGTCGAGACTCGTCTCCGTCAGGGTCTCCTACTCCATGACGAACACGGCGGAGAGGATGCGTCCGAGCCAGCGGTGACGCGCCCACCCCCAGCAGAACGGCAGCGCGGCGCAAAGGAATGCCGCCGCGTGGTTCGGGTTCGCGAACCCGAACCCCTGCCGCACCCACTCTCCGCACGTGAATTCCATGGATAACTTTCTTGGCAATATCGGCAGCGGCTATTTTAATTGACGCGACCTATTCGCCCGAAAGACAATTTCTCTCATGTGCGTTTCAAGATTGCCAAGATAGGCATCCATTTCAGAGGAATGCTTTGACTCCAAGTCGCGCAATTCTCGAGGAATTGTTTTTGCACAAATGAGTATGGACTTGTTCCGTTCGCTTCGTTTCCGGCTGTGCAGAAGCATAGAAGTTCCAAAGCCAGCACAGAAAACAAACAGAAAAGCGACAACCATGAAACATATCCTTCTCATAACGACTTCTTTTCCCACAACCATTTTTGCCATTGAAGGCCGAACTTGTCACTCAAATGCCGATTGATGGAGTTTGGCGTAAGAATTCCGGAACTACTGCAAATTGTAGACGTTTCCACTCGTAAGCAGTATTTTTTAAGATTCTCATAATCTCCGAAGAGTTGCTATCCTCATCGTCAAGACAAATACACCCATGCGACGCAGAGGCCGGAGCAATGACCAGTCGAATATGTGTCCTAACAGCCCCATTTGGACCTTCAGCTATGTCATCAAGTTTACTGTCGCCTGCATACCACAACTGGAATCTTTCCGCACCTGGATGTGCAATTATATACCAAAGACCCAATGGCAAAACGCCACTTGCTATCCACTGATGAGCAAGATTCATATCGCCAGAATAGGCAGTAACCCCAAGCATTTTCCCAGTCTTATCATCCCTCATTGCAAACACCGCATCTGAAATCTTAAATACACATCGAGCATACGCACCATATAAATCCACATAGTCCGTTACTCCATTCCTACAATATGCGAGTTGATTCCAGCCGTCGGGGTAGCCGAGCGGGTCGGCAGTCTGCCACTTGGCGAGGTCGGGGCGGTAGTTGCGGCAGAGGAACGCCCGCCCGAGGCCCTCGACGAGCGGCTTTTCCCCTTTGATGAACTTTTCATTTGAGCTTTTCACGCCCACATTATACCAAAACTCACGGCGGAATTCCTCCCTTACCCTTATCCCGTTTTATAGAATCATTTTGTCCCATTTCGGGACAGTTTGTCACATCCGCTCCGCCATATTCGGTCGATTTGCCGTTGGCACGGGCTCTGCTCATTCGTTTGATGTTGAAACAAACGAAATGAAAGGAGTTCAAGATATGAACACATTGATGAATATGGATCCGTGGGGCTTTCTGGATGAGCTGTTCGATGCGAACAGCCGCGCATTCAGAAGCATGAGGGCTCGCGCCGCCGGACGCTTCCCGCCCGTGAACGTGTTCTTGGACGATGACGCAGTGATTATCGACCTGGAACTGCCCGGAAAAACGGCGAAGGACGTGACGCTTACCCTCGAACCCCAGGCGGTCGTCGTGGCCGACAGGCCCGCCGAGGAGACCGACGCGAAGACCGGCAAGCCCGTCGAGACGCGCCCCGCATGGAGCCGCCGACTGGAACTGCCCTTCCGCGTGAACGCCGACAAGGCGAACGCGAAGTTCGAGAACGGCATTCTGCGCATCGAACTGCCGAAGGCGGAAGCCGACGGCGTGAGGCACATCGCCATTCAGGGCTGAACGTATACCATCTATAAGAAGGAAAGGAGACTCAAGATGAACGAAGAGAAATTTGTGGTTCCGACAGCGGTGCTTTCGGAAAGGCCGGACGAATACGAACTCAGGATCGAAATCCCCGGCATTGGCAAGGATGAGACGGAGTTGCATGTCGAGGGCAAGACTCTCACGCTCAAGACGCACGCGAAATACCAGAACCCAGCCGGGTTCAAGCAGGTCGCGGCGGAATTCGAGCGGCAGAATTACGCGATGAGCGCCGACTTGCCCGAACTTGCAAACCCCGCCGCACTGACCGCGAAACTGGAGAACGGCGTGCTGACGGTCGTGGTGAAGAAACGCGCCGAAATGCAGGCGAAGAAGATCGAGATTCACTGATTGCAAATCCGTTCGCCAAAAGACCCCGATACGCCGCGTGGCGCATCGGGGTCTTCCTTTTTCAGACAGCGGATTTCGTTCAGCGGCCGAAGAACGCCTTGTAGAGGGCGCGAACCGCCGCGTCGCGATCCTGCTGGCGGATGGCAATCATGAACGAGACTTCACTCGAACCCTGATTGACCATCGACATCGAAATGCCCGCCGAGGCGAGCGCGAGGCACGCCTTCGCGAACATACCCGGCGTATAGCACATGCCTTCGCCGACAATCATGATGATCGTGATGTCGCGCTCGACCGCCACGCTGTCCGGCTCGAGTTCGCGGCGAATCGACTGCACGACGCGGCGTTCTTTCTCCTTCGGGAGATTTACGCCCTTCACGACGACGCACTGCGAGTCCACGCCCGAAGGCATATGCTCGTAGGCAATGTGCTCGTCCTCGAGAATCTGGAGAAGGCGACGACCGAAGCCGATGGCGCGGTTCATCAGGTATTTCTCGACGACGATGTTGCAGAAGTCGTCCTGCGAGGCGATGCCGACCACCGTGCCGGGCACGACCCGCCGCGACTGCACGATCATCGTGCCGGGTTCGGACGGATGGTTCGTGTTGCGGATGTTAATCGGGATTCGCGCCCGTACGGCGGGAATCACCGCGTCGTCGTTGAACACGCCAAAGCCCGCGTAGGCGAGTTCGCGCATCTCACGGTAGGTCATCGTCGGTATGCCCTCGCCGTCCTTCACTTCGGGGACGATGCGCGGATCGACCGGGTAGACGGAGTCCACGTCGGTGAAGTTCTCGTAGACGTCGGCGCAGACCGCCGCCGCGAGAATCGAGCCGGTGATGTCGCTGCCGCCGCGCGGGAAGGTGGCGACCTTACCCTCCTTCGTATAGCCGAAGAAGCCGGGGTAGATGACGATGCCGTCGAAGTTCGAGAAGGCACGGGAGAGCGTGGAGTAGCTGGACGGGTCGAGCGTGGCATCGCCGAACTCGCCCATCAGCACCATCCCCGTCTCACGCGGGCTCGCATACCGCGCCTTGCGTCCGCGAGCCGTGAACGCGACCGCCACGAGTTTCGCATTGTCGTCCTCGCCCGCCGCCTTCATCAAGTCCATGAACTCTGCCGCCGACAGCTGGTCGCGCTGGGCGAGACGGCTACGCAGGTCGTTCTCAATCTCGTGGACGATTTCGTCACCGAGCTTCAGTTCCGTCGCGATTCCCGCATAGCGCTCGACCACGGCCCCATAGGCGCGGTCGGTGTTCTCCCCCGCAAGTGCCGCGTTCGCGAGCGCAATCAGCAGATCCGTCACCTTCGTATCGCCCGAATGCCGCTTGCCGGGGGCGGAAACGACCACGATTCGCCGCGTCGGATCCGCCAGAACGATGTCGATTACCTTGTTGAGCTGCGCCGCATTGGCGAGCGAACTACCACCAAACTTACAGACTTTCATCGTTTTCTCGAATTCTCAAATGCCCTGCAATCTCAAAGGACGCGAAGCGCAACCGGCTCGCCGGCGATCAGCCCCGACTTCGCGATTTCCGCGAGCGCCGCCGTCAGGTCGGCCGTCTTCGCCTCGTGGGTCAGCACGGCGACCGGGGCGAACCCGTCCGTCCCCGCCGCCTTCTGTGAGGCCGCCGAAATCGACACGCCGTGCGCACCGAGCGCCGTTGCAATCTGACCGAACGCGCCCGGCTTGTCCGTCACGTTGAAGCGCAGGTAGAAGGAGGATGAAATCTCACCCGCCGCACGGAGTTTGACCTTGCCCTCCGCATAGTTGGGGATGGCGCGGGCGTATCGCGTCTCGCCGTGCGCGAGGTTGCGGGCGATGTCGCCGATGTCGCCGACAACCGTCGAGGCCGTCGGCGCACGACCAGCGCCACGTCCGTAATACATCGTGTAATCGCTCATGTCGCCCTTCACCCACGCCGCGTTGAAGGCGTCGTTCACCGAGGCGAGCATGTGCGTCATCGGCACGAGCGTCGGCCCGACGCCGACCTCCACCTCGTCGCCGACACGCGCAACACGCGCAAGAAGCTTGATGCGGTAGCCGAAGTCCGCCGCGTAGCGGACGTCGTCCCCGGCGAGATTGCGGATTCCCTTCACGTCGACTTCCTCAACCTTCGGCTGGAAGCCATACGCCAGCGCGGCGAGAATGCAGGCCTTGTGAGCCGTGTCGAAGCCATCGATGTCGAGCGAGGGGTTCGCCTCGGCGTAGCCGAGTTTCTGCGCGTCGCGCAAGACCTCGTCAAACGGCAGCCCCTCGTTCTCCATCCGCGTCAGAATGTAGTTGCACGTGCCGTTCAGGATGCCGTGGATGGATTCGATCCCGTTCCCGGCCAGGCCTTCGCGGAGAACGCGGATAATCGGGATGCCGCCGCCGACGGAAGCCCCGAAGTAGATGTCCACGTTGTTCTGAGCCGCCGTGTCGAAGATTTCCTTCCCGTATTCCGCCAGCAGTTTCTTGTTCGCCGTCACCACGCACTTGTGGTTGGCGAGGGCGTCAAGAACGAATGTCTTGGCGATGCCCGTGCCGCCAATCGTCTCGACGACAATCTGCACTTCGGGGTCGGCAATCACGCTCTTCGCGTCCGTCGTCAGCACGCCCTCCGGCACGGGGACCCCGCGATCCGTCGTAATGTCCAGGTCGGCAATCTTCCGCAAGACAATGTCCACGCCGAGACGCTTCGCCATGACGTCGCGGTGCTTCAACAGCCCGTCCGCGACACCTGCGCCAACCGTCCCGAATCCGAGTATACCAACGCCAATCTGCTTCATCTGTATGAATCCTTCTTTCCGTCAGAAAACGGCATATTTTACTCTTTTTCGCCGAGCAAAGTCAATGCGTTCACAGAATATGGTATAATATCGCCATGAAAACGAGCATTTCAGGTCGCGAAGGCGGCTATAACTGCGTGGTCTGCATCAAGCAGGTACCCGATACGAAGAAGGTGACGGGCGAGGCCATGAAGGCCGATGGCACGATCAACCGTGCGGCATTGCCCGCAATTTTCAATCCTGAAGACCGCAACGCCCTCGAGGCGGCGCTTCGCGTGAAGGAAACCTACGGCGGAACCGTGACGGCGATTGCGATGGGGCTTCCCGCCGCATGCGCGATCCTCCGCGAGGCCCTGATGTGCGGCGCGGACAAGGCGTATCTCGTGACCGACCGCAAGGCGGCCGGTTCCGACACGCTGGCGACGAGCTACATCCTCTCTCAGGCCGTGAAGAAGTTCAATCCCGACCTCGTTTTCTGCGGACGGCAGGCGATTGACGGCGATACCGCCCAGGTGGGGCCGCAGATTGCCGAGAAACTCGACTTCGCCGCGATTACCTACCTCGAGGGGCTTGAACTCGACGGGGACTGCGCGATTGCGACACGCGACATCGGCACGGGCATCGAGAAAGACCGCGTGAAACTGCCCGCGCTCTTCACCGTGACCGAGAAGTTCGGCGAGCTGCGTCCGTTCGACGTGAAGCGCGTGATGAAGTACAAGAAGGCAAAGGCGGCCGTCGAGAACGGTGGCACGGCGCTCGAGGGCGACCTCGCAATCGGGCAGCTTTCGTGCGACGACATCGGCGCGGAGGCCGACCGCTGCGGCTTCGCGGGCAGTCCGACGAGCGTGAACAAGATCGTGTCGGTCGTTCTCGCGGGCGGCGACTACAAGGAATATTCCGCCGATGACGCGGGCGTCAATGCGCTGGTGGGCGAACTCATCGCCGACCACACCATTGGATAAGGAGTGATTTATGGATAGAGCACAAGGAGAAGTCTGGGTATTTGCCGAACAGGAAGACGGCAAGCTGAGCGACGTTCCGCGCGAACTGCTCGGGAAGGGGCGCGAACTCGCCGACAAGTTGGGCGTGAAGCTCGCGGCGGTTCTGCTGGGCAACGGGGTTGAAGGCCTCGCCGCGCAGCTGTTCGAAGCGGGGGCGGACAAGGTGCACCTCGTCGAAGACCCGAAACTCGCGGTCTTCCGCGGCAAGGCGTACCGCCACGCATTCGTTGAACTCATCAAGGAATGTTCGCCGCAGATCGTCATCTTCGGCGCGACGCACATGGGCCGCGACCTCGCGCCGGCCGTCGCCTCCGCACTTCGCTGCGGCCTGACGGCCGACTGCACCGACCTGCAGATCGGCGACTACGAGGACCGCAAGACGAAGGAGACCTTCCACAACGTCCTCCAGCAGATTCGTCCGGCGTTCGGCGGCAACATCATCGCCACGATCGTGAACGCCCGCCACTGGCCGCAGATGGCGACCGTGCGCGAGGGCGTGATGAAGCCCCTCGACCCGAAGCCGGGCGCGACGGGCGAAGTCGTCCGCCACGACTCGCATCTCGCGGGCGTCGAGATTCCCGTTGAGGTTCTCGACATCGTGCGCCGCCATTCGTCCGTCAACCTGAAGGGTTCGCGCATCATCGTCGCGGGCGGCGCAGGCGTCGGCTCGAAGGAGAACTTCAAGCTTCTCCACGACCTCGCGGACGCGCTGGGCGGGGCAGTCGGCGGCAGCCGTGCGGCGGTCGATCTCGGCTACTGCGAGCACGAGCGCCAGATTGGGCAGACCGGCGTCACCGTTCGCCCCGCGCTCTTCATCAGCTGCGGCATTTCGGGTGCGGTTCAGCACCTCGCGGGTATGCAGGATTCGGCGAAGATCATCGCCATCAACACCGACAAGGACGCGCCAATCTTCAAGGTCGCGCACTACGGCATCGTCGGCGACCTGAACGTCGTCATTCCGAAAATGATCAAGGCCATCAAGGGAAAGGCCCAGTAAGATGAGTAATTTCTACAAGGACAATGCGGACATCGCCGCGACGATTGACGCGCTCGACCTGAGCGAAGTCGCCGAACTCTTCGAGGAGGGCTTCCGCTTCACGAAGGAATACGATTTCGCCCCCGTCGATTCGGCGGACGCGATCGACAACTACAAGCGTGCGCTTGACGTGTGCGGCGACGTGGCGGGCAACCGCATCGCGGCGACCGCCGAGGAGACCGACAAGGTCGGCAACGTCCTCAACGAGGACGGCAGCGTGACCTACGCGCCGGGCATCGACCTCGCCATCAGGCTCTACGGCAAGACGGGCATTCTCGGCGTGACGATCCCCTACTACCTGGGCGGGCTCAATATGCCCTGCACGATTCTCACCGCCGCGAACGACATCGTCTCCCGTGCGGATGCCTCGCTGATGAACATGTTCGGTCTTCAGGGCATTGCCGAGACAATCAACATGTTCGCCTCCGAGGACATCAAGAAGCAGTATATTCCGAAACTCGTTTCGGGCGAGTATACGGGCGCGATGGTGCTCACCGAGCCGGACGCCGGTTCCGACCTGCAGAGCGTCAAGACGATGGCCTACCAGGACGAGAACGGCAACTGGTTCGTGAACGGCGTGAAGCGCTTCATCACGAACGGCTGCGGCGACGTGCTTCTCGTGCTGGCCCGCACCGAGCCGGAGTTCTCCGACGGGCGCGGACTTAGCTGTCTGCTCGTCGAGAAGTGTCCGCAGGTGAAGGTTCGCCGCCTTGAGCACAAGCTCGGCATCAACGGCTCGCCAACCTGCGAACTCGTCTTCAACAACGCCCCGGCGAAACTGATCGGCCAGCGCAAGCGCGGACTGATCACCTACGTGATGGCGCTCATGAACGGTGCGCGCGTCGGCATTTCCGCGCAGGGCACGGGCATTGGCGAGGCCGCCTACCGTGCGGCGCGTGACTACGCCGCGAGCCGCCGCCAGTTCGGCCAGACGATCGACTGCTTCCCGGCGCTCCGCGAACTCCTCTCCGATATGTCCGTCGATCTGCAGGCGGCCCGTGCGCTCGCCTACTATTCGTCGAAGTGCGTGGATATGGAGACGGGTCTGACGCGCAAGTTCGAGGGTCTGAAGGGTTCGCCCGAAGCCCCGGCGGTGCGTACGCGCATGAAACGCTACTCCGCCTTCAACAAGATGCTCACGCCGATGGCGAAGTATTACGCCTCCGAGATGTCCATGCGCGTCTCGAACGGCGCGGTTGCCGTGCTCGGCGGTTCGGGCTACATGAAGGACTACCCCGTCGAGCGGTATCTGCGCGATGCGCGAATCACCACGATCTACGAAGGAACTTCGCAACTTCAGGTGATCGCCGCGATTGCCGGCGTGATGGGTGGACTCGTGAAGGACGTCGTCGCCGACATTCTCGAGGGCGTTGACCTCAGCGAACAGCTCAAGGGCAAACTCGCCGAAGTCGAGAAACTCAACGGCGAACTCGAAGCGGCGGTTCAGTATGTCCACGGACACTCCGACGGCAAGGCCTACCACGACCTCCACGCCCGCAAGCTCGTGGACGCGGCGATTGCCGTGATTGTCGCGGCGCTTCTCATCCGCTTCGCGGCGAAACTGCCCGAAAGCGCGAAGGAAGTCGCGCTCGACTACTGGATGGCGACGCGCTTCCCGACGGTTCGTGCGGAACTCGAGAAGGCGACGAGCGGCTACACCGCCCCCGTCGGGCTCTTCGAGAAGCTCGCCCCGGCGGTCTCACTCGCCGACTGAACCTGAACGGCAACGCAAGAAGCAAGAGGACGGGGATTCCCCGTCCTCTTGCTTTGTTCAAACCCCCACACACATAAGATGGCACTTCTCGCAGCCGCCTGGAGTTTCCTGCCTCAAAGGGAGACGCTGAGTCCGCAGACTTCGGGTTTGAGCGAAATGCCGAAGCGGAAATAGACGCGATTGTGCATGAGCCGGGCGAGCGCGAGGAAGTCCGATGCGGTAGCATCCGCCCCCGAAACGATGACATTCGCGTGTTCCGACCAGACCGTCGCGCCGCCGACGCGCAAATCCTTCGCCCCCGCCGCCTCGAGAAGCCGTCCCGCGAAATCGCCGGGCGGATTCTTGAAGACGCTTCCCTTCGTCCCCGGCGGAAACCGCTTTCGCCGCGACAGGTAGTCCGCCGCGTCCGTTGCCGCCGCATTGTCGGACAGGGGCTTCAGCACGAAGTCCTGAATCTCGCCCGTGATGTCCGAATGGCGGTAGGCGAAGCCGCAGTCCTCCGCCGAACGCCAGACGCCATCCACCTTGACCCGCGCAATCACTTCGGAAATCGAATGACCGAACGCGCCCGCGTTCATGCGGATCCAGCCGCCGACCGTGCCGGGAATGCCGGCCATCCACGGAATGCCGAGACTTGCGCCCGGCTGACCCGCGGGTCCCTCGGTCTTCACGTAGACCTCGCCCGTCTGAAGGTCGCTCTTCCACGTGTTCGATCCCGCGCCAATCCAGATTCGCTTCTCGGTCGGGGGCATCCACGACCGCACGAGCGGCGCGAGGTCGATGATGTCGCCCGCGCCGAGCAATAGCGCAATGTCCCCTTCTCGCATCACGAGCCGAGCATGACCCCACGCCTCCTTGCACGAACGCGCCAACTTGACGGGCACGCCCCGTGCGCGGCATTCCGCGTAGAGATCCGCAATGTCGCCCCCCTCCACGGGTTTCTCGAACGCCGCGTAGGTCGGACAGAGAATCACCTCGTCCGCCCCGGCGAACGCGGCGGGGAAGTCAGCGAGCAGCGCCTTCGTGCGCGAATAGCGGTGCGGCTGGAAAAGAACGCGCAACTTGCCTCGACAGACTGCCCGCGCCATTGAAACCGCGCAAGCCATTTCCGTCGGATGGTGGGCGTAGTCGGTGTAGACCCCCTCGCGCAACTTCTGGAAACGGCGGTCGGGGAGTTCCGCGACGACACGCGGCAGAACCGCCGCGATGGCGTCCGCCGAATGGCCGCGCCGCAGGGCGACTTCAACGGCGGCGCGGGCGTTCTTCCTGTTGTGCGGCGCGAGGTTCAGCAACTCGACGAAGCCGAGCGGCGGCAGAGTTTCGCTTTCGATGACCGTTCCCGCCTGTTCCTTCGCCGTCGCGTAGCAGGCGGCATACGCCTCGGGCGTCTTGAAATGGTCGGGGTGGTCGTATTCGCAGTTCGTGACGACGAGCGTCCGTGCGTGGTAAAGTGCGAGCGTGCCGTCGCTTTCGTCCGCTTCCACGACCAGCACGGGCGGACGCGCCGCCGGGCCTTCGCACCCGGCGACGGGGAACGCCCCCGTTTCGCCGCCGATCGCCCACTCGACGCGCTCGCCGAGGGCGAGCAGGAGTTTCGCCGCGAAGGTCGAGGTCGTCGTCTTGCCGTGCGAACCGCAGACGGCGACAGCGTCACATCCGTTCACGACTTCCGCGAGCATTTCGCCGCGAAAGCGCAGGATGCCGCGTTCGGCGGCCTCGCGGCGTTCGGGATTCGCCTGCGGCACGGCGGGGGTCATCACCACGCAGTCCGCGCCCGCGACGTGTTCCGCCGCATGGCCGAACCGCACGGGGATGCCGAACCCCTCAAGCCACTTCGTGCGTGGCGTCGGGCGCAGGTCGCAGCCCGACACCTCGTGCCCGCGCTCCTTCATAAGGAACGCGAGCGCGGCCATCCCGACGCCGCCGATGCCCGTGAAGTGAACCTTCACACCCGCGCCCCGTCCTTTCAGACCTTCGGCAGACAGGCGAAGCCCTTCGCGAGATCGTCGTCCGTCGGGACGTAGTCGCTCATCGTGCCGTCGTTGAACTTGCCGTAGGCGACCATGTCGAAGTAGCCCGTGCCCGTGAGGCCGAAGACGATCGTCTCGGCCTTGCCCTCCGCCTTGCAGCGCAGCGCCTCGTCAATCGCCACGCGAATGGCGTGGGAGGACTCCGGCGCGGGGAGCGTGCCTTCGGTGCGGGCGAAGAGCGTCGCCGCCTCGAAGACCTTCGACTGCTCGACCGCCCGCGCCTCGATGAGATGCTGGGCGTAGAGTTCGGAGAGCGTCGCGCTCATGCCGTGGTAGCGCAGTCCGCCCGCGTGGGACGGGGACGGGATGAAGCCGCTGCCGAGCGTATACATCTTCTGCAGGGGGCAGACGCGCCCCGTGTCGCAGAAGTCGTAGGCGTATCTGCCACGTGTGAACGACGGACAGCTCGACGGCTCGACGGCGATGATGCGGTAGTTATCCTCGCCGCGCAGGATCTGCCCCATGAACGGCGCAATCAGTCCCGCCAGGTTCGAGCCGCCTCCCGCGCACCCGATGAGCACGTCGGGATGAACGCCGAGCTTGTCGAGCGCGGCCTTCGTCTCAAGCCCGATGATGGACTGGTGCAGGCAGACCTGGTTCAGGACGCTGCCGAGCAGATAGCGGGCGTTCGGCAGTTTCGACGCGGCCTCGACCGCCTCGGAAATCGCGCAGCCGAGCGAGCCGGTCGTGCCGGGATGCTCCTCGTTGATCTTGCGCCCGATTTCGGTCGTCATCGAGGGCGACGGGGTGACGTCCGCACCGTAGGTTCGCATCACCTCGCGGCGGAACGGCTTCTGCTCGTAGGAGCACTTCACCATGTAGACGTGGCAGTTCAGCCCGAAGAACGCGCTCGCCATCGAGAGCGCCGTGCCCCACTGCCCCGCGCCCGTCTCGGTCGTCACGTCGGTCAGCCCCTGCGCCTTCGCGTAGTAGGCCTGGGCAATGGCGCTGTTGAGCTTGTGCGAGCCGGAGGTGTTGTTGCCCTCGAACTTGTAGTAGATCTTCGCGGGCGTACCGAGCGCCTTCTCGAGGAAGTAGGCGCGCACGAGCGGCGACGGACGGTACATCTTGTAGAAGTCGCGCACGGCGGCGGGGATCGGGATGAAGGGCGTCGTGTCGTCCAATTCCTGCTTCACGCATTCGCGGCAGAAGACGTGCTCGAGTTCCTCCGCCGTCACGGGCTTCAGCGTCGCCGGGTTGAGGAGCGGCGCGGGCTTCTGCTTCATGTCCGCCCGCATGTTATACCACGCCGTCGGCAGTTCGTCTTCGCTCAGATAGGTCTTGTAGGGTATCTCGTTCATTGTTTGGATTCTTTCGTTCGTTTTCCGTTAAGTCGGTTTCAGGTTGCGCCGTTCTCCTTGCGCGGCAGAACCGCCGCCGAGAGAAGCGCGAAGACAATCGGCAGGATGACGAAGTTCGCACACCCCGTGCGGACGACTTCCCGCGTCTCAATCCGTTCGTCGTCGGCGAGTTTCGTCAGCGGCGTGAGCGTACTGAACGGATGCGTCGCCTCGGCGACGAACCGCGTAATCGTCAGCCCGATTCTGTCCGCCGCGTTCGTCTCGAGTTCGTCCGGATACTGGTCGATGATGCTCGGACTGACCTCGCTCAGGATGAGAATCACGATTGCCGTGAAGAGCGCCGGGGCTTGTCCCAAGCCCGCCCCCAGGAACACGCCGAGCGAAATCAGCAGCACGAGAAGGCCGAGCAGTTCGGCATACGCCCGCAGGAGATTCCAGCCGAAGCCGTCCGCCGGAACGAGCAGATTGAGGTCGCGGCGCGGACGGAGCATCACCGTCGCCGTGCCCTCGTTCGCGAACGAGAGTTCGTTCACGCCGTTCGTCTGGGCGGCAACCGCGTCGAGCGGGAACGCGACGACCGCCTGGGTGATGTTGCTCACGGCTCCCGCCCGGTCGCCGAAGACGAGCGTTCCGCGCACGTCCGAGCGCATGTCAAATGCGCTCGAAAACCGCATTTGCACGGCAAGCCCCTCCCTCGACTGGGCGGACGGCAACGCCGCCATCTTCCACGTCGCCACGGCGTTCGTCGGAATCGTCTGGTAGTGATCGACGGCCCGCTGGGTCAGGAGGCGGAGGACGACCGCCTTCTTCGCCTTCTTCACCTCTTCGGGCGTTTCGGGACTTCGCATATACATCTCGTACATCTTCTCCGCCTCCTCGCGCGGGCTGGGCAGGACGGGCGCAATCACATGCCGGCACGGGCGCGACAGATCCTGCCGCGCCGCCTCGATGCCGGTCGCCACGCCGAGCACGAGCGCACCCGCGACGGAAAGCGCGGCAATCTTGCCGAGCGCAATCGTAAAAAACCGCACGGGTCGCACCATCGTTAGTTGCAGACGCTTCGCAGCGCGCTCGCGGGCAATCGCGCTCGTGGCGGAGGCGAGGAGCGTCACGGAAAGAAGCGCAACGACTCCGCCGAGCGAATACTTCAGGCACATCTGCCGCGCACCCTCGGCCGTGCCGTCCGCGACGAGCAGACGCGGCGCGGCGAACATCCACGCGACGGCGGCTCCCAGCAGCATCGCGAGCGTCTTCGACCGGAGAAGCGAAAGAAACTCAAGCGAGAAAATCCGCCAGAACGAACTCATCGGCATCTCCAACTTTCGCGAGGAAGAAGTCCTCAAGCGACTCGCCCAACTCGGCGACCTTGCCTTCCGCAACCGCCCGCCCGCGGTTCAGGATCATCACGCGGTCGCACACGTCCTCCGCATCGGCGAGAAGGTGGGAGGTCATCAGGATCGTCATCCCGTTCTTCGCCAACGCCTTGATGAGCAACTTCACCTCACGCGTCGAAACGGGGTCGAGCCCCGAAGTCGGCTCGTCGAGTATCAGCAGTTCGGGCTTTCCAATCAGGGCGGAGGCGAGGGCGACGCGCCGTGCCATGCCCTTCGAGAATCCCGCCACGGGACGGTTCGCGACGTCCGCCAGCTTGACCATCCGCAGAAGTTCCTCCGCCCGCTCGCGGGCAACGGAACGCTTCAGGCCGCACAGCCCCGCATAATACGCGAGCGTCTCCCGCGCCGTCAGGAACGGATGCAGATAACTGAGTTCGGGCAGATAGCCGAGTTTCGCCCGCGCCGCGACCGTGCGCGGCGGAAGTCCGAAGAGCTCGACCTTGCCAGAGGACGGCGCGAGCAGTCCGAGTATCATCTTGATTGTCGTCGATTTACCGCTCCCGTTCGGTCCGAGAAGCCCGAACGTCTCGCCCCTCTGTACGGTGAGGTCGAGTCCATCGACGGCCTTCACCGTCGGCCTGAGCCAGAAGTCACGGAAGATTCGCGTGACCTTTTCAAGTTGAATTACGGCTTTGTCGCTCATGAGATGTCCCGTCCGTTGAAAAGCCCGACGCCGAGAAGCAGAAGTCCGCCGACGGCGGGCAGAATCGCCGCCGCCGCCGAGAGGCAGTAGCCCGCCCCAACCGAACCGCCGTTCGCGAGTGCGTCCGAAAGGCAGTAGTTGCCGAGCGCCGGGAGAAACGCGGCGGCGGCAAGTGCCGCGAACGCGGCGGCAGCGTTGGCGCGGAAGCGCACGGAAAACGCGGCGGCGGCGGCAAGGAGCACGAGCGAGGGTATCGCCGCCAGCAGAAGGACGGGGAGAACCCGCCCAACCAGCGCGGCATTGAAGCGGTAGACCGTCCCCGCCAGCGCGAGAACAAGGGCAATCACATTCGCCGAGAGTGTGAAGCGGAAGCGGGCAAAGCGGTTCAACGCCGCCGCCACGACAATCGGCAGGACGAGCACCGCCACCGCACACGCGAGCGATGGACCCCACAGCCGGGCGATGTCCCCGCGAACCGCGGCAATCTCCCCGCCAATTTCCGCACCGTTCACAACCGTCAGCGAAACGCCGCCGACCGTCAGGACGAACGCGAGAAAGGCGACGAGCAACCCGACGAACTTCGCACAGAAGAAGAGCGGACGCGACACGGACAACGCCAGGGCCGAGAGAACCGTCCCCGATTCAATCTCCCGCCGATAGACGCGAATCGGCGCGAATACCGCAAGAACGCCACCGCCCAACAGCAGTGCCGAAATCGCGGCATCCCGCGCCATGCGCGAAGGTTCGCCGAACTGGTGATAATGGAAGGCGGGGGCCAGCACGGCCAAGGCCAGGGCGGAAATCGTCAGCAACAAAACAAACGGTTCTCCGAGAATCTCGAGAACCGTTGCCTTGACAAGTGCACGCCAGCGCGTCATACCCGCCATCAGAACATCGGTGTCGTCGTATCGACGTAAAGAAGCCAGGCGAGGGCTCCAATTGCGATGCAAGCCGCGACCTGGGCAATCAGGCTGACGATTGCGAACGCACCCGTCACCGCCGCCTCACCGTCCGCAGAAGCCGCAACTGGCGCAACCGGGGGAAGGTTCGGGATGTCGGGAATATCCGCGACTTCGTCACCCGCCGCAGGGGCGGGAGCCGCCGCCGTCGCAGCGGTTTTCGTCACGCCGAACTTACCCGCCGGACGGACGACGCCAGACGGACGCGAAATCTTCAGGGTCTTGCGCTGCGTGATGCTCGGTCCCGGCTGGGCGGGAGTCGCCACGGTGGTCGCCGCGCTCAAAGACGGGATGGACTCACTTGTTGCATCCGAAGCCCCTGCCGGTTTCGGTGCGGCCCCCGGAGTTGAGGGCAACCCGACGGGGCGCTTGATCCGAATCGTCTTCATCGGTGCATCATTCGACACGGGAGCCGCACCCATCGCGTCCGAAAGCGAGATGCGCGAGGTCTTCGACTTCGCCGCCTGCTTTTGCGCTTCCGTCAGTTCCGCATTCGGGGTGGCGGCGGCTGCGGCGGCCGGTGCGGGCGACGCCGACACTCCCGGATCGGCGATAATTCCCGTCTTGTGGAGAATCGCCTGCTGGGGAATCGGCGCGGTGATGTTCTTCAGGTTCTGCGTCACCACCTTCAGGGCCTCCAGGGGCTTCGTCGCCTCAGGGGGATTCGGTGCGGCGGAAACGGGCATCGCTTCCGGCTTTGCAGCGGGCTTTTCCTCCGGAGTCGCCGCAGAGAGTGCGGCGGGCGGGCGAATCGCCGGCCGCAGACCCGTCTGCGTCGGGAGTTTCATCCCCTTCGCGGCAAGTCCCGGCTTCGGCGGCAGACGGACGCCGGGCTTCAGCCCAGTCACCGTCCCACCCGGCTTCGTCGGCAACTTCAGCCCCGCAGTTGATAGCGTCGGTTTCGGCGGCAGTTTCAACCCCGCCGTCGAAAGAGCCGGCTTCGTCGGCAACTTCAACCCCGGCTTCAGCCCGGTCTGCGTCGCCCCGTCCGCCCCGGGCTTGCGAATCACGGGCTTCAACTTCAACGTCGCCGCATGCGCCGACACCGGCTTCGCCAGCGGATCGGCCTTCGGCGGCTCCGCCGCGCTAATCGGGCTCATCGGATTTTCTTCTGCCATCGTTCGCCTGCTCCTGTTCGTTGTTTAAAATGGACTCACCGACCTCAAACGGCCATCACTTCGGCTTCCTTGGTCTTCAGTTCGGCATCAATCTTCGCGATCCCGTCATCCGTCACCTTCTGGATCTTCTCCAGCCCCTGCTTCATGTCATCTTCGGAAATCTTCTTGTCCTTCTCCAGTTTCTTCACGGTGTCGTTCGCATCGCGGCGCACGTTGCGCATCGCGACCTTCTGCGCCTCGGCCTGGGTCTTCGCGACCTTCACAATCTCCTTGCGGCGCTCCTCGTTCAGTTCGGGAACCGTAATGCGCAGAACCTTACCATCCGTCTGCGGCGTGACACCGATGTTCGCCGCGAGAATCGCCTTGTTCATCCCGTCCAGCACGGTCGGGTCGAACGGAGTGATCTTAATCTGCCGCGGCTCCGGGGTCGAAATCGTGCCGAGGTTCTTGATCGGCGTGGGGCAGCCGTAGTAATCGACCTTGATCTGGTCGACCATCGCCGGACTCGCCTTGCCCGTCCGCAATCCTGCGAACTGCTGCTTCAGCGCGTCAAAGCTCTTCTGAATCTTGGACTGTGCGTCATTGAGAACTTCACTTACCGTTTCCATATCTTTTATTCTCGCTCGTTAGTTTGTTTCGTCAAATCGTAGGTGTTCACTTGTTGCTGACCAGCGTGCCGACCGAATCGCCGCAGACGACGCGCGCAAGCGCGTCCTTGTCGAAGAAGTCGAACACGATAATCGGGATGCCGTTATCCATGCAAAGTGCGAACGCGGCGGAATCCATCACCTTCAACCGCTTCTCGATTGCCGTCTCGTAGTTGAGCTGGCCGTATTTCTTCGCCTTCGGGTCTTTCTTCGGGTCGGCGGTGTAGATGCCATCGACCTTCGTCGCTTTCAGGAGCGCATCCGCGCCAATCTCGCTCGCCTTGAGCGCGGCTGCCGTGTCGGTCGAAAAATAGGGATTGCCCGTTCCACCCGCGAAGATGCACACGCGCCCTTTCTCGAAATGGCGCAGGGCGCGGCGCTGGATGAATGGCTCGGCGAGTTTCGGCATCTCAATCGCCGTCATCAGCCTCGTCGGGACGCCAATCGCCTCAAGCGCGTTCATCATCGCAAGCCCGTTGATAATCGTCGCGAGCATTCCCATCGAATCACCCACCACACGGTCAACGCCCTTGCCCGCACCCGTCAGCCCGCGAAAGATGTTCCCGCCGCCGAGCACAATCCCAACCTCGACACCGAGCGCGTGAATCTTCTTCACCCGCTCAGCCATAAAGGCCAAGTTCTTCGGGTCGATGCACTCGCCCGTTGACCTGTTGCCAAGCACCTCACCGGAAAGCTTTAGCAGGATCCGATGATACTTCAGTTTTCGCGAACATTTTTTCACACTGCGCATTATACCATACTGCCGCGAAAAAGGCAAAGGGGGGTAGTAAAATTTCGTACTGCCTAAAAAAGAAAAAAGGCCGGCGGCGTCCTACTCTCGCACGGGCGGGTCCCG
>CAVDWI010000003.1:0-5200 GCA_963612485.1 Barnesiella intestinihominis
AGACGCGAGATGCGAAGGTCGCCGCGTCGGGTGCGCCGAAGTGTCCGAAATGCGGCAAGGCCATGCGCAAGATGGTCGCGAGAAAGGGTCGCAACGCGGGCAATCCGTTCTGGAGTTGCACGGGCTACCCGGATTGCAACGGCACCCGAAATTACGTCGAGGGGGGTGGGGAGACATGAGACATGAGACGCGAGACGCGAGACGGGCAAGAGACGCGAGGCCCAGCGCGGCGGCGCGGCGGCTTGGCGCGGCGCGGCGGCTCGAGGCCCAGCGCGGCGGCTCGGCTCGGCGGCGCGAGGCCCAGCGCGGCGCGGCGGCGCGGCTCGGCTCGGCGGCTCGAGGCCCAGCGCGAGGCCCAGCGCGGCGGCGCGGCGCGGCGCGGCGGCGCGAGGCCCAGCGCGGCGGCGCGGCGCGGCTCGGCTCGGCGGCGCGGTGCCCAATCGCCTCGCGTCTCACGTCTCGCGTCTCTCGCCCCCTCTCCCCCTGAAAGGAAACCACAGTCATGGCCTTCATCACCAACCAACTGAATGACGGCGCGACGACGCTGGCAAAACGCCTCAGCGAACTCGTGAGCCACGCCGACACCCTCGACATGCTTGTCGGTTTCTTCTACTTCTCGGGCGTCAAGGTTCTTGCCGAGGCCCTCAGAGATCGCCCGCAGATGAAAATGCGCGTTCTCGTCGGCATGGACGCCGAATTCGCCGTCGGCCAGCTCGTCGAGGTCGTCCGAAAGGGCGGTGCGGATTCCAACGAGGCGATTCAGGAGCGGTTCTGCGAATCGATGAAGAAACTCCTGGGCTCGGCCGCCGTCGATTCCCAGGCGTTCCACGAGCGCGTCGGCATCTTCATCGACCTCATCGAGACGAAGCGGCTCGACATCCGCAAGACGCGGGACCCCAATCACGCCAAGCTCTACGTCTTCGGCATGGACGACAGCCAGGTCGGCAACCGGAAATACTGGATCACGGGTTCCAGCAACTTCTCCGAACCCGGTCTCAAGCTCCGCGACGAACTGAACGTGCAGATCGGCGACTTCGGCCACGAGGAGGTGCAGAGGTATTTCGACGACCTCTGGAACGTCGCCGTGCCGCTGACGGCGGACGACGCCTCGCGCAACCGCCTCGTCAGGATCCTCAGGGAGTGTTCCGTCGCCGCCGAGGTGACGCCGTTCGAGGCGTATTTCCTCGTGCTGCAGAACTACCTCGAGCACCAGAAGACGATGCTGAAGGAACTGCAGGTCGAGCGCATCCTCAAGGGGGCGGGCTTCACGAAATACCGCTACCAGGTCGATGCGGTGGCACAGGCGATGGCGAGGCTCGACGCCTACCACGGGGTCATCATCGCGGACGTCGTGGGCTTGGGAAAGTCCATCATCGGCGGGCTCCTCGGGGCGGTTCGCGCCAAGCGCGGGCTGGTCATTTGTCCGCCGGGGCTGATGGGCGATCCCTCCGGGGCGACGGGCGGCTGGCATGACTATCTCAACAAGTTCCGGTTGCACGACTGGGAAGTGTGGAGTCGCGGCAAGCTGGATGACCTCACCGAGAAACTCAAGAAAGACCCCGACTTCGACATGGTGATCGTCGACGAGGCGCACAACTTCAGGAGCGAACGAACCGAGGACTACGGGCTTCTCGCGGACATCTGCTTCGGCAAGGAGGTCGTCTTGCTGACCGCCACGCCGTTCAACAACCGTCCGAGCGACCTGCTGGCGCTCCTGCACCTGTTCTCGCCGGGCAAGCAGAGTCCGTTCGTCGTCGGCGGCGACCTGGACGAGCGCTTCCGCTTTTTCATGCAGCGCTACGAGAACATCCTCAAGCTCAACAAGGCGATCGCCAAGCAGGACTACGTCACCATCGAGAAGCAGTTGCGGGGCTGCGGCATCGAACCGCTCTCGTGCAACTGCGGACGCGACCTGGCGAAGACCCGCCGTGCGGCGACCGCCGTCTCGCGGCGGCTCACGCGGCAGATTCGGCAGATCATGGAGAAAATCGTCATCCGCCGCAACCGTCTCGACCTGACGAGCGACCCCGACTACAAGGACGAGATCACGACGCTCGCCAGGGTGCAGGACCCCAAGGAGCAGTTCTACGAGCTCTCCGCCGAGCAGGACAGGTTTTACGACAGGGTCATCAAGGACTATTTCGGCCCCGGCGGCGCGTTCCACGGCGCCATCTACCATCCGCAGGCCTACCTGAAGAACAAGGAGGGCACGGACGAGGCGCAGGAGAACCTCTACCAGATGCTCCGCAGCCGTCTCGTCCAGCGGTTCGAGAGTTCCTTCGGCGCGTTCAGGATGTCCGTGAAGAGCGTAAAGCGCAGCCTGGAACTGTCGCTGGAGTTCGTCGAGCGGATGAATACCTTCCTCTACAGCCGCAAGGCGATGGACAGGGTTCTCGACATCGACGACTACGAGGACGCCGTCGCCGCGATGCTGGCGGCGATTCGCGAACAGGAGGAGATGTACGAGAAGCGCGGCGTGAAGACGAAGAACGCGATCTTCTACGACATCTCCGACAGGGACTTCGACGGCAGGAGATTCGTCGCGGACATCAAGGAGGACGTCGCGCTGCTGGGGAAGATCCTGGAGGAGGTCGATGCGCTCAAACTCGACACGAAAGACCCCAAGGCGGCAAAACTGGTGCGCGTCCTCAAGGACATCCTCGGCGACACCCATGCGGACATCCCGATCGAAGAGGACTCGCCCAAGCGCAAGGTCATCGTCTTCTCGTCGTTCAAGGATACGGTCGTGCACATTGCGAAGTGGGTCGAGAAGGCGTTCCCGGGACGGACGCTCGTCGTGACGGGCGACAACTTCGGCAGGGAGATGGCAAAGTCGGTCAAGGAGAACTTCGATGCCTCGTCGGAAGCGCAGGCGGACGACTTCGACGTCCTGTTGACGACGGACAAGCTTTCCGAGGGCTTCAACCTGAACCGGGCGGGGCTTGTCGTGAACTACGACATCCCGTGGAATCCGACGCGGGTCATCCAGCGCGTCGGTCGCATCAACCGCATCGGCAGGAAGGTCTTCGAGAACCTCTACATCTTCAACTTCTTCCCGACGGTCAAGGGTTCGACCATCGTCGCCAACCGCGCCATCGCGGAAAACAAGATGTTCGCCATCCACCAGATTCTCGGCGAGGATGCGAAGATCTTCTCCATCGACGAAGAGCCGACCCCGGCGGGGCTTTATGCCAAGGTGTCGAGTTTCGGCGAAGAGGAGATGATGAGTTTCTACACGGACGCGAAAATTAAGTACCAGAAGGCCCGCGCCTTCCTCGAGCGCAACCATCCGGAAGTGCTTGAGCGCATCGGTCGGTTCCCCAACAACGTCAAGACGGCGTGGGAGGGAACGCCCCACGCGACATACATGTTCCGTCGGCAGGGGCCGGGCTTCTTCGCGCTCGTCAACCAGAAGTCCGAGGCGGAGATTGAGGAAGTCCCGCTTGAGGACGCGCTCAAGGGCATCGAACTGGACTGCAAGGACTGGAATACGCCCCGCGTCGATTTCAGTCCGGAGTTCTGGAAGTATGCGACGCAGGAGGTTGGCAAGCCGAAGGGCGTCTACGAGGCGTTGAAGGCCTACAAGCCGAAGGGGTTGCAACTCTCCAAATCGACGATTGGCGACGCCGTGGTCGCCATTCAGGTTCTCGGCAAGTTCAGGGAGTCGCTCTCGGTCGCGCTCCGCACGTTCGCGATGGATGTCGCGGACGACATCCAGAACTACGGCACGATTCCGGTCTACACGGTGCGCAAGATCGCCCGCATCGGCAACATCAAGTCCGAGCGGGAGGCGGTCGAGGAGCTGGCGGACGTCCTTCTCGACATCCGCTCCATCCGCGGCAACGACTATCTCTCGCTGGTCAGGCGGCGTCTTGACGCCGAGGCGATCGTCGTGACGATTGAGAAGAGATAGCGGGGATTTCTCCACGGATCCGACGGATTTTCACGGATTGGGAGGGGGAATAGCCGTGAAGATCGGGAGAAAGGGGAGTGGAGGTCATGCGGCTATCGCTGGGGATTGCTTGTATGGCGGTCTACCAGTTCTTAAGCGTAGGCGGTGAGGGCGGGGGTTGCACGAGAGGAGCGTATCTGGTTTTCAACGCAAAGAGCGCAAAGGTTTTGACGCAAAGGGGACGCAAAGGCTTTGCGCTCTTAGCGTCAACATTCTTTGCGAACTTTGCGTCAAAAACAACCGACCCCAAAAATCCCGTCTTAAAAAACCGCGCGAAGCGACGGATCGGGCGACACCCGCCCTTGCCGCCGGAGTGGAGACCATTGCGCATTGGGCGGTTTTCGGGTATAATATGCGGTCAATGTTTGGATTCTTGAAGAAAAGAACGCACAAGGCGCGTAAACCGGTCGTGTATGCACGGGCGGAGCATTGCATTTCACGAAAGAACATCGACCCGGACGCCCTGAAGGTTCTCTACCGGCTTTCGAGCCTCGGCCATACGGCCTATCTCGTCGGGGGCGGCGTGCGCGACCTGCTGATGGGGCGCAAGCCGAAGGATTTCGACGTGGGCACGAGCGCGAAGCCGAACGAGGTTCGCCATGCCTTCCGCAACTGCTTTCTCATCGGCCGCCGCTTCCGCCTCGCCCACGTGCGCTTCGGCGACAAGGTGATTGAGACGGCGACCTTCCGCCAGAACTCCCAGTCGGTGGGCGAAATCATCGAGCACGCGTCGGAAGGCCCGTTCGAGGACAACACTTTCGGAACGCCCGAGACGGACGCCTACCGCCGCGACTTCACGGTGAACGGCCTCTTCTACGACATCCGGGACTTCAGCGTCATCGACTGGGTCGGCGGGATGGAAGACCTGAAGCGCAAGGTCATCCGCTCGATCGGCGACCCCGAAATCCGCTTTCAGGAAGACCCCGTGCGCATGATGCGGGCGGTGAAGTTCTCGTCCCGTCTCGGGTTCAAGATCGAGAAAGGGACGCTCGCGGCGATGAAGAAGTATCACGCCTGCATCCTGAACGCGGCGATTCCGCGTGTCTGCGAGGAGGTGTTCCGCCTCTTCCCCTACGGGCATAGCGAGGAGGCGTTCCGGCTGATGTACGAGGTCGGGATGCTCGGCGACCTGCTGCCGGATCTCGCGAAGTGCATCGCGGCGGGCGGCGGCGCGAAAAGTCCGATCTGGCAATACCTCAAGACGCTCGACTGGTATGAGGTGATGATGGAGAAGCGCAAGATTGAAGT
>CAVDWI010000003.1:5210-35279 GCA_963612485.1 Barnesiella intestinihominis
GAAGTGCCGAACGCGCTCCGCACGGCGGTTCTGATGACGGTGCTCGCCGACCGGGACGGCAAGGAGGGCGGTGCGCGTCGGGCGGTGCAGACGATGCTCGCGTCCCTCAAGATCCCGAAGGCGTGCTACTTCGAGGCGGTGCTCCTGATTGAGAGCCGCAACCGCCTCCTGTCGTCGCCGACACGCGGCAAAAGCCGCTTCGTCTACAACCGCGATTTCCTCGACGCCCTCGACTACAACCGAATCGTGGCGCGGGCGGAGGGGAAGAGCGAGAAGACGCTGAACGAGTGGTCTGATCTCTACGAATCGAAATTGAAAGAAAAGGAAGGAAACGAAAATGAATGAAGAAATCCTGAAGGAAATCAAGGGTCTGCTCCCCTGGGTGATTGTCGCCGCGATTGCGGTTGGCGGCTACTATGGCGTGAAGAACCACATCGCCGCGAAGAGAGTCGCCGCGAGCGAGGCGGTCGTGAACGCCTACACGGCGGAAGAGCTCGAGGAGGCGGTGGCGAAGTTCGGCACGACGGCTTCGGGCGGTGCGCTGAAACTGCGCCTCGCGAAGAAATACTTCGACGCGGGTCGCTATCAGGAAGCCCTCGACCAGTACGACGCCCTCGTGAAGGACGCGCCCGACGGCTTTGCGGATATTCCCGTCGTCGGCCGTGCGCAGGCGCTGGAGGGGCTCGGCAAGTTCGCCGAGGCGCAGAAGGCGTTCGATGACTTCGTTGCGGCGAATCCGAACAACTACCTGACGCTGACGGCGCAGCTCGGTGCGGCGCGTACGCTCGCGGAAGGCGGTGACGCGAAGGCCGCGCTCGACCGTCTCGCCACACTCAAGGCTTCGACGACGGATGAACTCGCGAAGGCTCGCATCGAGACGACCGAGGACTGCATCCGTCGCTGGACGAAAAAATGACCTTCATTCGCGAAGTCGGCCGGGTGACGCAGGTGATGGCCGCCTCGGTCATCGCCTTCCCGTCCGTCTTCCGCAGCCGGGATTCGCGCGCCGACTTCGCCGCCCAACTTTACCGGACGGGCATTTCAACTCTCCCCGTGGTGACGATCGTCTCGCTCTTCACGGGGATGATTCTCGCCCTGCAGGTCGGTCTCGAACTGCGGCGGTTCAACCAGGAAATCTACCTCGGCGCGGCGGTTATGCTCACGCTGATCCGTGAGATGGCGCCGTTCAGCTGCGGGATGTGCCTTGCCGCTTGCGTCGGCTCCGCCATCGCGGCGGAATTGGGCACGATGAAGGTCAACGATGAAATCGCCGCGCTGGAGATCATGTCCATCTCCCCCGTGCGGTTTCTCGCCGCGCCGCGCATTCTCGCGCTGATCGTGATGTCGCCGCTGCTCGCGTTCTTCTGCTGCATCGTCGGGATGGTCGGCGGCGGGATTGTCGGCTCGACCCAACTCGGGGTGGACTTCGGGCAGTATGCATCAAGTGCCATGACGATGGCGGGCACGAAGGACCTCTTCGTCGGCCTTGTGAAGGCGACGGTGTTCGGGCTTGTGATTGGCACGGTGTCGGTTTCACAGGGATTCGGGACGCATCTCGGCGCGACGGGCGTCGGCAAGGCGACCCAGCGGAGCGTGATTATCGCCTTTCTCCTGATTCTGATGCTCGGCTACATGATTACGAGGGTCTGCTATCGATGAGCCTGATTGCCTTCGAGAACGTCGTCAAGCGATTTGACGGGCGCGCCGTGCTGGACGGGTTGAGTTTCACCGTCCGCAAGGGCGAGATCCTTTCGATCATCGGACCGTCCGGCACGGGCAAGTCGGTGACACTCAAGCACCTCGTGCGGCTAATCACGCCCGACTCGGGACGAATCCTCTTCGACGGAACGGACGTCGCCACCTGTGGCGCGGCGGAACTCGCCGCCGTCCGGCGGCGAATCGGCTACCTTTTTCAGGGCGGGGCGTTGCTCGCCTGGCTGACCGTGGCGGAGAACGTCGCCCTGCCGCTCCGCGAATGCACGGCATTCGACGAGGCGGAAATCAACCGCCGCGTGGACGCGGCACTCGCCGCCGTCGAGCTGACGGACGCGGCGGAGAAGTATCCGGCGGAGATTTCGGGCGGCATGCAGAAGCGGGCGGGGCTTGCCCGCGCCATCGTGCGCGAATGCGAGGTCGTGCTCTACGACGAGCCGACTTCCGGGCTTGACCCCGTGACCTCCGTCGTCATCAACCGACTGATCCGCAAGTCGAACCGCGAACTCGGCATCACGAGCATCGTCGTCACCCACGACCTCGCCGCCGCACTCCGTCTTTCCGACCGGGTACTGCTCCTGAAGGAAGGGCGCGTGGCGGCGTGTGCGCCGCCCGCCGAGTTCGTGAACCTCTCGAACCCCGACGTGCAGGAGTTCCTCGCCGCAATGAAAGGAGACATCAGATGAGCAGAAGAAGGAATGGTGCGTTTTCCGAAGTCGCCACGGGCGTCTTCATGCTGGCGGTCTTGGCCGTCCTCGTTTACTTCACGGTCGTCATCTCGGGCGTGGACCTCGTCTTCGGGCGCGAACGCCGACGGCTGGACATCACCTTCGAGCAGGTGGGCGGGCTGAAGGAACACGACAGCGTAATGTATCGCGGCACGAAAGTCGGCACGGTCGAACGCATCGCCCTTTCACCGACGAACCTCACGGTAACAATCGAGATTGACAAGTCAGTCGTCCTTCGCGAGAGCTGTTCGGCGAGCGTCCGCTCCCTTTCCCTGCTTGGCGGCAACTACCTGGAACTGGAGGAAGGCGCGGGAAGTCCGCTCGACTTAGAGGTGGCGCACCTGAGGGGCGAACCCCCGGCGGACTGGATGCGCGACGTCTCGAAGGTCGCCCAGAACCTGAACAGGCTGACGGGCAAGGCGGAGATCTCGGAAATCGTCAGCAACCTGGTCGTCACGACCGAGAAGGTTCGGTCGCTGGCGGAGCGGCTGGAGCGCGGCGAAGGCCTGCTCGGCAAGCTGATGTCGTCCGACGACACGCTCTACGGCGACATGAGAAAGACCTTCGCGAATGTGTCCGAGATGTCAGAAGACTTCAAGAAGACCGCCGCGAACGCGGCATTTCTGACGGAGCGGCTCAAGAACGGCGAGGGGACGATCGGGAAGCTGATGGCCTCGGACGCCCTGCACGACGACCTCCTCGCGTCCATCGCCGCATTCCGCCGCGCCTGCGAGTCGCTCGACTTCGGCGACGCGAAGGCGGACGTGAAGGACGTGCTGGCGAGTGCGAAGACGATGGCCGAGAATCTTTCCACCGTCGCCGAACGCCTGAAGGAGGGCAAGGGCACGCTCGGCAAACTCGCGGCGGACGAAGAGATGTACAACGAGGTGAACGGACTGATCCGCGACGTGCGGCAGATGATTGACAACTACCGCGACACGACGCCGATCTCGACCTTCTCCTCACTGGCCACGGGGGCGCTCTGATGCTTGCGCTCCTCCTTGCGGCGACGGCGTTCTTCACCGACCCGGCGGTTCTTGAAATGCCGCGCGCGTCGGCGTATCTCGTGAAACCCGCGAAGGGCCCCTATCGGCTGGAAGACCGCTACAACGTGATGGATCTCTGGACGTCCCGCGCCGTCTACGGACGGTGGATGGACTTGGACGGACGGGTCTTCACCCTTTCAGACCTCGCCACCCTGCCACCCGCGCTCGCCCGCACCGAAGACAAGACGCGTGAACGCGCAACCGAAGAAAGCGTGCCGATGGCGCGGCGGGACGACACCCAACTCCTGAACACAATCGCCGCGCTCTCGCCCGTGCCGCTCGCCTCGGACGCGAAGGACTTCGCCCGTCCGCATCAGGGGTTTCGCGGCTACAGGGACGTCCGCTACTACGAGGGCACCAATACCGCCGCGATTGTCTGCGCCTATCTGCCCGAACGGTCGGGTTCTTCGTGGCGGCTCGCGACGTGGGAACTCGCCGAAGAGGACGACATCGACGAACAGCGGGAGACGTTCGAGCGGCAGTTCCTGGGCGAGCGGCTCGGAATGGACGCGACGAACGACGTGCTTTCTGCCGCGATGGGCGAGCGCGAACTCCTGCGGGCGGATGCGCGGCACTCCATCGCCGCCTATCCCGGCTGGCACTTCACGAGTTCCGAAGAGTTCGCGATTCTCGACAATCTGCCCGCCAACCGCAGTTTCATCACGGCGTTGACGAACGAGATGCCGACCTTGCGGCGGGCATACGCGGCGGCGATGCCCAGTCCCGTGGACGGCACGAACACGCTGGCGGTCGTGCGAATCTATGCGAACCGGGCGGACTACCTCGCCGCCGTGGACGAGTCGATGAAGTGGAGCGCGGCGTATTGGAGTCCCCGCCGCCGCGAACTCGTCGCCTACCTGCCCGCGAACGGAGAGGACGAACTGATGCGGACAATCCGCCACGAGGCCTTCCACCAGTACCTCTCCTATGCGACGGCGATGATTCAGCCCTCCCCGTGGCTGAACGAGGGCTATGCGCAGTATTTTGAGGCTCCCGAGGAACTGGACTGGCGGATTCCGCTGGCGGACGGTGACCTTGACCGCCTCGCCGACCTGATTCCCGCGCTGCTCAAGATGGACTACGCGGAGTTCTACGCGGGGACGGACGACGAGCGGCGCACGAAGTACCGGCTCGCGTGGTCGCTCGCGCAGTTCATCGAGAAGGGAGCGCCGAAGGTGCGCTTCGCGCCGTTCGAGAACCTGAAGAAGGACTATGTCGCTGCCCTTCTGCGGACGCAGGATATGTTCGCCGCGACGGATGCCGCATTCGGTTCGGAAGAGAAACTCAAGTTGTTTGTCGCCGAATGGAAGAAGTTCTGGGAAAATACGTAGGGCGGCTTGCGCCGAGTCCGACGGGGGCGCTGCATCTCGGCAACGTGCGCACCTTTATGATTGCGTGGCTTCGGGCGCGGGTGCAGGGCGGTCGCGTCGCCTTCCGCATGGAAGATCTCGACCATCCGCGTGACAAGCCCGGTGCGGCACGGGCGGCGGTCGAGGACTTGCGGTGGCTCGGCTTCGACTGGAACGAGGAGTACGTGCAGTCCGAGCGAAAGGAGTTCTACCACGCGGCGCTTCAGACCCTGATTGAAAAGGGGCTCGTCTACCCCTGCACCTGCTCGCGGGCGGATGTCGAGCACGCCCAGTCCGCGCCCCATGCGGGCGAACAACTCCACTACCCGGGAACGTGTCGCGGACGGTATGCGACTTGGGCGGAAGCAGCGGCGGCAATTTCGCCACGAACGCCCTGCTGGCGGTTTCGCGTGCCTGAAGGGGCGGTCGTCGCGTTTGACGATGCCTTCGCCGGGCATTTCGAGCAGGATGTCCCCCGTGTTCTCGGCGACTTCCCCGTGGCGCGGGATGAGTTCGGCGCGGGCTACACGCTCGCCGTCGTCGTCGATGACGCGGCGATGGGCGTGACGGAAGTCGTGCGCGGCGATGATCTACTCGCGGCGACACCGGCGCAGATCCTCATTCAGCGGGCGTTGGGACTGCCGACCCCGACCTATTGCCACGTTCCGCTCGTCGTCGGACGGGACGGCCGCCGCCTCGCGAAGCGGCACGGGGATACGCGCATCGCATCCTACCGGGCGGCGGGAGTGCGCCCCGAACGGCTGATTGGTGCACTCGCGGCGAGTTGCGGCTGGGCGGAAGCGGGCGAATCGCTTACCCTTGCGGATGTTCTCCCGCGTTTTACGCTGGCGACCATCCCCCCTGCGCCGTTCGTCCTGCCCCATCGTCTCGAGGGAGCCTGATGCGCACCCCACGAGATGCCGCCGAAAGACGCCTCCGCTTTCAGTACGACCGTCCGTCGCGACGGCTGAGATAGTTGTCTATCGCCTGCTGAAGGACGCGCTCGCCGCCGGGCGTCGGGTAGTTGCCCGTGAAATACCAGTCGCCCGTGGTCAAGGGACACGCCGTATGAAGCGATTCCATCGTCTGGAAGATCACGTCGACCTTCGCCTTCATCTCGGGCGGCGTCAGCAACTCGGCGACGGCTTTCGACAGCACGGGGAGCGGAATCGCCGCGTAGGCGGCGCGAAGTTCACTTGGCGTACGCGGCACTTCGCCACCGCGCAGTTTCAGGAGCGCCTTGAAGGCGACGAGTTCGCCGAGCGACGACATGTCGATTCCGTAGCAATCGGGATAGGCGATTGGCGGCGCGGACGAAACGACGACAATCCGCTTCGGCCCGAGACGGTCGAGCATCGGCAGAATGGCGTTGCGCATCGTATTGCCGCGCACGATCGAGTCGTCCAGGACGACGAGCGTATCCACGCCCGGCGTGACAAGTCCGTAAGTGACGTCGTAGACGTGCTTGTAGAACTCGCGGCGGGCGGCGGCATCGGCGATGAACGTTCGGAACTTCGCATCCTTCACCGCAATCTGTCCGAAGCGGACGGGGCGTCCCTCGGCGAGACCCTCCGTCCAGAGCGCCTCCAGCATGCCGTGGAAGGCGACCTGTGCCGAATTTGGGATGTAGCTGAAGAAAGTATGCTCGAAGTCGTAATCGACGGCTTTGAGGATTGGCTTTGCGAGTGCCGCGCCGAGAGCCTTGCGCTCGCGGTGGATATCCGCGTCGTTGGCGCGGGAGAAGTAGATGCGCTCGAAGACGCAGCTGCGCTTTTCCGCCGCATCCATGATTTTTACGAACTGCACCTCGCCCGTCGGCGAAACGACCATCGCCTCGCCCGGCACGAGTTCGCGCACGGCCTGGGTGCCGCAGTTGAAGGCCGCCTGAATGGCGGGACGCTCCGACGCGGCAACGGCAACCTCGTCATCGACGTAGCAATAGCCGGGGCGAATCCCGTGGGCATCCCGAATGGCGAAACTCCACCCGTCGCCCGTCATACCGCAGAGCGTGAACGCCCCGTCAAGGCGCGGCAAAAGCGCCTGAAGCGCCTGAACGAGAATCTTGCCGCGGTCCTCCTCGCCCTGCATTTCGGCGTGGAGCATGCACGAGGCGAGCCATTCGCAGATTAGGTAGCCGTCGGCCTGCGACTCGGGGAACTTGCCCATGTCGATGTAGGCCTGGAACATCTCGTGGGTGTTCGTCAGGTTGAAGTTCCCGGCGAGGAAGAGCGTCCGACGCAAGCGCGGCGACTTGTGGACGAACGGGTGGCAGAAGCCGACGTCGCCCTTCCCGTAGGTCGCATAGCGCAAATGGCCGAGGAAGAGCGTCTCGTCGATGAGCCGCCGCTTCGCAATCTGCGAGAGGAGGTCGGCGAGCGGGTTCTCGACGGCGGACTTCAGAATATGATACGCGCTCGACCCCGGTTCGGGATCGAGCGTGAGGGCCGCCGCGCCGGCGCCGTCCTGACCGCGATTGTGCTGCTTTTCGAGCAGGAGCGAGAGTTTCGTTCCGCCGAAGTCCGCCGCACCGTATTTCTCGCGGTAAAAGGCGGCGCCCTTGCGCAAGCGCAAGAGCGTCACCGCACATTCGTGTTTGATTTCGTCCGACATAGGGGACTCCCAACACGATCAGTAGAGGAAGAGCATCTCCCTGTATTTCGGCAATGGCCACTTCTCGTCCGCGACAATCTTCTCCAGGTTGTCCACGGTCGTGCGGAGGGCCGTCATCGCCGCGAGGATCTTCGCGGGGTCGGTCTTCGCAATCGCCGCCTCGAGGTCTGCGCTCTGGGTCTTGATTGCGTCCAGTCCCGTCCCGAGTTTCACGAGGTCGTCGTGGACGGATGCCGTGCCCGAGGCGATTGCGCTGCTGTTCGCATCGACGAGCGTCGCGAGCGCCTCGCGGTATTCGGCCTTCACGGCCGGCGCAACGAGCGTCCGCGCCATGTCGAGCGCACAGTTGCCCTCGATGACGACCTTCGTCGTGTAGTCCTCAAGCGCGATTTCGTAGCGCGAGGCCAACTCGCGGGCGCTGAACACGCCGGCCTTCTCGAAGACCGCGATGTTCTCCTTGACGGCGAACGCCTTGAGGGCTTCGGGAGTGGTCGCGGCGTTCGGCAGTCCGCGCTTCGCGGCCTCGGCGAGCCAGTCGGCCTTGTAGCCGTCGCCGTTGAAGAGGATGCGCTTGTGCGTCTTGACGATGTCCTGCAGAATCTTCTGGAGGACGGAGTGGAACGCGGCGGAATGCTTGCCGGGTTCGACCTTGCCGACGACATCCGCCTTCTCGAGTTCGCCCGCGATGCGGTTGAAGGCCTCGCCGACGATCGTGTTCAGCACGACGTTCGGCGCGGAGCACGAGGCGGAGGAGCCGGGTGCGCGGAACTCGAACTTGTTGCCGGTGAAGGCGAACGGCGAGGTGCGGTTGCGGTCGGTCGCGTCCTTCGGCAGGGCGGGGAGCGTATCGACGCCGATCTTCATCATGCCAGCGTGTTTCGAGCGCTTCGGCTCACCCTTCTCAAGCTGCGCGATGACGTCCGCGAGCTGGTCGCCGAGGTAGATGGAGATGACGGCCGGCGGCGCTTCGTTCGCACCGAGGCGGTGGTCGTTGCCCGCGCTCGCCACGGAGGCGCGCACGAGGTCGGCGTGCTTGTCAACCGCCTCGATGACCGCGCAGAGCGTGGTGAGGAAGATGGCGTTCTGGTGGGGGTCGTTGCCCGGGTTGAGCAGGTTCACGTTGCCGTAGGCGACCGACCAGTTGTTGTGCTTGCCCGAACCGTTGATGCCGGCGAACGGCTTCTCGTGCAACAGGCAGACGAGTCCGTTGCGGTCGGCGACCTGGCGGAGAACTTCCATCACCAGCATGTTGTGGTCGCACGAGAGGTTCAGTTCCTCGAACATCGGCGCGAGCTCGAACTGCGCGGGCGCGACCTCATTGTGCCGCGTCTTCGCCGGGATGCCGAGCCGCCAGAGTTCGTTCTCGACCTCGTTCATGAAGTTGAGGATGCGAGCCTTGATCGTGCCGAAGTAGTGGTCTTCAAGCTGCTGGTGCTTGGCGGAAGGAGCCCCGAAGAGCGTCCGGCCCGTCATCACGAGGTCGGGGCGAGCGAGGTAGAACGACTTGTCGATGAGGAAGTATTCCTGTTCCGGCCCGAGGGTGATCGTGACGGGGGCTTCATCCTTACCGAAGCACTTCATGAGCCGCTTCGTCGCCGTCGAGAGATACTGCATCGAGCGGAGGAGCGGGGTCTTCTTGTCGAGCGCCTCACCCGTGTAGGCGCAGAACGCGGTCGGGATGCAGAGCGTCGCGCCGTTGCCGTGCCGCTTGATGAACGCCGGGGAGGTCGGGTCCCACGCCGTGTAGCCACGCGCCTCGAACGTCGAGCGAATGCCGCCCGAGGGGAAGCTGGAGGCGTCCGGCTCGCCGACGATCAGGTTCTTGCCGGAGAACGCCTGCACGGGCTGGCCGTCCTTGATTTCGAGGAAGGCGTCGTGCTTCTCGGCGGTCGAGCCCGTAAGCGGAAGGAACCAGTGGGTGTAGTGGGTCGCACCGCGATCCATCGCCCAGTGGCGCATCGCGTGGGCGACTTCACCCGCAATCGAGGGATCGAGCGGCTGACCGCCGTCAATCGTCGCGAGAAGCTTCTTGCACGTATCCTTCGAGAGATACTTCTTCATCGTCTCGCGGGTGAAGACATCCTCGGCATAGCCGATATCCTTGTCTTCCACCGCCATCGCCGCGCAAGGCTCCGAGGCCTTGAGCGCCGCGACACTCTTCGTTGCTGCCAGTCTGGCGCAGTTGCTCATCTTCGTTTTCCTTTCGCTTCGCCGCCCGAACCACCCGAACGGCTTACAGCAAGGGAATAGCAAAAGCCGTGCCAACCGCCCTTCTTTCGCGACAACTCGCCGCCGGACTTCCGAAAACGACCAAAAATGTACAATCCGCCGCGCCCCTTTTACACGCATGCGACGAAAATGAAGGGCGACACCGTTTCCGGCGTCGCCCTTGACGGGATATTGTGGAAGTCGCTCAAAACGGAGCCGCATCCGTTGCCGCCTGCGGCGGCGGAGGCGGCGTGTTCATCCGATTCTGGTCTGGGTCGGCGAAGCGGACGACATACTTCTTGTACGGGTCGTCCTCGTCGTCGCCCGGCTTGATCTCGCCGCCAAGGACCTTCGCCTGGCACATCTCGTCCGTGGCCGAGACGACCTGGATCCTGGCGACCTCCTTCTCGGAGCGCGTGACCTTGCCGGTGCGCTTGCTCTTCTTTCCCTTGCCCTGCCGCATGACGCGCATCACCTGCCCGACCTGGACGGTCGGCTTGCCGATGTCGACGTTGACGACTCCGTCTTCGATATCGGAGATGTAGAACGGCGTCATCTCGATCAGCGCGGCGACGATCAGGCTGCAGGCCTTCTTGTTGGCGTCCTGCAGAACCTGCTCCTTGAGGTTTGACGCCGTCGAGGCATTGCCGTAGCTCTGCGCGCTGATGTTCTTCGACTTCAGCGTCTCGCCCTTCTGGTCGATGACGCGCAGGATGAGTTCGACCTTCCCCTGCTCGTGACTCGTCACGTTGCCCATGAGCGCATCCTGGCTCTTCGCCGAGGCGACGCCATACGTCGTGACGGACATCTTGATCATCCAGCCGGGCGTCTCGAAGTCGTCGATCTTCTTGGCATTCGCGGCCAAGGCCATCTGGTCGTTCTTCTTGAGGGCGTCGGCCATGTCCTTCATGTCCATGACGCGCCAAAGCCCCGTCTCGGTCAAGGCGTTGTTCAGCCGGTCGACAAGGCTCTTGAAGTTGGCGCCGGGCTGGTCGGTCTTGTTCTCGATGTGCTCCGCATCGATTGACACGAACGGGCGCGGGTCGGGCCCGGCCTCGACGTCCTCGTCATCGTCGTCCGCCCAGACGGGCGCGACGCACAGAGCCATCGCGGAAAGCGCGAGTGCGACTTTCTTGCTCATTGTCATAGTCCTGTTCATCGGTTCACCTCTCCTCTCACTTGAAGGACATCATGACCTTGTCGAATTGCGACCGGTTGTCCGACTGCATCACGCGAGCCGACGTCCAGCGGAACACCGTGCGCGCGGCCTCGTCGAAGTTCTCGACATACACCCATGCGCCGTCCGGCTCGACGGGGGCGTTCTTCTCGCCGACCAGTCCGTTGCCCACGACGACACTCGACACCTCGTCCTCTCCCGAAACGCCCTTGCGCACCTGGTTGCGGAAGAACTCGACGCGCTGCCCGGCCTGAATGCCGAACTTGGACCCGACGTTCAACTTGGCGAACTGACCGCCCTGGCAGGTGCTCGTCACGAAAATCGGCGGCCCGAACTTCTTGACATAGCCGTCCATGGCGTTGTCGGCTGCGGCCTTGACCGCTTCGGACAGGATTGTCTTGTCGAGGGGCGTAGTCGCGGTCTCGACCTTCGTGCACAGACCCTCCCCGGTGAACGAGAAGATCTGGGTGACGCCGTCTGGCTTGAACAGCCGGACTTCGACGGTGGCGACGCCGTCCCAGTACTTCTCCCACGAGTCCCGCGGTCCGCGGGTGAGGGCGGTCGTCGTCAGCCCCGAACTCACGAAGCCGGTCGTGCTCTCCCTCAGCGCGAGGCTCGTGATGTTGTATGTCAGGCGGTAGTTCTGCGCGGACGAGACCTCGTCGCCGACGGCGACCATCGCCTGCCGCTCCTCGACGAGACGGAAGTCCTTGATCCCAGAGACCTTCTGGCGGAGCTGCGCCTTGAACGCCAGCGCCGCCTCCTTGCGGACGGCGAGGTCGTTGCAGAGCGGATGCCCGCTGAAGAAGCTCTTTCCCGAATCGAGGAAGATCGCCATCTCCGGGGCCTCGGTCACGACCACCGGCCGCGGCGGTGCCTTCATACGCGCCTCAAACGTCTTCTGAGCCTGCGCCGCATAGACCTGGTTGCCTTCGTCGACCCGCTCATCCTCGGGTATCGACAGCCCGTTGTAGGATACGCATCCCGCCAACATCGCCCCCGCGAGCAAGGCGGCGCCAACCATCATTCTGTTGCTGTTCTTCATATGTTTGTTTTTCCTTTCAGTTGAAAATGCAAAACTCTTGCGCGTCACTCCTCGGACGCCTCCTTTTTCTCCTCGACCTTCTTGACCTTGATCTTGACCTGTCCGGACTTGCGGAGGTCGAATCGGATCGAGCCGACCTGCTTGTAGCCGTCCAGTTCGACGGTTACCGAGTGCTTGCCGCGCATAAGCGAGATTTCGTCACCGACCTCGTGCGAGACGCCGTCGATCTCCAGCGTCGCCGCGTCCGCGTCGAACTCCTTGTCCTTCTTCGTGGGGACAATCTTGAACGTCGACTTGACGACGAAGTACTTGTTGATGCGCTTGGCGACTTCTTCGAGCGCGGAGTCTACTGCGTCGATGACGAGGGACTTCTCCTCGACGCCGCCCATGCCCGACTCGCGCTCGGACTTCTCCGCCTTGACGTTGCCGGACGTGACGATCTTGCCGCTCAGGGCCTGGACCTGATACGTGACCCCAATCTTAACCGTCGTGCGCTTCATCTCCGTGCCCGCGACCGAGCCGGTCATGACCTTTGTCTGCGGGTCGTCGAAGATGAGCTTGATGAAGTACGGCGCGGTCATCGGCTCGTCAGCCTTCTGCCCCGAGAGGAGAAACGCCTCCTCGGCCTCGCCGATCGCGTCCATGTTGTGGAAGAACTCGATGCAGTCCGGGTCGAAGTGCTCGCCCGCCGCGCCGGCGAACTTGTCCATCGCCATCAGGATCTGGCGGCCGAACGCCGTACCCTCGAGCTTCGCCTTCGTGCCCTTGAAGTGGGCCATGGCGTCGCGGTAGCGCTGCCGTGCCGTCGCCGCGAGCATCCGGTTGTTCTCGTAGCGCGTCTGGCGGTTGGCGCGGTCCATCCGCAGAGCCTCTTCCGGCGACGCGCTCTGGATGTCCGACTCCGTGAACGGGAGGGTCTTTGCGGAGACGGGCACCTGCGGCGGATTCCACTTCTCCGCGCGCGTCGATGGCGTCTCGACCGTGGATATCTTCAGCACGACTTTCTGCACACCTTCAGGGACTTCTTCGTCTTCTGCGAACGCAACACCACAGGCGAACGCGATGCCGACGGCTGCAACCATGAGTTTATTCATCTGACTTTCTCCATGCCCTGTCGTTGTTGCACGGTCAGTCGAACGGGCCATTCCCCTTTCCGTGTCGCTTCCGCAATGCAATCGCGACACAAAAAGAAACCCTCTTCCAGTGCCTCGCTGTAGAGCGACGATTGCTTTGCAGTAGCAAATTGATGATGTGTTCGTCCGGGGGTTGGAGGATTGCGTCGGCTCACACGATGTAGCTTGACGCTCAAGACACTTCCCGAATTACGACCCAGAAACCGCAGCAGTTGGATACCGCGTCCCCAAGCACCACGCATTATACCATATTTCCCCATCCTATGGGGAGACGATTTCGGTATCGGTTCACAGGTTGACTGGATTTTTGGAGCGGCTGTTTTTGACGCAAAGTTCGCAAAGATTGTTGACGCAAAGTTCGCAAAGCCTTCGCGTCCCCTTTGCGTACTCTTCGCGTTCTCCTTTGCGTTGAAAACTGACACGCTCGTGCAACCCCCGCCCTCACCGCCTACGCTTGAAAACTGGTAAACCGCCACACAAGCGATGCCCAACGACAGACAAAGCGGCGGACAAAAGGACGGGAGCGAGGAACACGCCCCTCAAGCGCGACGGCGCGACACGACGAACTCGACCAGGATTGCCAGCGCGGCGGTTCGGGAGGGGCGCCAAAGCGGCTCATTTTTTGGTATAATGTCCGCAAAATGAACAAATTACCATTTCAGTTACTGTGTGCCGCCCTCGCAGCGGTTCTGATGGGATGCCGACTCGGGGTCTACCGGGTGACCGAGCCGGTCAAAAGCCAGTTCATCGAGACCTGCTCGGGCGAACGGTGGACGTTCGTACTGGACGAGAACCTGACGACGGGGTACGAATGGACGGCGACGTGCGCGGACAGTCTCATCGACGTCACCATCGGCCACCGCGAGCCGAAGAACACGGAAGGCCTCGTCGGCGTGCCGGGGCAGGCGGTCGTGGCGGTGCGCATCCGGAACGGCTTCGCGGGCCCCTCGGAACTGCGGCTGAAGTACCAGCGCAGTTGGTCGCACGAGGTCGACCGCGACATTACAATCGTATTCTACCGCAAGACGGGCGACCACGCCCCGTGGAAGTGAGTTCCCATGAGTGATTTCCTGCTGTCCCTGAAGGATGTTTCCCTCGCCTTTGGCGGACCCGCCGTCCTGGACGGCATCTCGATTTCGATTTCCAAGGGGCTTCGCGCCGCCCTGACGGGGCGCAACGGCGAGGGGAAGTCCACGCTGATGAAGGTGATTGCGGGCGAACTCGAGCCGGACGGCGGGGAAATCGTCCGCGCCCCGGGACTCCGCACGATTTACGTTTCGCAGGAAGTGCCGCACGACCGTCCGGACGACGCGGCGTTCAATGCGCTTTCGGGCGGCGGGCGGCGGCGCAAGATCCTGGAGGAAGCCCTGCTCGCCCGCCCGGACCTTCTGCTTCTCGACGAGCCGACGAACCACCTGGACGTGGAGGCGATCGACTGGCTGGAGGGCTTTCTGCGGCGAAGCCGCGAGATGGCGGTGCTCATCGTCACGCACGACCGCCGCTTCCTGAAGCGGGTGGCGACGAAAATCTTCGACCTCGACCGCGGCGAACTCTCGGGATGGGAGTGCGACTACACGACGTTCGTGAAGCGCAAGGCGGAACTGCTCGCGGACGAAGCCGTCTACTGGGAGCGCAAGTCGAAGAAACTCGCGCAGGAGGAGGCGTGGATCCGGCGCGGCGTGAAGGCGCGGACGACGCGCAACGAGGGGCGCGTCGCCGCACTCGTGAAATTGCGCGAGGAGTTCGCGGCGCGCCGGAAGTCCTCCGGTTCGGCGACGATCAAGCTCGATACCGCCGCGCCCGGCGGCGTCCGCGTACTGAAAATCGAGAACCTCGGCTTTTCCTACGACGGCGTGAAGCCCATCGTGTCGGACTTCACGGCGGACGTCCTTCGCGGCGAACGCATCGGCATCCTCGGCGGCAACGGTGCGGGAAAGACGACACTCCTCAACCTTCTCACGGGGCGGCTCGCGCCGACGACGGGGTGCGTGACAATCGGCACGAATGTCGAGATGTCGTTCTTCGACCAGTTGCGAACGGAACTGAAGCCCGAACTTTCCGTGAAGGAGAACGTGGCGAGCGACCGCGACGAGGTGGTGGTCGGCGGCGTGAAGAAGCACGTCTACTCGTATCTCGCGGACTTCCTCTTCACACCCGAACGATGCCGAACGCCCGTGAAGGCACTGTCGGGCGGCGAACGCGCACGACTTCTGCTCGCCAAGCTCTTCATGCGCCCGGCGAACCTGCTCGTCATGGACGAGCCGACGAACGACCTCGACATCGAAACGCTCGAGCTCCTCGAGGAGCAGCTTCTCGCCTATTCGGGGACGCTCCTGCTCGTCTCGCACGACCGCGAATTCCTCGACAACGTCGTCACCTCGACATTCGTTCTGGAAGGTGATGGGTCGGTCAAGTGCTATCCCGGCGGCTACGAGGACTACCTGCGGCAGCGGCCGGTCCCGGTGAAGGCGGAGGCGAAGACCGCGAAAGCCGCCGAAACCGCCGCGCCGAACGCCGCGAACGGAAAGCCGCGCAAACTTTCGTACGGCGAGAAGCGTGAATTCGACGCACTCCCGGGAAAGATTGACGCGCTTGAGAAGGAAGTCGCCGCGCTTCACGCGGCGCTTGCCGACGGCTCACTCTACCGCACGGACCCGAAGAAGGCGCAGGAACTCGCGTCGCGAACGCCTCTTGCGGAAGCCGAACTGGACGCGGCGGTCGAGCGCTGGGCCGAACTCGGCGAACGCGCAGGCCTTTAGGTGTAGCCGCCCCGCTTGACGTAGGTGACCGAAAACGCCTTGCACTGGCGGCGCGAGGGGACGGCGTTCTGGATGTCGAACGCATTGTGACCATCGAACGACTGGAAGATGTCGAGGCCGCGCCCCATGATGATGTGCCAGCCGGTGTCGGTGTCGATCCAGCGGTCGTGCAGATTGTCGAGATATTCCCACGTGAAGACGATGCCCTCCGGCGCATAGGCGTCGGAAATCTGCTCCAGATACTTCTCCTGCGCATTCGGATCGAAGTCGTCCTTGGCCGTGCGGAGCTTGACCGAAACCTCGTCTTCGCGGGCCTTTTGCTTGAGAACCACACTCAGGAGATCCATCATGTTGCGGGCCTGGTGGAACTTCCGAATGAACGGATCGACAACCAGGATCTCCTTTGCGCCCCTGATGTGCTTCGCGAAGAGCATCTCGAAGTCGATGCCGGTCTGGTTCTCCGAAACGCTCACCGCGCCTTCCTTCGCAGCCGGTTCCTTTTCGACGGGATTTACAGGATTAACAGGATTCTTGGGCGCGGCATCTTTTAACTCCGATTTGTCCGACGCTTCACTAACGTTCCGCGTTTTCTGAGATTGGCGGCGCGTTGGCGTAGCCTCGGATGAATCGGAGTTAGTTTCTTCACTGCGCACTCTGCACTCGACACTCCGCACTGACTTGTAGATGTCGGGGAACTCCTTCTCCTCCAAGGTCTGCACATACGTCTTCTCGCTTGATTCCAGATCCTCGAACCAGTAGTCGATGCGACCGTTGCCGCGCTCCCTGCCCGTTTCCATCTTGAGGACGACGCTCCCGCTGCCCATCGTGTTGGCCGCGTGGTTGAGCGTCAGCATCGTCGATTTCGTCCTGTCCTGCACCGTCTCGGCTTCGGAATCCAGCACCAGCTGCACCTCGTCCGAGAGTAGATCCCCGTGCTGCGAACGCAGGGAGAGACGGACGATCCTCTTCGAGAACTCTTCGCCGACCGGCGCGGACTGGTAGACGGACACGTTGAAGCGGTTCGTCGTGATGCGTCCGGCACCGTCGACGAGGATTTCGGCCTCCACCGGCACGACATCGGCGCGGTTCGAGCGCACGTGCTGGATTTCGATCATCGGGATGACGATCTCCTGAAGGGAAGCCCCGCCATGCACGAACTTGACCCCGCTCCCGGAACGGCTCATGCGGGTGATGCCCTTGGCCAGTTTCACCTGCACGGACGGATCATGCCCAAGCCGCACACCGTCAAAATTCATGAGGCAGTCGGAGTCGTCCATCTGTTCGCCCAGCATGAACCGCGTCTTGCAAACACACGCCTGGTCTTCGGCAAGGTCATCCGCGACGAACTGCGACGGCTCCGGGGCGCAATCCTGACAGAGAAAACCGTGATCCGCCGTCACGATGAACTTTCCGATTCGGTAATCGCCACCGACCTTGGCGATCAGCTTGGCAATGTCCGTGATGGCTTCGCGGGCGGCCTCCGCCGTCTCGTCCTCGCTTTCGCGCCTGTCCCCGCGCTTGTCGATCACGTCATGATAGACATAGAGGACGCTCGCGGAACTCTGCCACTGACGGCACGCCGCCTTTGTCATGACCATCACGTCCTTGTAGGCAATTGCCGTCGCCTTGGGCTCTGCAACGGCTTCGAGAATCGCCTTGCGGTTCTCCAGTCCGGAGGTGGACTTGCCATCGGCCATGACCATGCCGTTGATGGGCTTGGTGGTTCCGTCCTGATACATGAACTCCAGCTTCTCGTGCGGAAGAAGCGCCGCCATCCCAAGCTGCGTATAGCTCGGCACGATGCCGACCATCGGCTGAATCGTCGCCGAATAGCGGTGCGTCGCTTCGATGGACTCGGCCAGTTCCCGTCCGATCTCATACCGCAGCGCGTCCGAGATGATGACGCAGACGCTGACCCCGGCGGAGCGGATGTGGTCTTTCCAGAAATCCGACTGGAGTTTCAATCCGTCAAACGACCATTTCTGGAGCCCGTTCAGATGCTGCTGGAAGCTGACGGATTGATTCGTCAAGTACTTGTTCACGTAGTATCCGTCCACTTTGCTCTTCAGCGTGGCGAAAAGATCGACGGTCGTGTCGTGTTCTTTCTTGGCCAGGTTGTAATGCTCGATGAAAAGGCGATAGTGCTGATCGACGCGATACCATGAACCCGCATACTTTTCCAATTTCCAGCACTACCATCCCATTGATGGTGTGCGCATAGCATCAAATTCGTCGCCTCAGGGTCAAGCGGACGTGCGCGATTTCCCGCTTCGGGCAATCCTCTTGCCCGTCGCAATCGCCGCGCCGAAGTCTCGTCCTTCCTGGCCGATTTGCGCGGACAAACCTCTCATTTCTGCCGCAGATTCTACCAAAATCGCCGCCAGCCACGCGCAATGTCCGCGTCGGCGGTGAGGGCGGGAGTCGCCCGACCCGTCGCGGCGGGGGGCATTGCGGTCTATTGATTCGGCTGGAGGCGTTCGGCGAGGCCGGTTCGACGTTCGCGGACGGTGTTCGTCTTGATCGCCTGATCGACGGCGTAGGGTACGCCCATCAGCAGCACGAGCTTGCGCCCGCGCGTGATGGCCGTATAGAGGAGGTTGCGCTGCAGCATCACATAATGCTGGGTGTGGATGATGACTATCACCGCCGGATATTCGCTACCCTGCGACTTGTGAATGGTCATCGCATAGGCGAGGACGAGTTCGTCAAGGTCGCCTGCGTCATACTTGACGGGCCGTCCGTCGAACGTGACGACGAGCGAACGCGCATCCGCATCGACCCCCTTCACGAAACCGACATCCCCGTTGTAGACGTCCTTGTCGTAGTTGTTGCGCAGTTGCATCACGCGGTCGCCGACGCGGAAGGTCGTGCCGCCGCGGATGAGCGCTGGGCCCGTCGGGTTCAGAGCCTTCTGAATCTCGACATTGAGGTTCTCCGTGCCGAGGGCATTGCGCCGCATGGGCGTGAGAATCTGCACGTCCTGCAGGGGGTCGAGCCCGAACTTGCGCGGAATGCGCGTCGTCATGAAGTCGATTGCCCGGCGGATACAGAGTTCGGGGTCTTCAATGCGCATGAAATAGAAGTCCGTATCGCCCGAGCGCACCTCCAGCGGCTCGCCCGCATTCACGTGGTGGGCGTTCGTGACGATCAGTCCCGACGTATCCTGACGGAAGATGAGTTCGAGGCGGGTCGAGGGAATCGCACCCGACTTGATGAGGTCGCCGAGCACGCTTCCCGCCCCGACGCTCGGCAGCTGATCCGTATCGCCCACCCACACGACGACGGCGGCATCGGGCAGGGCGGAAAGCAAATCCGCCGCGAGGGCGATGTCGATCATCGACGTCTCGTCGAAGATGAAGACGTCTCCCTCCAGACGGTTTTCCGCGTCGAAGGTGAAATGGTTCGTCACGGGATTCCACTTGAGCAGGCGGTGGATGGTCTGGGCGGGTGCGCCGACGCTCTCGGTCATGCGCTTCGCGGCGCGTCCCGTCGGGGCGGCGAGAACGACGCGGAGTTTCATCTTGCCGTAGATCTCAACGAGCGCACGGATGATCGTCGTCTTGCCCACGCCCGGGCCGCCCGTGATAATCGAGAACTTGTTGGCGAGCGACCGTTCGAGGGCCTGGTGCTGCCTGACGGCGAGCGTGAAGCCGGCGCGGCTTTCCCACCACGCGATGGCCTTCTCGGCGTCGAAGGAACGGAAGGCGCGGGGCGTATTGAGAATCGCCCGCACACGCCCCGCCGTGCGCCGTTCGCTGAAGAAGAGGCTGCGCGGGTAGATGCGGCGCGGCACGGTCTCGCCCTCGACGACCACGCGGTTCTCGGCGATTTCCGCCTCCAGGGCGGTGGCGAGAATCTCGACGGGAATCCCCGTCAGCTCGTTCCCCTTCACGAGAAGTTCGTTCTCATACGTCCAGCAGTGTCCGCCATCCTCCGCTTCCTTCTCAAGAGCGTAGGAAATCGTCGCCTGTGCGCGAATCGGCGAATCCTTCGGGATGCCGACCGAGAGAGCGATGCGGTCGGCGGTGGCGAAGCCGATGCCCCAGATGTCGCGGCAGAGCCTGTAGGGGTTGGCCTTCACGATGGCGATTGCGTCCGGCCCGTATTTCCGGACAATCTTCGTCATCTTCGTGATGCTGATGCCGTAGGTCTGGCCAAAGATCATGTTCTCGCGCATCGTCTCATTCGCGTGCCAGCTCTCGCGAATCTGCGCGATCTTCGCCGCGCCCAGCTTCGGCACTTCCCTGAGACGCGCCGACTGATACGACAGCACGTTGAGCGTATCCTCGCCGAACGTCTGCACGATGCGCTTCGCCAGAACCTTGCCGATGCCGCGTATCAGACCCGATGCAAGATACTTCTCGATTCCGTCCAGGGACTTCGGGGCCATGCAGGTGATGTTGTCCGCCTTGAACTGCCGCCCGTGCACCTTGTCCGTCACCCACTGACCTTCGGCGCGGACGTCCTCGCCCTCCCAGACGGCCTGGGTCTTGCCGACGACCGTAATCTCGTTCAGCCGACGCAGGGCATAACCCGACGGTAGTTCGACGTGAAGCACCGTGTAGCCGTTCTCGTCGTTATGGTAGACGACCGAGCGAATCGTGCCCTCCACCGTCTCGACGGCGGGCTTCGCGGCTTCCGCGGCTTTCTTCGACGTCTCCATGCGCACGGTCTTCCGCTACTTGCGACGCTTCTGCGCGGACAAGAGGAGTTTCGCCCGCTCGTATGCCGTCTTCGCGAGTTTTTTGTCGCCCATGCTCTCGACGCATTTCGCGAACTTCAGCAGGGGCGCGGGGTCATTTGGAAAGATGCGGGCAATCGTCTCGTAGCACCGCGCCGCCATCGGGAAGTTGGCGACCTTCTCGAAAGTCTGAGCGTTAACGCGCAGATGGGTGATGCGTTCGACAAGCATCGTATCCTGCGGATTGCGCAACGCCGCCCGCGCCCACGCCGCGATGGCCTCATCCTGCCGCCCCTCGTCCGCCTGGAGATTGCCCTCAAGGACGACGCGCCGCACGACCTGCGCCGTGCGAATGTCCGCCAGCACCGCATCACGAATGTCCGCGTCCACGTCCGCCGCGTCTATCCAGTCGAAGGAAGGGACTTCCCGCGTCACGAAGTTGTCCGCACGAACCGCCGCGTTCTTCTCGTTGAAGGCGGGCATCACGTCCGCATCCGTCCCGACGTAGTTCGCGAAAAGTCCCGCCAGCGAATCGCACTCCGCACGGGCGAGATCCCCGAAAAGATCCTCCCGCGAGAAAACGTCCATCATCGCGGCAAGTTCCTGCCTGAGGCCGCCCTTGCGACCGACCAGCACCCAGTCGCTGACGCCCGGCATCCACAGGTGCTTTTCGTCGCCCGGATGAGACTCAATCATCTCCTTGAAGCAATCGGCGGGCAAATTCCGCGCATCGATGCAGCGCACGTAAAGCGGCCCCCCCGTCGGCGAAGGCCGCTCGAAGGACAACTCCTTCCCCTTCACCTTCACCTTCGCCTTCCCGGCGAAGAAGACGATGTCGTCCGTCTCCACGACAGTCGCCCCTTCTGCAACCGACAGCCCCGCGTCCGCGAAGAACGGGCGGTAGTCTTCCGCACGGTCGCCAATCAGGACGACACGCGCCGCCGTCGGGTGTTCGACCAGCGCAATCACGGCGGAGACGATGCGCACCGCCTCGCATGTCTTGACCTCGTCCTGCACGGACGGCTTTTTCGCCCTGCCGCACCCGTTGAAATAAAAGAGCGCGGCGGCGACAAGCGCGGCAATCACCGCGAGAAACGCCAACCCGACCCGACTTCGCTTCGTCTTTTTCATCCAATCGCCTCCCGAATCGCGGCAACGCAGCGCGGCACAACGCCCGTGCGACGCCGCACAGCCTCCGCCGCCCGCGCCCCGAGCGCAGCCGCCGCCGGTTCATCCGCCAGAAGTCGTCCGATTTCCCGCCCAAGTTCCGCCGCGTCGGCAACCTGAACGATGGCATTCGCCGCGCAGAGATCGCTCATCACGGGGCGGAAGTTCTCGGTGTAGGGACCGACCAGCGTCGGCTTTCCGCACAGGCACGGCTCAATCATGTTCTGACTGCCGTGCGCACAGAGCGACTTACCGACGAACACGACAGAGGCGATGCCGTAAAGCCCCATCAGTTCGCCCGTCGTATCCGCGAGGAACACGGCCTTGCGCCCGTCCGACGTCCTTCGCCCGTCTTCGCCGCGACTGCGCCGAACACACGCGAATCCAGCCTTGGCGACGTTCGCTTCGACGGCATCCGCCTTCTCGAAGTGACGCGGCGCAAGCACGAGAACGAGGTCGTCCCTGTTCCCCGCCAACTCCGAGTAGATGCGCAGGAGGACTTCATCCTCGCCCGGCCACGTCGAACCGCCGAGCAGGATCTTCGCGTCCGGCTTCGCCGCGATCCAGTCCCGCAACTCCGCCTCCTTCGCGGGATTCCGCTTCGCCACGTCGAACTTGAAACTGCCCGTGACGGAAACCGTCGCGTCGGGTGCACCCGCCGCGACAAGACGACATGCATCCAGATCGGACTGCGCGAAGATGCGCGAGAAGCAGCGGAAGACATCGCCGAACCACAGACGGGCGGCGCGGTAGCGCGGCGCACTGCGATCGCTCACCCGCGCATTGACGAGGAAGAGCGGAATACCGCGCTTCTTCGCCGTGCGGATGAAGATCGGCCAGATCTCGCTTTCCGTCAAAACGATTGAACGGGGCTTGACCGTCGAAAGCGCACTCTTCACGAAGTTCGGGAAGTCGAGCGGATTGTAGATGAGAACGTCGTTCGCCGCGACTTCGCGCTCCGCCATCTTCCAGCCCGTCGAGCTGGTCGTCGAGAAGCAGAAGCGAACGGACGGCTCGACCTTGCGCCACTCGCGCATCAGCTGTCCGGCGACCTGGACTTCCCCGACCGAGACGGCGTGAATCCACACCCAGCCGCCCTCGAGAAGCCGCCGACGAACCGCTTCGGGATACAACGCGAAGCGATCCCCCATCCGCGCCCGATAGCCGCCGCGCCGAAGCATCCGCAGCAGAAAGCCCGGCAGCATCAGCGGGAAGACGGCGGCGAAAAGCGCGTTATAGACGAGCCACTTCACGCCTTCAGCATTCCAAAGGGCGAGAGCGTCGCACCGGGTTCGACATCCTTCAGCACGGGCGTGCCGCAGGCGACCATCGCGCCCGCGCCGACTTTCATGCCGGGAGCGGTGCAGCTGTTCGTGCCCATGAAGGCGTGGTCGCCAATCGTCGTATGACCCGACAGAGAAACGCCGGGGCAGATGTTGGCGAAGTCCCCGACAACTGAATCGTGTCCAATCCCGGCGCGGGCGTTGATGATGACGAACTTGCCGATGTCCGTGCCGACCGAAACTACCGCTTCGGGGGCGATGTAAGTTCCGTGACGGAACTCGGTCGTCGGCGAGACCTGCGCCGACGGGTCGATGAACGAGGGGAAGTCGTGCCCGCGCAACTGACGGTAGATTTTCTCGCGGATGGCGTTGTTGCCAATCGCCACGAAGACGGAAGCACCGGGGAAGTCGTGCGATGCCTTCGCCGCACTTCCGAGCAGCGGATAGCCCTCGAAGTTGCCGGAGGCCTTCGCCGGATCGTCGTCGGCAAAGCCAATCACGTTCCACAGGGGCTCGGGGGACGCACCGTTGATGCGCTCCACCGTCCACACCGCCTCGCGGCCGAAGCCGCCCGCACCGACTATGAACAAGTCTCTCATTTCTGTTCTCCTTGTACACCCATGAACTCGCACATTGTATCACATCCGGGGTGGTTTATGCCATCCCGCCTGAAAATCCGCGCAACCGTCAGCAGGAGAATGCGGCAGTCAAGCCCCAGCGTCCGGTGGTCAACATACCAGACGTCCATCCCCAGTTTCGCATCCCAGTCAAGGGCGTTGCGGCCATTCACCTGCGCCCAGCCCGTGATGCCGGGGCGAACCTCGTGCCGCCGCGCCTGTTCGGCCGAATAGCGTGGCAGGTAGCGCACGGGCAGGGGGCGCGGACCGACAAGCGACATCTTCCCCGAAAGGACGTGAAGGAGTTGCGGCAGTTCGTCGAGCGAAGTTGCCCGCAGGAACCGTCCGACCCGCGTCAGCCGCTCCGCGTCGCCTTCTTCGCCCAAACGCATCGTGCGGAACTTGAGGAAGCGAAACGCCTTTCCGCCGCGCCCGGCGCGGTCGGAGACGTGGAGGACGGGGCGCCCTTCCGTCAGCAGGACTACGATGGCAACGGCAAGCCCGACGGGAATCCAGAGCGGAGCCGTGAGCAAAACGAGCAGAATGTCGAACGCACGCTTCATGCCGACGCCACCACCTTTTCCACCGTCGTCACCACTCGCCCGCGCGAAAGCCGCACGTCGAGTTTCGCCCCTTTCGCGAGCCCCGCCGCTTCCCGCACGACCGCACCCTTCTCGTCCGTCACCAGCGCATAGCCACGCTCCAGCACCCCGTAGGGCGAGAGCATCTTCAACTTCGTCTTCGCCTGACCAAACCGCGCCTCCGCCCGCAGGAGCGCGAGATTCAGCGCGGGCAGAAGCCGCCCGTGCGCACGGTCGAGCCGCGTTGCCGCACGGTCGCCGGCGGCGGATAGCGAAGTGAACAGCGCGTCCGACAGATGGTCAAGGTGCTGGGCGTACCACTCGCCGCGTGTGCGCAGGCTCGTAGCAAGCGACTGCGCACAGTCCGCCAGCCGCTTGCGCAAGTCGTCCAGAAGCGGCACGGCCATTTCCGCCGCGATGGAGGGCGTCCCCGCACGGCAGTCCGCCGCGAAGTCACAGAGTGAGAAGTCCGTCTCGTGACCGACCGCCGAAATCGTCGGGATGCGCGAGGCCGCCACGGCACGCACAAGCCCCTCGTCATTGAAACAGAACAAATCCTCGAAACTGCCGCCGCCGCGAGCGATGATAAGCAGATCGGGCTGCCAGTCCGTCAGTCGGTTGAAATAGTCGATACCCGCAATCAGCGTCTTCGGGGCCTCCGCCCCCTGCACGAGCGACGGATAGAGGCGGATTTCGAGATTCGGGAATCGCCGCGTAAGCACCGTGCACATGTCGTGAATGACCGCCCCCGCCTCGCTCGTCACGATGCCAATCCGCCGCGGCAGAGAGGGTAGGCGACGCTTCTTCGCCGGGCTGAACAGACCCTCCGCCTCCAACTTGGCCTTGAGTTCGAGGTAGCGACGCATCAGGTCGCCTTCGCCCACGAGTTTCGCGGCAAGGACGACGAGCTGGTAATTGCCGCGCTGGGGATAGACCGAGACATTGCCGTAGACGAGAACCTTCGCCCCGTCGTGCAGTTCGTTCAGGATGCCCGGATGCTTCGCCTCGCACCGCTTGAGGGACGAATCGAACATCACGGCCTGAATCTGCGCACCCGAATCCTTGAGCGTGAAGTAGGCGTGACCCGACGGATACCGCTTCCACCCGCCGATTTCCGCCTCGACTGTTATTTTCGAGAAGCGTCCCTCCAGCGTCTCCTTCAGACGCTGGGTCAGGGCTGAGACCGTGTAGGCGGGGGCGGCTTCCATTGCGTTACCTCGTCAGAACCGACGGACGCAGCGTACGCTTGCGGTCGCGGTAGGAGTGGATGCCAACCGAGAGAATCGTCCCGACGGCGAAGAACGCGCTGAGCAGGTTTGTGCCACCGTAGCTGAAGAAAGGCAACGCCATGCCCTTCGTCGGCAACGCCTCGCATACGACCCCGATGTTGAACGTCGCCTGGAAGAAGATGATGAACGCCATGCCCATCACGAGATAGCGGCCGAAACGATCCGCCGCGTGAATGGCAATATAGAGGGACAGGACGAAAAACGCGAGGAAGAGAAGAACCACCGCGACCGAGAAGCACAGGCCGAGTTCCTCCGCACCAATCGCGAAGATGAAGTCCGTATGGGCTTCGGGAAGGTAGTATTGCTTCTGCATCGACTCGTTCAGCCCCACACCCCACAAGCCGCCGTTTTTGATGGCGACGAGCGCCATCTTCGCCTGGTGCGCGGCGCGTTCGGCCGCCGGGTCAAGCGCCGCGCCGCCCTCCGCCGAACCGCCGCCGAGAAAGGCCGCAATACGGGCCATTCGGTTCGCGTTCATCGCGACAAGCGTCCCCACACCGACAAGGGCGAATCCGAAGAACGGCAACAGGTGAAGAATCCGCACCCCGGCGATGAGCATCAGAAAGAGGCTCGCACTCGAAAGCACCATCACAGCCCCGAAGTCCGGCTCCTTGAGAATCGGCAGGGCAAGCCCGGCGATGAACACCGCCGGCCAGAGCGCCCCCCGCTTGAACAACTCCACGCGCCACCCCGCCCGGTCAAGCCAGACGGAAAGCACAATCACAATCACGAGTTTCGCAAGTTCACTCGGCTGAAGCCGAAGCGGCCCGAAAGCAATCCAGCGGTAGGATCCGTTGATTGGACGAAACCCGAACACCGCACACAGCAAAACGAAGACGACCGCGTAGAAAAGGACGACGAGAAACCAGTTCTCGCGCCACCGACGGTAGTCAAACCACGCGACAAGGACGGCGACGACAACGCCCACGACAAGATAGGCGAACTGCCGCTTCATGAAGAAGTAGGCGTCCTTGTGCAGACGGATGCCATTCGCCTCGCTCGCGCTCGACAAAATGACAAGGCCCAGCGCCACGAGTGCCGTGACAACCAGGCCGAATCCGAATAGTGCGGACTTGCGCACCGCCGATTACTGCTGAGCCTCAGCAGGAAGTTTGATGACCTGACCCGGCTTGACCTGGTCGTTGTCGCCAAGGTTGTTGAGTTCGCGAATCGCCGCAGACGACACGCCAAAGGCAATCGAGATGCCCGTGACGTCGTCGCCTTCCTGAACGACGTAGGTGGATGTGGCCCCCGGCGCGGCGGGAGTCTCGGCGGCTTCCGTCGGCTGAACAGCCGTCTCTGCCGGCGCATCGGCCTTCTTGTCTTCAACTGCGGGTTCCGACTTCGTCTCGGCAGGAGCCGCCGCCTTCGCCACGACCGGCTTTGCGGACTTGTCGGCCACGGGCTTCGCCGCCGAAGCCTTCGCCTGAACCTTCTCCGCCGGAATCTTCAGCTTCTGCCCGACGCGCACCATGTCGCTCGAAAGTCCGTTGAGTTCCTTGAGCTGGCGGACGTTGATTCCGTTGCCATAGGCAATCGCACCGAGCGTATCGCCCGACTTGACGACATACTCCTTCGTCGCGCCCGTATACGGCTTGTAGGCCGCAACCTTGCGGGGAGCGGCGGTCTTCGCCGCCGTCGGCGCGGGCTGCTCACCAACCTCGACCTTGCCGGGGAGTTTCAGCTTCTGCCCGACGCGAATCATGTCGGAGTTCTTGAGGGACGGGTTCAGTTCGCGAATCGCGGCAATCGTGATGTTGTAGCGCTTCGAGATCTTCGCGAGGTAGTCGCCGCTGCGCACGACGTAAACCGTGTATTCGGGTTCTGCGGGCGGCGGAGGCGGCAGGGGCTTCTCGACGACGCACTGGCAGTCCGCCGCTCCGCATCCGCACGGCTCGGCGTGCTTCGTGCCGACCGGACACTTGCAGACGGCGACCTCAACCTTCTCCGTCGGCTTCTGCGTCTCGACCTTCGCGGGCGTCGTCGCCTCGCTCGCCGGAACGCTCTTCACCTCATTCTGCGGCTCACGCGAACCGCGACCGACGTAGTCGGGGTCCTTGCAGCCCGTGATTGTCGCAACCGCCGCGACGCCCAACACAATACCGAGTTTCTTCATGACTTCTTTTGTCCTTCTTTTTTGACGAGTTCCGCGAAGACGTCCCCGCGTTGCCCGAAACTTTTAAATTGATCAAAACTCGCCGTTCCCGGTGAAAGCAGCAGCGTTTCACCCTTCACAGCTTCGCGCAGTGCGCTCCCGACCGCCCGCGCCATCGTGCCGCAGATCTCGCAATCCACCGCATCCGACCAGGCCGCCGAAAACACTTCCGCACACCGCCCTATAAGATACACTTTTTTGACCCGTTTCGTCAAGACCCCAAGGACGCTTTTCGGGTCATCGCCCTTGGGAAGTCCGCCCGCGATCAGGCGGACGTTCTCGCCAGCCATCACGACCCCCGCCGCAAGTGCCGCGAGCGACGTCGCCTTCGAGTCGTCGATGCAGCGGACGCCGCCGAACACGCCGACCTCGTTCATGCGATGAGGAAGCGGCTCGAAGTTCCTGAACGCCGCCGCAATCGCCACGTCGTCCAACCCCGCAATCCGCATCAGCCTTGCCGCGACGATTCCGTTCGTCCGCAGGATGTCGTTATCGAAATAGGAGTTCTTCACGAGTTCGGCAAGTCCTTCAAGCCCTTGCGCCCCCTCGATGCCGACCTTCGCCATCGTCAGCAGCCGCCGCTTCAGCCCGTGATAGACACCGATGCACCCGTGCCGATCGAGATGGTCTTCCTGCAAGTTCAGGATTGCCGCCGCCTCGAACGTATCGGGCGACAGGTTCGTCGTCTCCATCTGAAAGGAACTCACCTCGACGACCGCCCAGCCCGGCTCTTCGCCAATCAGGTCGCAGACGGGTCGCCCGTAGTTGCCGCAGGGAACGGCGCGACCGCCCGCACGGCAAATCGCCTCGGCGACAATCTTGACGACGCTCGACTTGCCCTTCGACCCCGTGACGGCGAGAAGCTTCCACCCTCGCCGCTTCAGTTCCTCGCACCCAAGTTGTAGTTCGCTCTTCGTCGGAACACCGGGGCTGACGACAACGAGATCGTAGTTTTCGGCGAACTCGACAACCGCGCCGCGACGACGCAGTTCTTCCGCCGCCGCCGCGCCGCTTTTGCCACGACCGAGAACGAGAGCCTTCACCTTCCTACTTGACTTCGCGGACGGTGTCGCGCCCGTCGTATTCCGGCGGAACGTAGCCGTGCTCCGAACCCTGAACCCAGAGAATCTTCTTGTTGCCGCGGATGTTGTTCCACAGCTTGGCGAGTCCCATCGGCGGACAGCAGTAGTCGCCGATGCCCGCCCGCGTGATGAAGGTGAAGCAACTCGTCGGGATGCGCTTCGCGAAGTTCGCCGCGTCGTAGTAGCCCATCGCCTCCGTCCACGGAATATACCAACCGTCGCTCGCGAGCTTGAGCGAACGATCAAGGCGGAGTTTGCCAGACGTATACATGTCGCAGCACCAGGTGATGTCGCTCTCAGCCCGCGTCACACCCTCGCCGCAAGCCGCCGCCCAAATCGTCTGAAGCCCGCCCTGACTGCCGCCGGAGGCGATGAGGTCTTTCCCGTTCCACCCCTCGACCGTCTTCAGATACTGAAGGGCGCGTTTGACGCGGAGCACCATTCCGTTGAAGTAGGCCGTCTCGCCATCCTCGTTCTGCTTCGGGTCGAACGCATACGACCAGTCATGCGAACGGATCTCCCAGCGCAGTGCCTTCGTATCCGCGTCGGTTGCACCGAACGCGGGGAGTTTCAGCCCGTGCGCGTTGATGTTAAGGACAATTTCGTTGTCGCGCGCCCAAGTCGGCGCGCCATGCATGCAACTGTCGCCGCTGTAGCCGTGCGTCTCAAGCCTCGCGGCGAACTTCTTCCCGTCCGCAACGGCGGTCGGAATCGACAGGTAGCCCGTGACGGGACGAAGCCCCGCGCAGCGGATTTCAATCGCGTAGAGTTTCGACTTCTTGTTCGAGCAGGGGATCTCGATGCGCTCGGCCTTGAGCGGCACGCGGTCAAGGCGAGCGAACTGCCGCGCCCAGAATGCGTCGAAGTCTTTCGGCTCGGGGTGCGTCGCGAGGGACGTGATGTCCGCGCCCGCACCGCCATCGAAGAAGACCTCCTTCTTCGACCGCTCGAAGTCGTTCATCGCCCGCCTGCCCTCCGGCGTCGTCGCGTCGCCCGTGAACCGCTTGATGTAGCGTTTGCCGTCCTTGCCGACGACCGCCGCGTAGAGACGCACGAAGCCGGGCTTCTCAATCTTCGTCGAGTAGGTGAACGGGGTCTTGCCGTCGAACGGCTCGCGCCCATTCTCCTCGATGCCGTCGTCGCCCGTGCGCTTCCAGTCGAGAAACCACTCACCCGCCGCAAGTTCGCCGACTTCCATCGGGGCAACCGTGAACGACATCTTCTCGCCGACCTTGTAGTCAATCGGCGTCTTGTCGGTCGTCCCCTTCAGCCACGCCTTGTCGAGCGGGCCCGCCCAGAGCTGTGCCGCCGCGAGTGCAAGGCCAACAATCATCAGTCGTTTCATGTTTCTTCCTCCTCTATTCTTTTTCGTGTTTATGCTTGCGATTATCTCAGAAATCGAGATTGCGGACGTTGAGCGCGTTCTCCTCGATGAACTTGCGGCGC
>CAVDWI010000004.1:0-31554 GCA_963612485.1 Barnesiella intestinihominis
TTTGGGTCAAACATCAGTGATGTTTTTTACCCCAATAAATAAAGGGGTTGCGGCAAGTGAAGCTGGAAGTCGATTTTTCACGTTTTTCGCGAAAAATGACAAGTTATCGCATTTCAAGTCGTGATTTTTCCTTAATTTGCAATTTTCCTTGGTTTTTAACTATTAATCCTCAATTTTCCCCGTCCTGAATCGAAGTATACACCCTGTCTTCGAAAACCCCACAAATCGTTTCGTCTCCATTGCTTCACCGTAAATCTCCCATGGGCATGCCAGCTAAATCAGGTTGGAATCGCGGTGGACGGGAGTTTGGAGGGCTTTCGCAATCGCCGCACCCGAACCCGCCACGACGGCGCGTTTCTTGGCTCGCGTCACGCCCGTATAGAGGAGCGGGCGCGTCAGGAGCGGATTGTCCACGTCGTCCGGCAGAACCACGAGCACGTTCCCAAACTCCGAACCCTGGCTCTTGTGAACCGTGATGGCGTAGGCAATTTCGTGCGGCGGGAGAAGTCCAACGGGACAGGCGACAACGCGGTCACCGCGCGGAAAGAGGACAACCATACCGTTCACCCCACGAACCGTGACCCCGACGTCGCCGTTCCATAAGTCCCGTGCGGCGGCATTGCGCGTGATAATGACGGGGATGCCCGTCTCGGCGAGGGGGTTCTGCGGGAAACGACCGCCAAAGCGGCGGCGCAGAAGGAGGGCGTTCACGCCGTGCGCACCGAACGCCCCCTCGCGCACGACCGTCAGGATGCGCGAACGGTCGAGCGCGGCAAAAATGGCCCCCGCCTTCGGCGTACTCACGCCCTGCACGAGCGAAGCGTCCTCTGCAAGCGCAGGGTCGGCCGCGAGGTGCGCCAACTCGCCGTCCGCCAGCAGTCCAAAGCGTTCTGCCCAGTCCGTCAGAAGCCGATGCAGACCCATTCCCTTGTTTTCGACCAATTCATAGCGAAAACACGCATTTTCCGTAGCCTTTTCGGCGAGAGGGGCCGTCCAATCGTCCGCATCCGCCGCACCGAGGTCGGGGGCGGATGCCGCGAACGCGGCGAAGTCCCCCGCGTTGATTGCCGCCGCGCAGTCCGCAAGCGCGCCCCGGAAGCGGTTCGAGACCGTCAGCCGCACGACGGAAGTCCCCTTCCTGCGTCCGACGAGATCGCCCAGCACCGCACCCGCGTCCACGGAAGGAAGCTGGTCTTTGTCGCCGAGAAGCACGAGGCGGCAGTCGGACGGCAGGGCGTCGATCAGTGCCTTCATCAGCTGGACATCGACCATCGACGATTCGTCCACAACGACCAGTTTGAGCGGAAGCTTGTTTTCCGCCGTATGCCTCCAGTTCGGTGGATAGCCGCCCAGCAGGGAGTGGATGGTCGAATCGCCGAGCGATTCGATTTGGGTGTGGAGGTTCTTCGACAAGTTCGCCGCGTTCGCGCACTGGACCCGCAGGGCTTCGCCCATGCGCTGGGCGGCGCGGCCAGTCGGTGCGACGAGCGCGACTTCGCCCGGCGCAAGGCCGCGCCCCATCAGGGCGCGGAGGAACGCGCAGACGATTGTCGTCTTCCCCGTGCCCGGTCCGCCCGTCACCACGGCGAACCGCCGCGCCACGACCGTGCGAACCGCCTCGACCTGCTGCTCATTGAGCGTGAAGCCGTCGAACGCCGTCGCCGCCAGCAGTTCCCCCTCGGCCAGCGGAGCGGCCGCCCCCGCCGATGCAGCATCGAGTGCGTCCAGCCCCTTCTCGACGGCATCCACCGCGACGGCGTTCCGCTGGAAGAACCAGCCGACGCCCGATGCGCCCGTCCGCCTGACGAGCACGTCGCCGTCCAGCGCATTCGCCGCCGCGACCGCCCTTTGCCAGACCGCCGCGACCTGTTCGCCATACGCCGCGTTGGACGGTGCGGCGGGTTCGTTCGCTTCGAGGTAGCCGCCCGACTTCAGGAGTTCGACGCCCTTCTCGGGACGCAGGAACACGTTGCCCTCGTGCTGGGCGAGGAAAAGCGCCGCGATAAACAGATAGCCGAACGGCTCTGCCGCACCGAGCGGCGTGCGCTGAAGGATGTCCCGCGCCGTCTGCAGTTCGCCAAGGCTCAGGGAGCGGGCGAAGACGAGCCGCGCCAGCATCTCACGTACGCCCGCCGCGTCGTACGAGGGAATCTCGAAAAGGGCGAGCCGCCGAACAATCTCTGCGTAACCAACCGTCATGTGCGCTCCTTCAATTCGCCGCAACCGCCCGTTCGACCGCCGCCCGGCATTCCGTCAGGAGCGCGGCATCCATCTCCCGTGCGTAGACGCCCGCCGAACCCGTGAATTCGCCGCCGCGCACGAACAGGTAGATGACCCCGGCGACAGCTCCTTCCCCTAGCCACCGATTGACGGCGAGCGTATACAACTTGAACTGGAGCGGATAGCCCGCCTCGTCCATCGCCGTCTCGATTCGCTCCGTCGAATAGTCGGGCAGGGAGTTCGTCTTCCAGTCCAGCACGTAGACGGGTCCGCCCTTCCCCTCCGGGCGAACCAGCAAATCGACCGACCCGTTGAACACGCCGTCACGGTTGGGCAGGGAGCGACCCAGCGCGGCAGACTCGTCGATGACGAACTCGACCTCGGCAAGGCGATTCGCCGCACCAATGTCCTTCAGGCAAAAGTGCCGCGAACCGATGACAATCTCCGTATTCAGCGCGTTCCACACCATCCGTCCCAACGTGCGTTCGGTCGAGTCGTCCCCCGACTTGAGGTTCTCGACGGCATTGCGCCGCATCGCCCGCCGGACAACATCCATTAGACCGCCCGTTTCCGCCAGTGCGGATTCGAGGTCGAGTTTCCCCACGGCGAACCCGACCCCGCCCGTGCGCTCGTCGTTTCGGCAGAGCCGTTCCATAATCTCGTGGAAGACCGTGCCCGAAACTGCCGAGCGCGGCAGAAGCGTCGCGCCACGGGAAGACCGCGCCGACTCCGCCTCGTCGTCCGCCTCGTCTGCGTCCGTCGCCACCATCGGTTCGAGGTGCGCGAGGGCGGACTGCGCCTTCAGCGAGGAGAACGAATCCCACCGCACCCGCCGCCCCTTCACGGACGGAATCGCATAGACGGTCGGCAGGGCTTCCGCACGGGCGGGCGCTTCAACCGGTTCCGCCGTGTCCGGTCGCGACCGGGCAATCGGCAGGTCGTCAGCGACCGCGTCCGCCGGGGAAACGCCCTTCGCCGCGCAGAAGGCCTGAATGCCCTGCGCAAGGAAGCCCTCACCCAGAAGCGGGGCCTTCGCGCTGCCGACGCCATACTCCTCGATGGGTTCTTTCTTCTGGAGGCGGATGTGCGCCGCCCACTTCGACCACGGGAGGTAAAGCTTGTGCTCGGCGCGGGTCAGGGCAACGTAGAAGAGACGAACTTCCTCCTGTCGTTCGGCAGACTCCGAACTGGACGGAGAAAACCCGGTGGCAACGAAAACAACCTTGAACTCAAGCCCCTTCGAGGCGTGCATCGTCATGATCTGAACGCAGTCCGACTCGTTCTCGGTCTGCCGTAGCGCGGCATCCTCACCCTTGCCAACATCCGTCTTGCGCCACTTGCGCAACGTCGCCGCGAAGTCGCCGACCGACAGGGCCTTGCGCCCGACTTCCGTCAGAAGGCGGTCGAGAATCTGCCGCGTCGCCGACCAGCGGCGGTCGAAGTCGCCGTCGTCCGACCGAGGGTGGGCAAGTTCCGTCTCGCCCATCACGCTCTCGAAGAGCTGATTCCAGTTCCGCGCCCGCGTCAGTTCCTGCCAGCGGTCGAGCAGGGACATCACCTTCGCATCGCCCTGCGCAAGCTTCTCCTCCACCTGCCACGGCGGAACGCCAAAAAGCGGCGTCAGCAAAAGTGCGGCAAGATTGCCAATCCGCCCCGGTTCGGCAAGGAAGTCAAAAAGCGCAATCAGCGTCTCGGCCTCGGCGGAATCGAAAAGCCCGCGCTCCTTGTACTGACTATAGAGGATGCGCGCGCGCGACAACTCCTGACGAACGACGGCGGCCTCCTCGCGTCCGCGCACGAGAACGCACATGTCGCGGTAGTCAAGCCGATGGTCTTTCACTTCGCCCGTCCTTGGGTCTTTTGTCCGATAGGCGACGGGCAGTGCCTTCAGACGTGCCATCTCCCGCGCCGCCGCACGGGCGAAGACGGGTAGGCAAATCGTCTTGTTGCCGTATCCGCTCTTCCCCGTGGTCGGCGTCGGCTGGGGACCCGGCAGGGATTCGAGGAGCGTAATCGCCTCGCGCCCCGTCAAGTCCTCCAGCCCTGCAAACCGTTCGTTCTGCGGCGGAGACTCGACGGGCGTGTAGTTGATCGACCCGCTCGCCGTGTGCATTTCCGAGAACCAGGCGGGGGACTGGAAGATGGCGTTCAGCCCGGCCACGAGACTCGGCGAGGAGCGGAAGGTCGCCGAGAGGGTCTGCGCGGGCTGGTTCTCGAGAATCGCGCTCCGCGCCCTGAGGTAGGTTTCGATGTCCGCCCCGCGAAAGCCGTAAATCGCCTGCTTCGGGTCGCCGACGACAAGCAGAAAGCCCTGTTTCGGCACGGGACAGTCCGCCGCATCCAGTCGGTTGCGTTCCGCCGCGAAAATCGAACTGAAGATCGTCCACTGCCGCTCGTCCGTATCCTGGAACTCGTCAACCAGGGCGATGCGGTAGCGTTTGCGGATCGTCTCGAGTAGTTCGCTCCGTTCGCCGCATCCCTCCCGTTCCGCCTCCCGCTCGATTACCTCGCACGCCCGCACCACGAGGTCGTCGAACGTCAGGAAGGAGGAATCGGCCTTCAGGCGGCGGAACTCGGCTTCGGACATCCTTGCGAGTTCGAGCGCGAATTCTTTTGTCTTCAACGGAAGTGGCGTTCCCCTCACAAGCGCAGAGAGCGCGGCTTCCGCCTCGGCAACCAGTTTGTCCGTCGCCGTGAGGTCGTCCGCCGCCATCTTCTCCGAAAAGGCTGCGGCATACCGCTCCCGAAACGCCGTACCGAGAAGTGTATGTCGGATGGCGCGGTGGAAGAGGTCTGCTTCCGACCCGCCGATCTCAAAGGTCATCGGCACGCCGTTCTCAAACGCATACTCGGAAAGCAGCTCGCGGCAGAACGAGTGAATCGTGCAAATCGTCATCTCCTCGAAGTCCGGTGGCAGCATCTCCGCCGACTCGAGGACGGCGCGGATGCGATCCTTGAGTTCCCCCGCCGCCTTCTCGGTGTAGGTGACGAGAAGAACGTTCTTCGCGCTTTCGACGTGCTTTTCCGCGAGAAGTTTAAGGACAATGCTTTGCAGGGCATAGGTCTTTCCCGTACCGGCGGAAGCCTCGATGATGCCGTCGCGGTCATACTGCAGTCGATTCCAGACGGAGGTCGGGTCACCCAGCCGTTCGCGGATGAATTCGGCGTTCATGCGTCCACCTCCCTTTCCGCCGCGAACGGCAGCGCGTAATAAGCCTCGAACAATTCCTTCACCTCCGCCTCCGTTGGCGGGCGAAGGAGGGAATCCTTCGTCCGCTCGATGACGAGGTTGCCGTTGTAGCCGGACAGATGGCGGTAGTCGGACGGTTGCGCCGTCAGGCGTTCGTGCGTCGCTCGCCAGTCGATTCCGCCCGTTTCCTTCTCGACGAGATTCCGCGCCAACCCAACGTAGCCGATGTCGGCGTATCCCTTCGACGGCTGCCGCAGATAGGTGAGGTAGCGGACGGTCAGCCGCTTGAGATAGTCCAGTGCTTCCGTCGCCGTCGTCTGCCAGTGCCAGATGGCATAGCCGCCCGCCTCCAGGTCAAGGACGCAGACCTTCAGATGCCACGGCTCGACCTCCCGAGCATTCACCACGAACATCAGGAAGGTGAGAAGCGCGTCGAGCGCGCGATGGTCGGGACGCGGATTCTTCGCCGTGTTCTTCAACCCGGTCACCAGAACCGAGACATCGCGCCCTTCTCGCCGTCCGTTTGGAATCTCCGCCGTAAAGCGCACTTCCGCCCGTTCCACCGCATCCGTTTGGATGGTCGTCGAGAAGGCGACACGCATCACCTCCCCCATCGCCCCCTCCTCGGATAGGAAAGGCGGGAGTTTGCCCGCGAGATTCGCGTGGAATTGCGCACTTGCGAAGTCGCCGAGGAACGCACCGGGCATACCGCCCGAAAGCCGAAGCCGCTGAATCGCCGCGTCAAGTTTCCGATTGTCCGAAAGCCAGACGGACTGCAAGTCCCATGTCGCAGGACCGCCGGGGATGCCAAGGGGCGAATCGGCGGCCAGTTCCGTATCGCGTACGCCTTCGACGGCAACGCCTAGACGGTATCGCAGAACCGCTTCCAGCGGTTCGCGCAGAAACGCCGCCAACTCTTTCGCAGTGATTTCCTGACGGGAAGTTGTCGCACCCGCCGTGTCCTTCGGCGCTTCTCCGACAAACGGAGGAACATCCGCCGACAGCCGTTCGCGCGCCATCCGCCGCGTCACGGGCGAATAGGTCGGCAGGATTCCCGCAAGCGGATCGTCCTTCCGCCAGATGACATCCGCCACGGGGCTTTTCGCCGCGTCCATCCCCCTTTCGCCGCGTTCGAGGAGCGGATAGTTCCCGAACTCCTCGAAGGAGGCGTTCAGCACAAACCGCCCCGCGAAGTCCTCCAGTTCCCGCACGAGTACGGAGGGAAAGAGTTCGTTGTCCTTTTCCGTATCGCGGTTCGGGTAGGTGAGAACGAGGCGGTCGCGGACGGACATCAGCATTTCAAGGAAGAGGTAGCGATTCACGTTCGTGACGGAGGTGTCGCCAAGCCGCCACGCCGAGCCACGCAGGTCGAGCGTCGATGAATGGTTGCGTCCGGGGAAACCGTTCGCGCCAAGCCCCAGAACGTAGACCTGCCTGAACGGCACGGGGCGCATCGGCATCAGCCCCGCAATCGTCACGCCGTGCGTCAGGTAGCCGCCCTTCCGGCAGGCGAGGCCGCCGACAAACTGCTCGATTGCCGCGAGAACGAACTCGACGTGCTGCGGCCCCGGCATCGCGGCGAGTCCGTTGAGCGTCAGCAGAATCTGCCGCTGAATCGTCCCCTCGAGCGGTGCGGTTTCGGTCGGCACGGCAAGGCAGTCCGCCATCAGGTCGGTCAATGTCTGAGACCAGTTCGCCTGTCCCGTACCGAAAGCAGCCGACACCCTTCGGTAGAGAAATTCGACGACTTCCGAAAAACGAAGGGCGGAATCGCCCGCCGTCGGGACGAGCGGCAGTTCGCCGCCCTCCGCCCCCTTGTTCGGGAGCGCGTCCGCGACCTTCGCGAGCCGCACCCGCGAAAGCCCCCACGCCCAGTTGAATGACGAACCGCCCGCATCCGCATCAAATCCATCGAAGACCCCCAGCTTGCGCGTCAAGATTCGCCAATTCTCAACGTCGGCATCCGAAAAACCAAGTGCCGCCTGGACGCACGGATTCTCCAGCACGGCGAAGAGCGTCTCTCGCGTCAGACCCGTCCGCGCCAAATCCGCGAGGGCGAAGAAGCCCGTCAGGTAGTCGCTCCCCTCCGACGCGGTCGTATCGATCAGCCCGTAGGGCACTTGCCCACGCGAATCGAAGACCGCCTCAATCATCGGGCGGTAGGTCGCCATATCCGGCACTAGTACGGCGATGTCGGAGAACGAGCAGTCGGGCCACGGACGCTCCCCCGACCCCTTCGGCTTCCAGACGCTCCCGAGAATTGAATTGTAGACCAACTCCACTTCGCGGCGAATGCCGGGTGCGCCGACAACCTGGAACGAGGCGTCCTGTTCGACGCGGTTCAGTTCGCTTGTCCGCCGCCGTACGGAGTCCTGAATCGCGCCCAGCACGGTTGAGGGCGGCGGACGGTTCTCCGCCGCGAGACACCGCCACTCGAAGTCGATCCGCCCCTCGTTCTCCTCCTCAAGGTCGACGAGCAGGCGAATCGTTTCGCGTCCCGCCACGCCCCACTGCTGGAGGAGGGGATTCTCGACGGCGACATCCTCCTCCAGGTCATGCGACCGCCCGAAGCGGCGGATGCGCTCCGCCTTCGTCTCAATGTCGCCCCAGTATTCGAGGCAGACGTTGTTGTGGTAGAAGATGACCTCATGCGTCTGGGCAAGCCAGACGAGAATCTTCACCTGAAGAAGCGAGAGCGTAGAATGTCCGAAAAAATAAATCTTCCGCGCTGGGCCGTGCGGCGGCGAAGCCTTCACGCGGTCGAAGAGCTGGCGCAGGGAAAGGCGGTCGCCCGACGCGGGGAACACGCCCCCCTCGCCCCAGAGGGCGCGAACCAGCGCCGCCTCCGCCGCCTCGATTGAACCGACTTTCGGTCTTCCCACTCCCTTTGCGTCAAGTCCCGCCAGCCAATTCGCGACGATTTCAGGGCGACGCACCTCATACTGGTCAAGCAAGTCGGCAAGTTTGACCGCGAGTTGCCACCCCATCCGCGCCTGTCGCCGTGTCTCAATCGCAAGCGCACCCGCCCCGTCACCGCCCGACACGTAGGCGCGAAACGGCGCGAACGCGGCAAACTCGAGCGTTCGCTCTTCGGGAGAGAGGAGGATGCCCATGATGGCGTTGGCGTAGGCGTGGTTCGGCAGTAGAGATGTCTTTTCTCCCGCCCCAAGGTTCGCAGACAGCAACTCGGTGAGCCGCTGCTCCATGAAGGGAAACTTCACGCCGACGCAGAGGGCGCGGTCTTTCGCGAACACCCGAATCTGCAGCCATTTCGCAATGTTCGTGTTGGGAACCGTGACGGAGAGGAAGTCAAACTCGTCCGTCCCCCGGCGGTCAGCGAGGAGATCCGACTCCAGGTGACGCGCCAGGTCCTCGATCTTGTCGCTATAGAGAATCCTCAGCGCCATTGGTCGCAGGTGTCGATTCGGGTTTCGGCTCTTCCTTCGCCTTCACGAGATCCGTGCGGGACTTCATCATCGATTCCGCCGCGTAGGACGAAATCGTGTAGACCCACTTGCCGCCGTCCAGCTTGAAGTAGCGGTCGGAGCCGTCCTTCACCTTGTTGCCGACGGTCGCCACGTGGTTCGTGCCGTCCTTCGTCGTGACGGTGTAGACATAGCCCGTCGCGAAGCCGAGTTCCGCCTCGGTCAGCTTCGGGTCAACAACGGACGCGAAGTCAAGATAGGAGAGGGCGGAGTCAAGCGAATAGGTCTTTGACGTGTCGAGTTCCTCCTTCGGGCCGAGACCCTTCAGCGTCCACACGCCGTTCGTACCCTTGTCGAGTGCGACCGACTCGCCCGCACGGGCGAACGACACCGCCGTGACGTCGGCGGACGGAATCGACGCGATGCGCGTCGAGCACCACTTCTTCGGGTCGCCGTCGAACGCCTCCAGCGCGTCCTTCACGAGCACCGTCTCGCCCTTGAAGGAGACGTAGCGGCCGTCCGGATAGCCCCCGCCGCCGAACATCGCGGCCTGTCCCGTCGCCTTGCGGAAGTGCGGCTCGCCCATTGGAAGCACCGCGAGTTCCTTTCCGACGGCATCCGTCAGGCGCAGCACGGTCGGGTTCGCAATCGTCCGCCCGCGTGCGACCTGACCGACCTTCAGTTCACCGAGTTTCAGCACGTTCTCGGTAATCTTCTCGCGGTCGGCGGGATAGCCGTAGAGCGACTCAATCTTCCAGCCGTCGGCATCCGCCGCGAGAACGAGTTTCTCGCCGACTTCAATCCGCGCAACGTCCGCCACGCTGAACGCCGGGAATATCGACTTCCCGGCGAGTTTCGGGGACTTCGGCTTTGCGCCGCTGTTCACGAGAAACGCCGCGCCGGCGAGGACGACGGCCGTTCCAACGAGTGCAATCACATTCTTCTTTGTCATGGTCAGAAGTTCCTTTCCTTAGTGACGACGGCGCAGAATGCCGCGTCCGAGTCCGAAGAGAATCACGAGAGCCGGCATCAGGAGGATGTTCAGGCATTTCAGCGTCGTGCCGAGCGCATCAATGTCCGCCGTGAGTTCCTTGCGGACGTTCTTCAGCTGGCGGCTCGTGTCGGCCTGAACCTTCAGGAAGCGGCGGTATTCCTCCTCCTGTTCCTTCGAGAAGAGGGAGCGGTCGTTGCCGCTCTTCTGCTTCTGAAGGGCGATGATGCGCTGGCGCGTCTCCTGCAGTGCGGCGGCGAGTTCCTGTTCCTTGCGCTGCCACTTCGCAAGTGCCTTCGCCTCGATGTCGCGAACCTTGACGAACGGACGATCCGAGCGACCGCGTGAGCGGATGCCGATCAGTTCCTCGCGTCCCGCGAACTGCTCGATGACGTTCGAGAAGAGCGCAAGGTTGTCGTTCATCGGCTGAACCATCGTGCCGAACGGCGTGTTCATCACCTGCACGCAGAACTGGTCGGCGAGGAAGTCCGAGTCGCCGAAGAGCACGACAGAACCCTTCCCTTCCGCGAGAGCCTTCGACACGTCGTTCGTGCCGTCAGGCCCCTTCGGGTAGGCGGTCTTGAACGTCCCCGAGAGTCGCGCCGCGAGAACGCGCGCCTGCCCGTCGGGATTGAGTTCGCGCTTCATCGCATCCATGCCGAACTGGACGCTCATGCGATCGACGAGGCAGGAAGCGTCCGCCGAGGAGGTGATGATCGGCGTAAAGGTGAGGTCGGTGTTCGTACCCGTGAAGGAGAACGCGCCCGCGAACGGCAGCATGACCTCCGAGAGGCGTGCGACGAGCAGGTCGTCCTTCGCCATGTTCTTCGTCGCGAGCGAGAGGAACGCCGGGTTCTCCTCGACGCGGTTGTTCGCCCCGTTGAGTCGCGTCGCGGCGGCGAGGTCGGCGACAATCCTGTCGGACGTGAACGAAACGCCCCACGCCTCGAAGAGTTTGCCGAGCGTCGAGGGCGCGTCACCCCCGCCCATCTGCATCATCATCGGATTCTGCTTCTGCCGCGACGAGATGAGATCCATCACGCTCATCGGGTCAACGCAGGCAATCAGCCGTCCGCCTCGCAGGACGAACTGGTCGATCGCGTAGAGCGACTTGTCCGACAGGTCTTTCGGATGCACAACGACGAGGGTCTTCACATCCGCGTCGATTTCACCCGCGTCGGTCGGAATCGACCGCACGTCGTAGTCCTTCTTCAGTTCGGCGAAGATCGCCCAGCCCTGCGGAGGACGCTGACCCATCTGCATCATCATCGGGTTCATCGGGCCGCCGAGCACATCGGGGAGCGAGGTCATCACGCCGACGACGGGACGCTCCGGCCACGCCACGCGGGTGACGAGACGGGTGACGTCGTATTCGAGCGTCGCTTCGCCGCGCTGCGAGACGGTCGGCAGCGTCTCCTCGTGGTCGCCGCAGACCGCGACAAGCCCGAAGTAGACGGGCGAGCCGAACGGATTCACCGTCTGCGGCTCGACGCCGTAGCGCTGCGCCCACTCCTCCGCGTCGGAATCGGGCTTCGGGTCGTAGGTCTCAACGGTCAGGTTGCCGCCCGCCGCACGTTCGTATTCCTTGAGCAGGTTCTGGACGCGGTCGGCGTAGGTCTTGAGCGACATCGGCATATCCGCCGCGGAGGAACTGACGAAGCACTTGATCGTCACCTCCGACTCCAACTGACCGAGCACGGCCTTCGAACCGTCCGAGAGCGAGTAGAGACGCTCCGCCGTGAGGTCGGCGCGGAGCGGCAGGTTCGCGAGAATCAGGTCCGCCGCGACGACGATGACGGCAACGGCGGCAAGGCCGACGAAGCCGTTCGCCTTTCGCGTGTCAATCACGGTCTTCGCCGCAACAAGCATGAACGCCATCATGCCGAGGTAGTAGCCCACGTCCGCGAGGTCGAGAACGCCGCGCTGCAACGCCTCGAAGTGCGCAAGCAGCGAACACGCCGCGATGCCGTTCACAATCGCCGATGGGACTCCCCAGTTCGCCACCGCGCTCACGACGGGCGTGAACCCGACGATCAGCATCAGGAAGGTTATCGCGAGCGAAATCACGAAACCGATTACCTGGCTGCGCGAAAGCGCCGACGCGAACACGCCGATTGCCGCCGCCGCGCCCGCAAGAAGGAAACTGCCGAGATAGCCGCAGGCCACCGCGCCCCAGTCGGGCGAGCCAAGCCACCCCGCCGTCACCGCCACGGGGAAGGTGAGCGCAAGGGCCACGCCCATGAACGCCCACGCGGCAAGGAACTTGCCGATCAGCGCCTCCCAGAGGGTAATCGGGAGCGTGAGCAAGAGTTCCGCCGTACCATTGCGGCGTTCGTCCGCCCACAGCCCCATCGTCGCCGCCGGCACGAGAAGCAGATAGACCCACGGATGCCAGAAGAAGAACGGCGTCAAGTCCGCCTGACGGCGTTCGTAGAAGAACGCGACGCCGAACGTCAGAAAGCCGACCAGCACGAGGAACGCCACAAGGAAGACGTAGGCGACCGGCGAATCGAAATACGACTTGAACTCGCGCGCGAACACGGTGCGCATATTCCTGAAGCCCTTCATCTTACGCCTCCTCCTTCTTCATCGTCAGGTTGCGGAACACGACGTCGAGCCGTCCCGACGGATCCTTCGACCGCAGTTCGGATGGCGTTCCGTCCGCCTTGATTTCACCGTTCGCAATCACGATTGCGCGGGTGCAGACCGCATCGACCTCTTCGAGGATGTGGGTCGAGATGATGATCGCCTTGTCCGCCGCCATCTCGCGAATCATCTCGCGCACGGTGAACTTCTGGTTCGGGTCGAGTCCGTCCGTCGGCTCGTCCATGATCAGGACCTGCGGATCGTGGATGATCGCCTGGGCGAAGCACGTGCGCTGACGGTAGCCCTTCGAGAGCGTGTCGATCGTCTGCCGCGCCACGGTGGAAAGTTTCGCCTTCTCAATCACCGCCTCCACGCGGCTCTTCACCTCCGCACCCGAAAAGCCGCGGATCTTCGCGATGAAGGTCAGGAAGTCCTCGACCGTCATCGCCCGATAGCTCGGTGCGGATTCGGGCAGGTAGCCGAGACACCGCTTCGCGCCGACCGGATCGACCGTCACGTCGTGGCCGCAGATAACCGCGCGACCCGACGTCGGAGGCAGAAAGCCCGTAATCATCCGCATCGTCGTCGACTTGCCCGCGCCGTTCGGCCCGAGAAAGCCCAGAACCTCCCCCTTCCCGACGGAGAAGGAAATCCCCTTCACCGCCTGAAACGAACCGAAGTTCTTCTTCAAGTTCTCAACTTTCAGCATAGTTGTCCTTTTCGAGTTTTCAAGACGTCAACCCGGTCGCTCGCCTGAACGACCTCACTGACACGCATTATACCACATCCGCGTTAACGGATTGTTAAGAAATCCACGTCCATGGGGTCGGTGAACTCGTCGAGCCATTTCCCCACCTGGGCAAACGTGCGCTCCCGCGCCTCCGCCGTCTTCAGCCCGCACGCCCAGATGACGATCAGGTTCCAGCCGAGTTCCGCCCACTCCTTCTCGTGGCGGCGGTCACGAGCCTTGTTCGCCCGGAACTTCGCCGTCCAGAACTCCCGATTCGTCTTCGGCTTCGTCGCGTCGGGACAGCCCGCGTGCTGATGCCAGAAGCAGCCGCGAATCTCAATCAGGGTGCGAATCTTCGGGAGCGCGACATCCGGGTGACCGGGAACCTTCCGGTACTGAACGCGAAAGCGCCAGCCGTGCGCCCACAGCCACTTGCGCACGATGATTTCAGGCAGCGTGTCACGCGAGTGAATCGCCGACATGATCTTCGACCGCTTTTCCTTTGTGAACTTGTCCATCGCGTCGGATAACCCCTCTACTCAAGACGGCTCTTCTGCCGTGGGTCGAACGCATCGCGTAAGCCTTCGCCGACGAGCACGGTGAGAAGCATCACAATGAACAACGCCGCCGCCGGGAAGACGACGAGCCACCAGGCCTGGCGAAACTGTTGCGCCTCCTGCATCAGTTCGCCGCACGAGGGCGTCATCGGCGGCAGGCCGAACCCGAGGAAGTCGAGCGCGGCGAGCGACCCAATCGCCCCCATCAGCATAAACGGGAAGAGGGTTATGAGCGGCGTGAGCGCATTCGGCAGAATCTGCCCGAAAATGATGCGCACGGCTGAAAGCCCCTGGACTTTCGCCGCCTCGACGAAGGTTCGCGTGCGAAGCCGCAAAAACTCCGCCCGCACGTAGTAGGAGACGACGATCCAGTTGAACACCGCATAGCAGACGAGGAGAATCGTGAAACTCCGCCCCACCGTCGAGCCGATGAAGATCATCACGTAGAGAAACGGTATCGCGCTCCAGATTTCCGTCAGCCGCTGCATCACGATGTCCGCCGCGCCGCCGAAATACCCCTCAATCGCCCCGAAGACAAGTCCGACGAACATTCCCGACAGCGCAAGGAGAAGCCCGAACAGCAGGGCGATGCGCATACCGTGGACGACGCGGGCGTAGACATCCCTTCCTCCCGCGTCAATCCCGAACGGATGCCCCTTGCACGGACGGAACGGGAAACTGACTTCAGGCGCAGGCAGGAGCACCGTCCGTTCGACGGGCGGGACTTTCGGGTCGAGATAGATGCGGCGGTAGCCCGAACGCGGCACTTCGCGAATCACGTAGTCGGCGGAAAGCGCGGCGCGGATCTCGTCCTTCGTCCGCCCCGACAGGACGAGCGAACGCACCTCATCCGGGCCCTCGAACTCGGAAACCGCGCCATCCGCGCCTTCGTTGTACCGCGCCGTTTTCACGTCGTAGACGTGCTCAACGACGGGTTCGCGGAGATGCTCCAGTTCCGCCGGATCGACCACCGCATTCGGGTCGCAGGGAGCCGTCCACTCCGCCGCCATGCAGAAGAGGAAGATTACCCCGAGCGCAATCAGTGACCACCAGGCGCGGCGGATGCGGCGAAACGCGCGAAACCCCTTCTCAGCCCCTCTCATGACTTCGCCGAAGCCTCCACGAGATCGGCGACACGGGCGGCGGCATCGGGCGTTGCAAGATGCCGCATCTTCTCGCTCATCGCGGCGAGTTGTTCGGGATGGTCGTATTTCTGAAGGAGGTAGCGGCAGATCTGCCGCGCCGACAGTTTCGACTGAATGCCCTCGTCCGCCGCGCCGACGGCGGCGAATGCGTCCGCATTGAAGTGCTGGTGGTCGCGCATCGCCGACGGCAGGGGTATCAGCAGGGCGGGCTTGCCGCAGGCGGCCAGCTCGAAGCAGGTCGAAGCCCCCGCCCGCGCGACGACGATATCCGCCGAGGCGAAGGCATCCGCCATCTGCTGTTCGAAGGCGTGAACGCGCGCGGGCTGCTGAATCGCCGCATACGCCGCCATCACGCGCCCCTCGTCCTTCTCGCCCGTCTGGTGGATGACATAAAGCCCGCGCCCGCCCGCACCGCGCCTGTCGAGCTCCCGCTTCATCATCACAAGCGCCGCGCTGAGCAATTCGTTCACCGCGTGAGCCCCCTGCGAACCGCCCGTCACGAACACGACAAATGCCGAAGGCGGAATGAAGTCAAACCTCTTCCCGAAGGCAATCTCGTTTCGGGTCGGCAAACCCGTCCGCACCGTCTTCGCCAGCGGCAGGCACTTCGCCGTCATCTCGAAACTCGTCGCCACCGCCTTCGCATAACGCGACAGGAACTCGACCGCCTTGCCCGGAATCGTATTCGCCTCGTGCAGGACGACGGGTACACCGCAACTCCGCGCGGCAAGGACGGGCGGAAGGCTCGAATAGGAGCCCATCGCCAGCACGACGTTCGGCTTCGCACGCTTCATTTCACGGCGACAGCGGATAATCGAGCGCAGAATCGCAAAGGCATTCTTCGGGTGCAACTGCCGCGCACCCGTCGCGAAGGTTGCGCCTTTCCACCGCTTCATCACGCCAGTCTCAACCGAACGACCCGAATTCCATACGACGACCTCGTATCCGCGCCGAAGCAGTTCCTCCGCCACGGCAAGTCCCGGAAAGGCGTGTCCGCCCGTTCCACCGCATGCAACGACAACCTTCATTACCAATCCCTTTCGTTCGGCGGGAGCTTGGCTTTGCGCATCCGCGCCTTCTTCTCGGCCTCATGCTCATCGCTCCGCTCCTGCGCCCTCTTCAGTATTGATTCCACCGCCGGATCTTCCTTCGGCTCTTCGGCATCGGATGATTCGTCCTTTTCCGACTCCTGCTCGTCCTCGTTCGCCTGGGGATCCTGATCCTGCCGCTGGTCGGTCTGCGGCTCATCCTGATTCGCATCGTTCTTCTGCTTGTCCTCGTTTTTCTGCTCGTTCTTCTGATCCTGCTGGTTCGGCGGAGGCTGCTGGGCGTTCTGTCCGCCGCCGCCGCTCTTATCCTTCGGCAGAAGTTCCTGAATCTGACGGATCAGTTCCACCGCCTCTTCCTGCTTCGGCGGCAGAATCTCCTCGACGCACGTCATCTGAAGCTTCTCGAGTTCCGTTGCAAGCGCGGCGACCTTCGCCTGGTCTTCGGCGGTGAACGGCGGCTTGTTGGTGTCGGACTGCGCCTGTTGCTCGTAAGCCCGCGCCCACGCCGGGAACTTCGCGCGGAATGCCCGCGTGTAGTCGAGCGCGTCACTCTGCCAACTGCGGTCGTTGAACGCCTCGACATCCATCCAGGCATTGGACTGCGCGATCAAGTCCTCTGCAATCGCCACGGGGGGCATCACCATCAGTTTCAGGAAGCGCGTGTAGTCGTGTTCCACGTCGCTCATCGTCGAATACGCCCCTTCGTCGAGGTCGGCGAGTTCCTTCGCGGCCTTTTTCGTCTTCGCCTGCGCCTGTGCCAGCTGTTCGAGAATCGTCGCCGACTGCGTTTCGTTCGTCACGCTCTGGGTAATCGCCTCCTTCACGGGCAGCCACGCATCCGCGAGTTTCTTCGCCCGCACCGACAGCGAGTCGGCGAGCGCAACCGCCTTCGCCGCGTCATTCGTGCGGTAGGTTGCCGACTCGGACATGAGTTTCCGCGCCTCCGCCGTCGCCTCCAGCATCAGTCCGCCCGGGTCTTTCCCCTGCGTCGTCTTCAGCACTTCGGCGATGTGCTTCGCTTCGCGCAGTTCCGGCAGACGGTCGGTCGCTCGCGTGAAGTTGCGGTTTGTCCGAGGGTCGTCTGGATGCTTCCGCAGGGCGATTTGCGCGGCAATTGCAGCGTTCTCAAGGTCGTTCGCCTCATATTCGAGTTTCGCCACGACTTCCGCCGCCCGTGCGCCGTGCGTCTTCGAGAGCATCAGCGGCTTCAGTACACGCAGCGCATTCGTCACGTCGCCCGCACGGTAGTAGTCGATCCCCTCGTTCCAAATCTCACCATCCGTCACGGAGGGCGCATCCGCCGCAAACGCCGCGAACGCGCCCAGCCCCGCCCACGCAAGGAGCAGACCCAAAACAACCCGAATTTTCATGGGCGACATTATACCATATTTGCTTCCGTCTCGCCGTGTTCGATGATCTTGCGATGCTTGCCCGCTCGCCAACATACCAATGCCGACATATGGAAAATACGATGCCGATTTGGTATAATTCACGCCATTAATTTGCAATAACTATTGGAAAACATATGGTTCTGTCTCATATCAACTGGGTAACCGTCGGCCTTCTCTGCGTCTCGAACTTCGTGATGCTCTATGCCTGGTACGGGCATTTGCGCAGTCTGTCGGGTGCGCCGGTCTGGGTTGCGATTCTCGTCTCGTGGCTGATTGCGCTCGCCGAATATTGCGTGGCCGTCCCCGCCAACCGGATTGGCTCGCGGACGATGACGCTCGAACAGCTGAAGATTACGCAGGAGGCCGTCACATTGCTCGTCTTCATGCCATTCTCCGTGGTCGTCATGCACGAAAGCGTCTCGTGGAACTATCTCGCCGCGTCCGTCTGCATCCTCGCGGCGGTCTTTTTCATCTTCTGCGGGCGGGGCTGACGGCGCCCCGCCCCAATCTGCCGCACATTCGGGCCCAAAGGCTCAGAACGCGGGCAGAGTATGGGTCGCTTCCATGCGGAAACGACCCGATTTTGGTTATGATTGTCAGATGAGTGCGAGAGCCTGGTCGAGGTCGGCGATGATGTCGTCGATGTGCTCGATGCCAATCGAGAGACGAATCAGTTCGGGGGCGAGACCCGCCGCCCGCTGCTGTTCCTCGGTGAGCTGGGAGTGCGTCGACGAGGCCGGGTGAACCGACAGCGACCGCGCGTCGCCCACGTTCGCGAGCTGCGTGAAGAGCTTGAGCCCGTCCACGACCTTGATGCCCTCCTGAACGCCGCCCTTCACACCGAACACGACCATGCCGCCCTGTCCGTTCGGAAGGTATTTCTTCGCGAGTTCATACGAGGGATCGCCCTCCAGTCCCGGATAGCGAACCCACGCCACCTTCGGGTGGTTCTTGAGGAACTTCGCCACCGCAAGCGCGTTGGATGAGTGCCTCTCGATGCGGAGAGGAAGCGACTCCACACCCTGAAGGAAAATCCAGTTCGCGTCCGGCGAGAGCGTCGGACCCTGGTTGCGGAGACCGACCGTCCTCAGTCGCGTAATGAATGCGAGCGGACCCGCGAGTTTCGACCACACCGCACCGTGATAGCCGCGGTCGGGTTCGTTGTAGAGCGAGAACTTCGGGTCTGACCAGTCGAACTTGCCCGCGTCAATCACGACGCCGCCGATGCCCGCGCCGTGTCCGCCGATCCACTTCGAGAGCGAGTGGATGACAACGTCCGCGCCGAACTCGATCGGATGCTCGAGCACCGGGGTCGAGAAGGTCGCGTCCACCACGAGCGGCAGGTTGTGCTTCTTCGCGAGTTTCGAGTAGGCCTCGATGTCCGAGACGTCTAGCCCCGGGTTGCCAATCGTTTCGATGAAGATGAGGCGCGTTTTCTCGTTGATGGCGGCTTCGGCCGCCGCGATGTCGTTCACCTTCACGAACTTCGCGTGGATGTTGTTCGACTGCGGCAGAATCACGTCGAACTGCGTGTAGGTTCCGCCGTAGAGGTTCGAGGCCGCGACGAACTCCTCGCCCGACGGGACGATGTTCGTAATCGTGAAGTAGATTGCCGCCGTGCCCGAACTCAGGGTAATCGCCGCCGCACCGCCCTCGAGCGCGGCAAGCCGCTTCTCGAGCACGTCCTCGGTCGGATTCATCAGCCGGGCGTAGATGTTCGCCGCCTTCCTGAGCGCGAAGCGGTCCGCACCGTCCTGCGCGTTCTTGAAGTTGTAGGCCGTCGTGCGGTAGACGGGCACCGCCGTCGCGTCCGTCGCCGGATCGCCGTTCCATCCCGCGTGCACGGCGAGCGTCTCGGCATGCTGTTTCGTTGCATTGCTCATGTGTTGTCCTCCTGTCTGTCTGTTATCTTCCTGTTTCCGCTGTCGCTCCGCCGCGCTCACGCGAAGAGCCACGTCGAGAGATAGCGCTCGCCCGTATCCGGCAGAAGCGCGACAATCGTCTTGCCGGCGAACGCCGGGTCCTTCGCAAGGTCGAGCGCCGCCCAAAGCGCCGCGCCGGACGAGATGCCCACGAGCAGCCCTTCGCGCGCCGCCGCCGCCCGCGCCGTCCGCCCCGCATCGTCCGCCGTAACCGTAATCACCTTTGTGATGAGGCTCGTATCCAAGACCTTGGGGACGAATCCCGCGCCGATGCCCTGGATCTTGTGCGGACCCGGCTTGCCGCCCGAAAGCACGGGACTCGTATCCGGCTCGACCGCGTAGATGCCGACGTTCGGGTTCTTCTCGCGCAGGAACCGCCCCGTGCCGGTCAGCGTGCCGCCCGTGCCGACGCCCGCCACGAACGCATCCACCTGCCCGTCCGTATCCGCCCAGATCTCGGGCCCCGTCGTGATGCGGTGGTAGGCCGGATTCGCCGGATTCTCGAACTGCTGCAGAATCACGCCGTCCTTCGCGTCGCGCAACTCGTTCGCCTTTGCAATCGCACCCTTCATGCCGTCGCTGCCGGGGGTCAGCACGATTTCCGCGCCGTAGGCCGCCGCGAGCTTGCGCCGCTCGATGGACATCGTTTCGGGCATCGTCAGGATGAGGTGGTAGCCGCGAATCGCACTCACGAGAGCGAGTCCCACGCCCGTGTTGCCGGAAGTCGGCTCGATGATCGTCGCACCCGGCTTCAGGATCCCGTCCTTCTCCGCCTGCTCGACCATGGCAAGCGCAATTCGGTCCTTCACGCTGCCGCCGGGGTTGAAGAACTCAACCTTGACCAGCACCCGCGCACCGCCCTTGTTCAGCTTGTCCGAGATTTCCACGAGCGGCGTGCCGCCCACCTTTTCCAAAACCGTCTTTGCTATCTTAGCCATTTTCGTTTTCCTTTCTTTAGTTGCCGAACTCCGCCTCTGGGTCATACGCTACCCTCTTGGTAGAGAACGGCGCATAGTATAGCATACTGCCGCCTCGAAAGTCAACCACGAAAGTAGTATTATTCAATTCTTTCGCGTCACGCGCTTTTGTTGGGGTCGCAGACCGCGGATTCCGGACTTCCTCGTTTCAGTCCGTGATGTTTGTTCGGCGGATGACTTCGGCGGCGGTTTCGCGGCCGACGGCGGCGACGGCGGCAACCTCCTCCACGGTCGCCCGCGAAATGCCGCGAACGGTATGGAAATGTTTCAGCAACTTGACCTTCTTCGCCTCGCCGATGCCGGGTATCTCGTCCAGCACGGATTCGCGAATCGTCCGCTCGCGCAAGCTTCGGTGATAGGTGATGGCGAAGCGGTGCGCCTCGTCGCGCAGACGGGTGCAGACGAAAAGGGCCTGCGAATCACGCGGCAGGAGCAGGTTGTCGCGTCCGTCGTCAAGGACGATTTCCTCCTGCTGCTTGGCGAGTCCCACGGTGGGGATGTCGGTGACGCCGATTTCGGCGAAGGCGGCGCGAGCCGCCCGCAACTGGGTAATGCCACCGTCGCAGATGAAGAGGTCGGCTCGCGGCGAAGTCTCAAGGATCGTCGAATCGGGTCCGTATCGCCGACGCACGACCTCCGCCATACTGAGGGGATCGTCCGCGCCGACGACCGTCCTGATCTTGAAGTGGCGGTAGTAGCGGCGGTCGGGCAGTCCGTCACGGGCGACGACCATGGACGCGACGGAATGGGTGCCGAAGAGATTCGAGATATCGACGCATTCAATAATGCGCGGTGGCTTTGGGAGGCCAATCGCCTCGGCGAGTTCTTCGAGTCCCCGAAGCGCGTCCTGCCGATGCATTTCGGGGGACTTCCGAACGAAGTGGGCCTTCGTCATCTCCCGAAGTGCGGCAATCGTATCGCGGTAGCGCGCGGCGGTCTCGAAGTCCTTCGCCTGCGCGGCGGTGCGCATCTTCTCCCCGACCTCCGCGATGACTTCCGGACGCTTGCCCTCGAGAAAGGCGCAGGCCTCGTCGAACCGCGCACGGTACTCGTCACTCGTGATGCGTCCAAGGCAGGGTGCGGAGCAGGTGCGAATCACGTCGGCAAGGCAATGCCGGTGGCATTCCGCATCCGGATGAAGGGCGTCACACGAACGGATGCCGTAGCGTTTCTCAACGAAGTCCTTCGCCTCGCGGACGACGGGACTGGAGGGAAACGGCCCGAAGTGCCGCGCACCGTCCTCACGGACGATGCGCACGCACGTGAAACGCGGCCACGGTTCGGAAGGGTCGGCCCGCAGGGCGAGGTAGCGCTTGTCGTCCCGCATGAGAATGTTGAAATGGGGCTTGTACTTCTTGATGAGCGAGGCTTCCGTCAGCAGGGCCTCCGCCTCGTTCTTCACCGTCATGAACTCCAGGTCGTAGACGGTATCGACCATCGAGCGCACCTTCGGCGGATGCCGCGCCCCCGGACGGAAATAGCTCGAAACGCGGCGGTGCAGATCCTTCGCCTTGCCGATGTAGATGATGACGCCCCGGCGATCTCGCATGAGATAGCAACCGGGGCGATGGGGAACGGACTTCAGCCGCTCGCGCACGAGATCCGTCATTTTGCCGCGTCGGCCAGCTCCTTCGCCGGCACGGAATCTTCCTTCTTCTCGGTTTCCTGTTCCGCCTTCTCGCCTTCGATGAGACCCTTCTTGAACTCACCCTTCGCCTTGCCGAGCGAACGCGCGAGTTCGGGAATCTTCTTCGCGCCGAACAGGACGGCGATCAGAACGACGACAATCAGCACTTGCCAAATACCAGGTCTCATGATTCTTCTATTCTCCTTTGTTAGGTTTGGTGGATAATATACCGAAAATCGCCGCGAAAATCAAGTGCCACCACGGTGGCGTTAGCCGAGGCCGGGGATGGACTGCCGGGAAGTGAAGGAGAGCCTTTCGCCGGTAAACGGGTGGCGAAAGGCGAGCGTCTTCGCATGAAGGTAGAGGCGCGAAGCCCTCATCCCCCCATACTTCTCGTCGCCGACGACGGGATGCCCCGCTTCGACGAAATGAACGCGAATCTGATTCTTGCGTCCCGACTTCAGCGTGACCTCGACGAGGGTCGTGCCGTCCTCAACCGACAGCCTGCGCCATTCCGTGCGGGCGAACTTGCCGAACTTCTCATTCCTGACGCTCGCCACCTTCATCGTCTTCGGGTCGTCGCGCAGATACGACTCGAAAACGCCGCGCTCTTCCGCAAGCACGCCCTCGACGCGGGCAAGATAGGTCTTCTCCGTCAGGTTGTTCCAGTCCGCGCGGAACTTTTCCGCAACCTCCTCGGACTTCGCGAACATCATCACCCCGCTCGTCTCGCGGTCAAGCCGATGCACGAGCCACACGCGCTTTGAACTGCGCAACTGTCCCTTGCGAACGTAGTCGTTGAGAAGGTTCTCCGCCGTCAGTTGCGTCTCGCGGGCGATGCGTCCGACGAGTTTCGTATGGGTCGTCAGAAGGCCCGCCGGCTTGTCGATGACGATGACGTCGCGGTCTTCGTGAAGAATCTCGAACGGCAGACGATGATGCTTCGTCTTCATTGGATGCACTCGAGGATGAGATCGGTCGGCGCGGCTTCTTCCGAAGCAATCGCGAACGCCTTGAGAAGTTCCGCCGCGTTCCGCTCGAGAGCGTCCGGCTCGCGCGTCGTCTCGAGCGTGGCAAGCGGCGAACCGACGGCGACGCGATCGCCGCGCCTCACGGCGAGAGTCACACCGGCGAGCGGGTCGATGCGGTCGCCCGCCTTCTCACGTCCCGCGCCCAGTTGAAAGGCGACACGCGCCACCTTCTCCGCGTCAATCGCCGCAACGAACCCGGAGCGCATCGCCTGAATGCGGAACTTGAAGGTCGGCTTGGCAAGAAGCGCCGCGAATCGGTCGAGGTCGCCGCCCTGCGCCGCGACCATGGCGCGGAACTTCGCAAGTGCCGTGCCGTCCGCCAGCCGTGCGCGGCACTCCTCCCGCGCCGCGTCGAGCGGAACATCCTTCGCAAGCGACACCATCAGCGCGGCGAGTTCGACGCACAGTCCGACCGTCGGTGCAAGACGCGCTTCGTCCCTTCCCTCCAGAATGGCGAGCGCCTCGGCGACTTCGTTCGCGTTGCCGACGGCGAAGCCGAGCGGTGCATTCATGTCGGTGACGAGCGCGGCGGCCTTGCGTCCCGCCGCCCGTGCGCCCGACACAAGCGAATGGGCGAGTTCCGCCGCCTCTTCGCGCCTCTTCATGAACGCGCCCAAACCGCACTTCACGTCGAAGACGAGCGTCCCCGCACCTTCCGCAAGTTTCTTGGAGAGGATGGAAGCCGTGATGAGCGGAATGGAGGCGACCGTCCCCGTCACGTCCCGAAGGGCGTAGAGTTTCTTGTCCGCCGGGGTGATCTCGTCCGTCTGCACGGCCATCGCCACACCGACTTCCGCGACAATCTTCTGGAATTCGTCCAGCGAAAGCGCGGCATTGTAGCCGGGAATCGTCTCCAACTTGTCCGCCGTGCCGCCAGTCAATCCGAGGCCGCGCCCAACCAAAGATGGCACTGCAAGCCCGCACGCGGCGACGAGCGGTTGGATGACGAGCGAAAGCTTGTCGCCGACGCCGCCCGTCGAATGCTTGTCGGCGGTCGGCATCGTCCAGTCAAGACACCGCCCCGAGTTCATCATCGCCCGCGTCAGGTCGGCGGTCTCGCGCTCGTTCATGCCGCGACAGCAGATTGCCATCGCGAGCGCACTCATCTGGTAGTCGGGGATTTCGCCGCGCACGAACCCCTCGACGAACTCGCGGATCTCCGCGCTACCGAGGGCGTGTCCCTCGCGCTTCTTCTCAAGGATCAGCTTCGCGATCATACCGACTCCCCTTCTCCTTCTGTCGCCGTCTGCGTCAATGCGGCAGACTTCAGCCCCTTGTCGGGCTTTCCGCCCAACTTGCAAATCCGCAGGGCAGGGCCCTTGATGGAGCGTCCCGAACCGTCCTGCGCGGCGAGTTTCAGCGTCTCTTCCAGTTCCTCCGAAGCGGACTTCATCTTCCTGCCCGCCGCCTCAAGGCTCGTAAAAAGCTTGTCCACGCGCTCGACAAGCAATTTCGCCTGCTCGAAAATCCGCTCGCAATTGCGGTCGAGGTTGAACTTGCTCCACCCCCGCGCAATCAGCCAGAGGTAGCCGAGCAGGGTAAGGGGCGTGACGAGCACGACGCCGCGCTCGTAGGCGAACTGCGGGAACTTCGGGTCAAGCCGAATCGCCTCCTCAAGCATTCCATCGCACGGCACGAACATCGCCACGAGTTCGACATAGGTGTAGCCGTTGCGCAACTGCCGCCCTTTCGCCGGGTAGTTCTTGTCGGCGAGTTCCTGCACGTGCTTCCGCATGCTCGCGAGGTGCTGCCTGAGCGCGGCGTTTCGCGCCGCCTCGTCCTCGGCGTTGTAGGCGTCAAGGTAGTCCTTCAGACTCGTCTTCGCATCGACAACCATCATCTTCGCGCTCACCGCGTCGAAGATCACCGCGTCTGGAATGTCGCCCGCACCCGTCCCCGTCTGCGTCACGAAGTGGTCACCCTCGACGAGCCCCGACCGCCGCAGCACATCCGCCAGCACGTTCTCGCCCCACAGGCCCTGCTTCTTGTTCCCGCTCCGCAGTGCCGCGACGAACCCCGTCGCCTCGCGCTCGAAGCGCACCGCCGTCCCCTTCAGCGCGTCGAAGTGGGAGCGTATCTCGCCCTCCACCTTCTGCGTCGCCTTCGCGGACTCGTTCGCCGCCGTGCGGAATGACTCCAACTGACGGTAGAGCGGTTCGAGCAGGGCGCGGACTTGCGTTCCGTTTGTCTCGTTCAGGGCTTTCTCGCGCTCGGCGAGTTTCTCGGCGGTCACGCTCGAAACCTGCGCAAGCAGAGTCCGCATCGCCTCCGCCGTGCGGCGTTCCGTTTCGCCGCGCACTTCCTCGCCCGCCCGAAGCGCGGCGCGGAGAGACGCGATTTTCGCCGCGCAGAACGCCCAGACCACGAGCGCACCGAGAGCGAACCCGACAACCGCCGCGAGAAGCATCAGAAGAACCTGCATCACTTCGCCTCCGCCACCAGGTCGCGATAGAATATCGCCTGACCGAAGTTGATGTAAAGCCCAAGATAAAGGCCAAAGGCAAAAAGGAAAAGGAACGAGAGCGACACCAGCAGACCGAGCAGGGTAAAGACAGGCTCCAGAAAATGCACGGCAGCGCACAGCGCGGTGAAAACAAACAGCCCCGCCAGCCAGACCGCAATCGGCTTCCAGTAGGCGCAGTCGAGCCGGAAGGAGGCCCACTTCTTCCCTTTCATCAACCGCCGTGATTCGTTGAGACACCTGTTCGCCCCCCAGTCGGGATGCCGGACCTTGACGAACCAGGCGAACCGATAGCGGTAGGCGGCGACGACGGAGAACGAAACGCAGACGATGCCAACCGCCACCAGAACGACGACGGGCAAGGTGAACACAACTACGACAAGTCCGCCGAGATAGAGCCACCACCCGATGCGGAGTATCCAGAAGAACATCAGGTTGAACATTCCAAACGGACGCGCAAAGCCCGACAGAGCCGACCTGAACCAATTCGGCGACTCGCCCTTCGTCACGGCGCACAGCGTCGCCGAACTCGTCGCAAAAGTCTGCGTTCCGAGGAAAATCCGCCTAATGAAGGCCACGAATGCCGTCGCAACCGTCATATAGGCCGCCACGCGCAGGGAGGGTATCGCCAGGTCAAGACCGGAAAGTCGCGCCCGAAACGCCGCGTAGGCATAGTCCGCCCAGGTCTGAACGCCCGCCGACACAAGATAGGCGGCAAGAGCCTTCATCACGAAAGACCAGACGACACCGACGATCATGCCGACGCAGAGAACGCGCCAGCCCCACGGGCTTTTGTGAAGGAGCGTCCGCGCCTCGGCCTTGATTTCGCGATTCGACTGCATGCCGTTTACCACTCAATCCGAAGGTAGCCCGAAACGGGGACGACCGCATCCTGTGCGCCCGCAATAAGTTCGGGGGCCTGCACGGGATTCCCGACGGTATCGAACGCCGCGACGGACTTCGGTTTCGCCGCGAGCCGAAGGGTAAGACGGCCTTCGCCGCTCCCGTTGATCACATAGACGGACTTATCCGCCGCGCCGCAGTCCGCCACCGTCACGCCGTTGTAGACCGCGACGATGCGCTCCGCCGACGACTCCGCCTCGATGACGGGATAGAACGCCTCGAAGTGACGTGGACGGAACGCACCCTTCAGGAGCGTGTCGCGGTGCGCCTTCGTGAAGTCGAGCCAGTGCGCGACCATCTTCCGATGGTCTTCCGGCAGGTCGCGCAGCATCATCGAATACTGGATTACGCCGAACATTGACGAAAGGACGAATCGCGCCGCGTTCTCGACCGTATCCGCCGCATTCCACTCGAGCATATCGGCGTGGACGGCCGTCGTGCCGGAGGTGAGGCGAAGGTTAGCGATGCGACAGCGGTTCGCGAGCAGGTCACCGGGGCAGTCCGCCGCCCGCAGCATGTTGCCGTACTGGCGGATGCCGGGACCGACATAGGACTGGCGGAACTCGATGAGCGCGTCGGGCTTGACGGCCGTAAGGCGCGAATGCACCTCCTTCATCAGGCGGTCGACTGCCTCGGAGAGCGAGCGGATGTCGCGCCCGGCGTAGTTCTCCCGAACGGCGGGGTCTTCCCCTCGGAAACTGAAGGAGTCGATGAAGTCGAGCTTGAGGCCGTCGAGGTCATAGTCGCGCATCGCCTTCTCGTAGAGGCCGCAGAGGAAAGCACGAACCTCTGGGAAGCGCGGGTCGAGGCAGGAGAACCCCGCCCAGCTGCCGCCTTCGCTCCAGAGATACTTGCCCTTGAACCGTTCGTTGTTCGCGCTTTTCTGCCCGATCATCGGCACGCCGTACCAAATCATGTATTTCATGCCGAGGTCGTGAACTTTCCGCACGTGCGCGGCGAAGTCGGGGAAGCGATTGGTGGAGATCTGCCAGTCGCCGCAGTAGGCGTAGCCGCGGTTGTTGTCGTCCGTCTGCCAGCCGTCATCGACGATGAGAACCTTCATGCCGAGTTTCGCCGCCTCGGCGCACTCGGCCTCAATCTCCCTGTCGCTCACGTTCTGATGGAAGGAATACCACGCCGAATAGAGCGGCTCGAACGCCGCCTCCGGCACGGGCGCGGGATGAAGTGCGGCGGTTTTCGTAATCCACGCCGAGGCGTCGGCGATTGCGTCGCCGAAGAACACGTCGCGGCGGTCGAAACGAAGAACCGTCTCGTAGTCGCGAATCGGGGCTTCCGCCTCGCGGAAGAAGTCGATTTTCCACTCGATGCGGCAGCCTTCTTCGCGAAGTCCCGCGTTGAAGTTGACGAGCCTCTTCGCCTCCGAACAGGAAACCGCGAGGCGGTTGTGGTCGCTGTCGTTCAGGAACGCGACAATCGGCTGCCAGCTGCAGAGACGCGACGAGAAGCCACTCGCCCAGTTCGGCGGCATCTTGACGTCCTCCGAGGCGGTCCAGCGGTGGTGCATGTCAATCTGCGGCACGTCGAAGCGGACGGAGAACTGCGGCGGCGGCAATTCCTTCTCCGCCGCGAGACGAATCTTCAGTTCCGGCACGCCGTCCGCGCCGACGGCAGGCGAGACGGCGAACTTCCAGTCGCCCGCATCCCCGCACTGCACCTCGACCGGCCCCACGCCGAGACCGTCGAAAGTCCCCCTGTATTCCGCCGCGCCCGCCGCAAACGCCGCGAACAGCGCAAGCCCCGCCAGAATCCGTCTGGTCATTCCTTCGTTCCTTTCGGTTTCTTCAAGTTCGTTCTTCATGGCAGATGTTACGTCTCCGATATCTGTCAACACACAAATCCTGCGGCGGCGAGTTTCGCTTCGGTCAGCCCTTCCGCCGCCGTCCGCTTCGCAATGTATTTGCCGATGACGTCGCCTTCAAGGTTCACACACTCGCCGGGCTTCTTCGCACCCAGCGTCGTTTCCGCCGCCGTCGTCGGAATCACGTCCACGCCCAGCCAGTCGTCGCCAATCGCCGAGATTGTCAACGACACGCCGTCCACGGCAATCGAGCCCTTCAAGACCGACTGCGCCGCGAGGACGCGCCCGCACCGGATGCGCAGTTGGAAGTCGCGCCCCTTGGGAATCCGTTCAAGTATCGTGCCGCGCCCGTCCACGTGCCCCTGCACGATGTGACCGCCCATCGCTTCGCCCGCCCGAAGGGCGCGTTCAAGATTGACCTTCGCCCCCGGCAGAATCTCGCCAAGCCCCGTGCGCGACTCCGTCTCGCGCAGGATGTCCGCCGTAAAATGGGAAAGGTCGCACCGCGCAACCGTCAGGCAGACCCCGTTCACGGCAACGGACTCGCCCTCCTCAAGCGGATGCGCCCACGGCTCGAAGCCGACCTCGATGACAAGCCCCGCGCCGCGACTCACGCGGCGAACCGTGCCGACCTTCTGGATCAGTCCCGTGAACATTCGCTCCTCCCGATGAAATCAACGCCACCGTTCGCCCCGACGCATTCGACGCGAGCGAAGTGCGCGGCGTTCTCCAACGGCTTCTCGCCGATGACAAGCGGGGAAAGAACCGTTATCCACTCGTCCACCAGTCCTTCCGCCGCAAGCGACCGGGCGAGATTCAGTCCGCCTTCACAGAAGACGTGCAGAAAGCCCCGCCCGCCAAGATCCGACAGGACGTCCTCCAACGTGCGGAACTCCCCGCACCCGACGCGATAGACGAGCGTACGCGCCTTCGCCGCGTCCGTGAAGATCTGCGCCGTCTTCGGCAACCGCCCCGTCCGCGTGACGACGGCACGGAAGAGGTCGTCATTCCGCTTGGCGTGGCAGAGGAGACTCGGATTGTCGCGGCGAACCGTCTCCGCCCCGACCAGCATGCAATCGGCGCGTCCACGCCACGCCCCCGTCCAGGCACGTGATTCCGGGGAGGAAATCCACCGCGCACGACCCGCGTTGTCGCAGATCCTGCCGTCAAGGGACATCGCAATCTTCACCGTCACGAACGGGAGTCCCGTGCGGACGTGCTTCGCGAACGGCGCAATCAGCCGCCGCGCCCGGTCGATGACGTCCGCCGCCGCCTTGCCAGAGCCCGACTGCCAGCAGGCCGTCGCAATGCCGGCCCGACGCAGGATGCGGGCCGCCTTGCCGCGATTCTTCGGGTTCGGGTCGGGAATCGCCCACTCGACGCGCTTCACGCCCGCCGCGACAAGTGCCGCCGTACACGCGCCCACGCGCCCAGGCTTCGAGCAGGGCTCGAGCGTCACAAAGACCGTCGCCCCTGCCGGCGATTCGCGGCAGTTCTTCAGCGCGGACACCTCGGCGTGGTCGCCGCCGCATTTGCGGTGGTGCCCCCTGCCGATGACTTTCCCGTCCTTCAGGACGACGGCCCCGACGGGCGGATTCGGGCGCGTATGCCCGCACCCCTTCTCCGCCTCGCGGAGGGCGACTTCCATCGCGCGAATGTCAGACGGGGACGGCACTTACGACCTCGGTTCTTCCGCTTTTGCCGCGTCAAGGGACTTCGCGTACTTATCCAAAACGCCGTTGACGATCTTCCGGGCACCGGGTGCGGAAAACCAGTTCACGATATCGACCGCCTCGTTGATGACGACGGCACGCGGCACCTCCGTGTTCTTCATCTCCCAGACGCCCATGCGCAGAACCGCCCGCTCGACAGTCCCAAGGCGATAGAGATCCCAGTTGGAAAGAATCGGTGCAAGAATGGTGTCAATCTCCTCAAGATTGTGCAAAACACCGGCGACACGCTCTTCGGCAAAGACCTTGTACCTGTTCGGAATCTTCGCCACCTGCCCCTCCTCCGGGTCAATCGAAGTCACCTGTTCCCAGAATGCCTCCGTAAACGCCGTCAAGTCGTCCAAAATCTTGCCATCCTCCGAAAGCGGGGGATTCAAGTCCGCCGAAGTCAACATCTGAATCGCCCATTCACGGGCCTGTCTGCGTGTCACCGTCATTTCAAAGATCCTTAACTCTTCACTGCCGCACATTATACCATATTTTCGGTTCACCTTGATGAACTGATGAAATTCGCCGTCTTATCGTGATGTCTGTGTAATAGCCTGTGATAGTCCACAGCCGCACCAGTCATTCCGTTGGTTGCGGACTGTTACAATAGGAGGTCGTTGTGCGCAAAATCTGCTTTCACATACGGACGGAATGGCGCAAAATCTGCAAGTCGGCACGGATTGAGTGTCGCAAAATCTGCACATCGACCATAATCGGCGATTTTTTGCTATAATATACGCACTTTCAAGAAAGGCATCTTATGCTGCGCAGAAAATTCTACGATACGCTCTTGAGGTGGAAGAAAAGCCACAAGAATGAGTGTCTGCTCGTCAAGGGCGCACGTCAGGTTGGTAAGACATTCATTATCAACAAGTTCGGCTCTGAAAACTACGCGAGTTACCTCTATGTCAATTTCATCGACAACCCCGAATGCCGGCAGGTTTTCTCGTCCAGCCTTGAGGCGAAGGACTTGTTCAAGTCCTTGAGCATCATGTTTCAGGACTTCAGGCTCATTCCCGGAGACACGCTCATCTTCCTTGATGAAATCCAGAATTGCCCCATGGCGAGGACGGCCTTGAAGCCTCTCGCAATCGATGGGCGGGCGGATGTCATCGCCTCAGGTTCGCTACTTGGTCTCACCTACCTTGACGACGGTCTCACGAAGGAACGTAACGAATCGTCGATTCCCGTCGGCTACGAACGTCAAATGACGATGCACTCGCTCGACTTTGAGGAGTACCTTTGGGCTCTTGGATACCGCGATGACACAATCGACACGCTGAAGGAGGCTTGTGCGAAACTGGTGCCGCTTGCAGACGTGACGAACAGGCATCTGCACAGGCTCTTCCGCGAATACATCACCGTCGGCGGGATGCCGGACGTCGTAAACCAATTTATCGGCGAGAATAGTTTCTCCGCCGCTTTCGAGGCGCAAAGGAAGATTATCGACTCGAATCTTGACGACATCGCAAAGTACGCACCGACGGCGGCCAAGCCGAAGATCCGAGCCTGCTACCTCTCTATCCCGAGCCAGCTCGCACGCGAGAACAAGAAGTTCAAGTTTTCGGCGGTCGAATCCGGCGGCACGACGAGGAAATTCGGGAACGCCGTCGACTGGCTGCGCGAATCCTCGCTCTGCCTTCAGTGCCACAACGTCGAGACCCCGGATCTGCCGATAGGCGTCTACAGGAAGCTGGATTGCTACAAGCTCTACATGTCGGACATCGGGACGCTCACGGCCATGATGGGGTTCGACGTGAAGAAAGCGATTGTCGACGACACGCTCGTCGGCTTTGCCAAGGGCGGCATCTA
>CAVDWI010000005.1:0-29552 GCA_963612485.1 Barnesiella intestinihominis
CGGAAGCCAAGCGCGTGACCTGGCCGGGCAAGCGCGAGCTCTGGGAGTCGACGCTTGTCGTCATCTCGTTCATTTTCATCCTGGCCGCGACGACGCTTGTCTGCGACAAGGTGATCGAGGGCTTCATCAAGCTCGTCCACGCGGGCGCCTGAATTTCGGGTCTTTTCGCCGCAGGGCTTCACGGGCAGACGGGATTTGGCTATGGAAAAGCAGTGGTTCGTTCTTCACACGATGACCGGCAAGGAGCGCAAGGTTAGGGACATGATCGTCTCGCGCGTCCAGCTGGAGCGCATGGAGGAGTATGTCGGCCGGTGTGAAGTGCCGACGGACGTCGTCAAGGAGAAGAAGGACGGCAAGACGCGCAAGTCGACGCGGCTGATTTTCCCGGGCTGCGTGTTCGTGCAGCTCGCCCTTTACGATGACGCCAAGGGCTGCGACGACAACGGTCGCCGCGCGTTCTACGACCGCACGTGGCAGTTCGTCCGCGAGACCCCGGGCGTGCTGGGCTTTCTCTGCTGCGACCGTCTGCATCCGCAGCCGCAGCCTCTCAAGCAGAGCGAAATCGATGCAGTGTTGTCGGACAAGAAGGCGGCGGCGACGCCGGCGGAACGTCCGAGAGTCGCTTTCTCCGTCGACGAGACGGTGAAGATCACTGACGGCGCGTTCATGGGTTTGACGGGCCCGATCAGCATGGTGGATCCCGACAAGGGCAAACTCAAGGTCGAAGTACAGGTCTTCGGCCGCAAGGTCCCTGTCGACGTCGAATACTGGCAGGTGGAGAAGGTCGCCATTGAGGAGACCCTCGAGCCTCTCCAGTAGGAGGCAGGTTTTGCGGTCCGCTTGACCGGGAAGGATCCCCGGGAGGAGCCGCACGAAAGAAGGAAAAGGTCAAATGGCCAAGAAGGTTACTGGCGTGGTTAAGCTCCAGATCCCGGCAGGCGCGGCGAATCCCGCACCGCCCGTGGGTCCCGCGCTCGGTTCTGCTGGTGTGAACATCATGCAGTTCTGCAAGGAGTTCAATGCGAAGACCGCGAAAGATTCCGGTCTCGTGATTCCCGTTATCATCACGGTCTATCAGGACCGCAGTTTCTCGCTGCAGTTCAAGTCGCCGCCGGCTTCCGTGCTTCTCAAGAAGGAAGCGGGACTCGCCAAGGGCAGCGGCGTTCCGAACAAGAACAAGGTCGGCAAGGTGACGAAGGCTCAGTTGCTCAAGATCGTCGAGATGAAGAAGGCCGACCTCAACACCACCGATCCGGAACGGGCGATCAAGATGATTGCCGGAACGGCTCGCAATATGGGAATCGAGGTGGTCGAATGAAGCACGGCAAGAAGTATTTCAATGCACTGAAGAAGGCCCCGAAGAAGGCCGTTTCGCTTGACGAGGCGATTAAGTTCGTGAAGGCGAACCCCGGTGCGAAGTTCGACGAGACGGTTGACGTCTACTTCCATCTCGGCAAGGAACTGACGAAGGGCGATACCGCCGTTCGCGGAACGGTGAAGCTCCCGAACGGTTCGGGCAAGACGGTCAAGGTGGCTGTGTTTGCGGGCGGTGATGCCGCCGAGGCGGCGCGCGCCGCCGGCGCGGATTTCGTCGGACTCGCCGATCTCATCGAGAAGGTGACGAAGGAGGGCTGGTGCGACTTCGACGTCGCGATTGCGACGGTCGAGGCGATGAAGGACGTGCGCAAGTGCGCTCGTATCCTCGGTCCGCGCGGCCTGATGCCGAACCCGAAGACGGGCACCGTGACGGATGATACCGCGACGGCCGTCAAGGAGGCGAAGGGCGGCAAGGTCGATTTCCGCATGGACAAGACGGGCAACCTCGCTGTAATCGCCGGCAAGCGCAGTTTTGATGACGCGGCTCTCGCTGGCAATATCAAGGCCGTCGTCGCCGCCGTGCAGGCCGCGAAGCCTGCGGCGGTGAAGGGTCTCTTCATCAAGTCGATGACGATCTCTTCCACGATGGGTGTTGGCGTTCCCGTAATCGTCTCGACTGACGCCGAATAAAGGAGGTAATCGAAATGAGAATTGAAAAGGTTGCCATTCTCGACGAAGTCGTCACCCGTGTCAAGGACTCGGATTACTGCTTCATCATCAACCACGGTGGTGCGGATGTCGCGAAGTTTGCGAAGTTCCGTGCCGCGCTCCGTGCGCTCGACAGCCGTCTGCTCGTCGTGAAGAACACCTTCCTCGCGAAGGCCGCGAAGGAAAAGGGCTGGAGCGACGAGGTGAACGCGATGTTCGAGGGACCGACCGCCGTTATCACCGGCAGGGGCGAGCCGACCGCCGTTGCGAAGGCCATTATGGACTTCGTGAAGGATTCCGGTGACAAGGCTTCGGTCAAGGGCGCGGACTACGACGGCAAGATCGTGGATGCCGCGATGGTCGAGGCTCTCTCGAAGATTCCTGGCAAGGATCAGCTCCGTGCGACGTTTCTCATGCTCCTCAAGGAGCCTGCGACGCGTCTGGCGCGTGTGCTTTCCGAGAAGGCGAAGAAGGAAGGTGGCGAGGCTGCTCCGGCTCCGGACGCGGCTCCTGCGGCCTAATCAACGAATTTGTAAAAGTCGCCTGAACGATAGGGAAACCGAAAGATAGGGCGACACCCCGGACGATGAAACACGCGGCCGGTTGAAAAAAGGAAAAAAGAAAATGACAAACGAAGAAATCATCAAGGAACTGTCGGGCAAGACCGTTCTCGAAATCAATGACCTCGTGAAGGCTCTCGAGGAAGCGTGGGGCGTTTCCGCTGCGGCGGCTGTCGCGGTTGCGGGTCCTGCCGCCGGTGCGGCTCCTGCCGAAGAGAAGACCGAGTTCGACGTCGTCCTCAAGGCGGCTGGCTCGAACAAGATTGCGGTCATCAAGGAAATCCGCGCGATTACGGGTCTCGGTCTCAAGGACGCGAAGGATCTCGTCGATGGTGCGCCGAAGACGGTCAAGGAAGGCGCTTCGAAGGAAGATGCCGAGAAGATCAAGGAACAGCTCACCAAGGCTGGCGCCGAGGTCGAAATCAAGTAATTTCACTTACGAGATTGGAAGAAAGTCGCGGCGAACAACGCTGCGGCTTTCTTCTTTTTCTTAATCTTCCGTTAACATCGTTTTGCTACAATTGCGGCGTTCCGGCAGGGAAGACCATATCGGTTCTTCCCCCGGAACAGAAAGGAATCTGGCAATGAAAATGACAAAACGAGTCTGTGCAAGAGGGATTGTTACCGCTGTCGGTATGCTTGCCCTGTTTGCGGTCGGCGGCGCAATCTGCGCGGCGGAACGCAAGGATATGTCTGCGAAGAATTCTGAAGCAACCGTGACAACGAACGAGAACGGTTCCGTCTCGCGAGTATTCACCGAATCGACCGTGACGACGAACGGCAACATGGTGACGGAGATTCGCCGCGAAACCCGCACGACCACGGATACGGATGGAAACGTGCTGGAGAATTCGTCGAGCGAATTCTCCCAGAGTTATTCGGTTGGCACGCTTGACCGTCCCGCATCGTGTGCGCGTCTCCTCAACGAGGAGAACGCGAAGAAGGCGGACGGTGAGACCGACTCCTTCATGGGGCTGAAGTTTGGCGAGGTGCTCGAAGGCACGAACTTCGTGTTCGACGCTTCCGAACCGACGCTTCGTCGCACCACGTTCACTCCCAAGAAGGAACTGGCGGACTTTGACGACTACTATGTTTATGTGACGCCGAAGTCGCACCGGATTGCAAAGGTCATCGCGTGTGCGAAGAACGTCATTGACCCAGGTGCGCGGTGGAAACGCCACTATCTGATTGAGGCCCTTGAGAAGCGGTATGGCACATGGGCGCGGCTCTGCAGTTTTACTCGTCCCTGCTATGCGTTCGACATTGGCGACGGACGTCGCGTGATGGTCTGCCTCGCGGGGGCTTCGTCGGACTACCAGACGGTAATCGCCGCGTGGGACGAGTCGGTTCTGGGTGCGGCCGCCGAGGAGCAGGAATCCCTGCGAGCCGAAGCACGGAAGGCTGCTGCCGAGAAACGAAACCGCCGCGTCAGCGATGCCGCCGATGCCTTTTGAACATTTTGAACAATCTTTCACTCCCCAACAGTCCCGGGCGTTTTAGTCCCGGGACTTTTTCTGCTATAATATGTGCAATCTTCGTGTAGAAAGGAAAAACCATGTCGGAATCGTTGGAGATGGTGGTGCGGCTTGTCGTTGCCGGGCTTCTGGCCGGGGTCATCGGCGCGGAGCGTGAGTACCGCGCGAAAGTCGCGGGCATTCGGACGCATCTGCTTGTCGCCCTGGGTGCGGCGCTGATGATGATTGTATCGCGGTATGGATTTGGCGGGCAGGGAGACCCTTCGCGGGTTGCCGCGCAGATTGTGAGCGGCGTCGGCTTTCTCGGTGCGGGTTCGATTATCGTCCAGAAGCACGCCGTTCACGGGTTGACGACGGCGGCGGGCATTTGGGTTTCGGCGGGCATCGGTATGGCCGTCGCCGCCGGGCTTTACACGGTGGCCGTGGCGACGACGGTTCTCGCGCTTGTCGGACTTGAGGCGTTTGGCGGAGTCGTCGGACGCCTGAAAAGAGCCGAAGATTCACACGGAAATTCCGCGCAGCGACGAATCGGGTGACACCCGACCGAGCCGCCGAAGCGTCCCCGTTTTTGGTATAATACACGCACTATGAACATTGTTATTTTGCTGGGTGCCCCGGGTTCGGGGAAGGGTACGATCGCGGGCAAGCTCGCGAGCGAACATTCGGAACTGAAGCACGTCTCGTCGGGCGACCTGCTGCGCGGGGCCGTCGCGAAGGGGACGGAGGCGGGCAAGGCCGCGAAGGGCTTCATGGAAGCCGGCAAACTCGTGCCGGACGAACTCATCGCGACGATGATCAAGGACGTGATTGCCGAAACGACGGGCGACGTGACGATGCTTCTCGACGGCTTCCCGCGCAACGTGGCGCAGGCGGAAATCCTCGAAAAGACGGGCGCGGCGGTTCGCAGCGCCGTCCTCGTGGACGTGCCCGACTCAATTATCCAGGACCGCATCGCGGGCCGGCGCACCTGCCCGAAGTGCAAGGCGGGCTACCACGTGAAGTCCCTGCCGCCGAAGGTGGAGGGAATCTGCGACAAGTGCGGTGCGGAACTCGTCGTCCGCAAGGATGACAACCCCGAGACCGTCGCCGACCGCCTCGTCGTCTACCACCGCGAGACCGAGCCGCTGATCGCCTTCTACAAGGCGAAGGGGCTTCTGCGCACGATTGACGGCAACCAGGATCTTTCCAAGACTTCCGCCGCGTTCCTCGCGGCGATGTGAGCAATGAAGGTTGACATCAAGTCGAAGGCGGAACTCGACCGGATGCGCGAGGCGTGCCGGATGAGCGCGGAAATCCGCGACATCTGCGCGAACGCTGTCGCGCCGGGGGTGACGACGGGCGAGATCGACGACCTCGTCGTCGCCTACTGCAAGAAGCACGGCGTGAAGGCGAGCTTCTACAACTACGGCGGATTTCCCGGGCACATCTGCGTTTCGCTGAACGACGAGGTGATTCACGGCATCCCCAGCCACGACCGCGTCATCATGCCGGGCGACCTCGTGAAGACCGATGTCGGCATCTGCACCCACGGCTTCAACGGCGACACCTCGCGGACGGTTGCGCTCGGCGTGACAGACCCCGAGGTTCTGCGCCTCGTCGAGGTCACGAAGAAGTGCCTTCGTGCGGGAATCGAGACGGCGGGGCCGGGCGTTCACCTCGGTGATGTCGGCTACGCGATTCAGAAGGTGGCGGAAGACGCGGGCTTCGGTGTGGTGCGCGACTGGATTGGGCATGGCGTGGGGCGCACGGTTCACGAGGAGCCGGAAGTGCCGAACTACGGCAAGCCGGGGACGAAACTCGTGCTGAAGCCGGGCATGACAATCGCCATCGAGCCGATGATCACCATGACGAAGCAGGGCGAGCGGACGGACGTGCTGGAGAACGACTGGACGGTCGTGACCCGCGACCGCTGCCTCGCGGCACACTTCGAGCACACCGTCGCCATCACGGATGACGGCTGCGAAATACTGACTTTACCGGCGGACTATCCCTGAAGTTCCAAGGCCCGAAGGCGCTCAGGTCGAATGGCGGCTGATTGCCTTGGGATGGATAGTCCGTTCGGTTCTCCGAAAGCAATGAAACCGAGATGAAGATTCACTTCTATGCGAACGCGGAAAAGCCGCAGGCTCAGGCCGCACGGGTGGATTTGGCGGCGCGAGCCGCCCGTCTCGGTCTTGTGGACGTCGGGGATGCGGCGGCTGACGCGGCGGATGTGATTGTCGCGCTCGGGGGGGACGGCACGATCCTGAAGGCCGTCCACGAGTTTCCGAACCGCCCCGTGCTGGGGCTGAACCTCGGCGGACTTGGCTACCTCGCCAGCGTGGAGGAGAAGGACTTCCCCCGTGCGCTTGAAATGCTCGCGACGGGACGCTACCGCGTCTCCAAGCGAAGCGTGCTCGCCGTCAGCAAGCGCGGCGATTCCGCGTCCGTCCGCCATGCGCTGAACGACGTCGTGATTACACGCGAAATGTCGGGACACGCGGCGGTTCTCGATTTGACGGTGGACGGGTGCATGGCGGCGCGGTATATGGCCGACGGGCTGGTGCTCGCCACGCCGACCGGCTCGACGGCGTATTCGCTCGCGGCGGGCGGTCCCGTGCTGATGCCCGATTCGGGCAGTTTCGTCGTCACGCCGATGAACCCCCATGCGCTCGGCATACGCTCGATGGTCGTGCGCGATTCGGCGGTCTTCGTCGTGACGTCGCGTCCCCGCGCAAACGGGCGGGCGGAGAAGATTGGCGTGTATGCCGACGGCGAAAACGCCTTCATGCTGGAGGCGAACGAATCGGCCGAGGTCGTCCGCTCGCCCTATGACGCGGCGATGATTGAACTGGACGGTTACGAACCTTATGAGGTAATGGCGCGCAAGCTCGGCTGGAGCGGGTCGAGCGCAAGCATTTGACTGAACGAACAGACTAAAGAAGGAAAGGAATCGGACTATGGCAGAACTGATTGTGGCACTCGACGTGCAGACACGCGAAGAGGCGGTCGCGAAGGTAAAGGCGATTGGCGACGCGGTGGACTTCTACAAGATCGGACTTGAACTCTTCACGGCGGAAGGTCCGGATGTCGTGAAGGCCGTCCGCGATCTCGGCAAGCGAATCTTCCTCGACCTCAAGTTCCACGACATTCCGCGCACGGTTGAGCGTGCGGTGCGGTCGGGCGGCAAACTGGGGGTTGACCTGATGACGATTCATTCCGTCGGCGGACGCGCCATGATTCGTGCGGCGGCGGACGCGGCGGCGGAGTTTGGTGCGAACGGGCCGAAGATTCTCGCCGTCACCGTGCTCACCTCGCTCGACGCGACGGACTTGTCGGATGTCGGCATCGTCGGGCGCACGCCGGCGGAGCAGGTTCGGGCGATGGCGGCGTTCGCGACCGAGAACGGTGCGCACGGCCTCGTGTGCAGCCCGAAGGAAGTTGGTGCGCTTTCCGCCCAGCTTGCGAAGGGGACGCTCTTCGTCACGCCGGGCGTTCGCCCTGCCGGGGCGGCGGTCGGCGACCAGAAGCGCGTGGCAACGCCGGCGGAGGCGGTGCGCGACGGTGCGACCCACCTTGTCGTCGGGCGGCCGATTCTCGCGGCGGAAGACCCCGTTGCGGCGGCTCACGCGATTCTCGCCGAAATGCGCGGATGAGAGAGATTGCCGAGTATGACCTTCACCCGCGTGGTGCGCGGGTGGATGAAGCGTTGGCGCAGCTGGAGCGCATCGTTTCCGCCGCACGGGCGAGCGGTCCGCGCCTCTTCGCCGTCATCACGGGCTACGGTTCGAGCGGCGGCACGGCGCTGATTAAGTCGTCCGTCCTGAACGCCTGCCGCCGCTATGCGCGGCAGAATCACATTCGGGGTTATCTCGACGGCGAGTTTGCGGGCGACATCTTCTCCGCGCAGTCGCTCGCGTTCCCCGACCTCTGGGAAATCCCCGCCCACTACAAGCGCTCGCCCAATCCCGGCATCGTCTTCATCTGCGTTTAGCGGCGCGGTCGCCATGGGATGAGGGCATAGAAAAAGCGGACGGTTCGGAGTGAGGGAAGAAACCGTCCGCTGCGCTGTTGCGTTCCGGCTTAGAGCCGGATGCCGAACCAATCAACGGCAGAGCGTGTAAAGCACACCCGCGACAACAGCAGATCCAATGACACCCGAGACGTTAGGACCCATCGCCTGCATGAGGATGTAGTTCGTGGGGTCGTCCGCCAGTGAAACCTTGTTCGAGACTCGCGCCGCCATCGGGACGGCGGAAACGCCGGCAGAGCCGATGAGCGGGTTGATCTTTTCCTTCGAGAAGAGGTTCATGAGTTTGGCCATGAGAACGCCGCCCGCCGTTCCGACGCAGAATGCGCAGAGACCGAGCGCGAGAATGGCGAGCGTCTGACCCGAAAGGAACTTCTCGCAGGCGAGTTTCGAGCCGACCGCGAGACCGAGCATAATCGTCACGATGTTGATGAGCGCGTTCGCCATCGTATCCGCAATGCGGGAGACGGAAGGCCCGACTTCGCGCGCCAGGTTGCCGAGCATGAACGCACCCATCAGGGGCATTGCGGACGGCAGAAGCACCGCGCAGAGGAGAAGGACGATCAGCGGGAAGCAGATCTTCTCGATACGCTTGACCTCACGCGGCTGGGGCATGCGGATCATGCGCTCTTCCTTCGTCGTGAGTGCCTTCATGATCGGCGGCTGGATGATCGGGACGAGCGCCATGTAGGAGTAGGCCGCCACGGCAATCGCGCCGAGCAGTTCGGGAGCGAGACGTGAGGTCAGCCAGATGGCCGTCGGGCCATCCGCACCGCCGATGATGCCGATGGAACTCGCCTCCTTCAGTCCGAATCCGAGGTCGGGGAAGAGGGTGGTCAGGCCGAGTGCGCCGAAGAGGGCGAAGAAGATGCCGAGCTGTGCCGCACCGCCGAGCAACGCCGCCTTCGGCGAGGCAATCAGCGGGCCGAAGTCCGTCATCGCGCCGACACCCATGAAGATGATGATCGGGAAGACACCGGAATCGATGCCGAAGCGGAAGAAGTAGTAGAGGAAGCCGCCGGGTTCGATGACACCGCCCTGCATCACGGGAATGCCGGAGGCGAGGAACGTAATCACGCCGTCGTGCATCATCGCCGGCGTGGTGATGCCCGAAAGCGGGCAGTTCGCGAGCAGACCGCCGAAGCCGATGGGCAGAAGCAGAAGCGGCTCAAAGCCCTTGACGATGGCGAGATACATCAGGATGATGCAGATCGGAATCATAATCAACTGCCCGATGCCGTAGGGCATCCCGAAGAGCGTACGGATCTCGTGACCGGCGACGAACGCGCCCGTGTCATCGAAATAGCCGCCGTGCCACTCGCAGTTGGCGTCGTAGTAGCCGTTGCGGTTGGCGGAGAAGGGCTTCTTCTCGGGGAGTTCCGACTCGTCGAAGTTCCCGGTCATGAAGCCGGGCGGCGTTTTCTTCGCGAAGCCCGCGATGCCCGTATCCTGCGAAAGGTCGCCGACCTTCCGCAGAGTTGTCTTCCAGTTGCCATCGTCCGCAGAAGCGCAGAAAACCGCCGCGCAGACCGCCAGTGCCATCAGTATTTTCTTCATTTTGTCCTCTTTCAAGTCTTTTTTAGCCGATAATCGCCAGCACATCGCCCGTGCCGACCTTGTCCATCGCCGCAACGCGGATGCTCACGCACCCGGCGCGTGGGGCGGTGATGGGCGTTTCCATCTTCATCACGTCCATCACAAGAAGTTCGTCGTCCTTCTCAACCATCTGCCCGTCCTGTGCGGTAATGCGCAGAACCGTGCCGGGCACGGGGGCTTTCACCTCTTCCCCGTCGGCGGGGGCTTCGGAAATCGCGGCGGACGGCTCGGCGGTCTGCACGACTGCGGCGGGGGCGGTTCGCTTCTTCGGTTCGTCGTCGGGAATGATGTACGAGAATCGACTGACGAAGATGCTCGCGTGTTTGCAGATAATGATCATCACCCAAAGGAACAGGTAGACGATCGTCATCCCGGCGATCATCAGCACGAGTCCTTGCCCCAGCATAGCCATAGTTTACCGTTTCTTTCTTAGTGTTTGACTTTTTGACGGTCAACGCAACCGTTTTATACAGTCAATGCGCTTTCAATCGAAAAGGTTCACTCGACGTTCAATTATCTCTACGGATTTCACGGGGGGAGGGCTGATGCGCATCCGCTTGACCCGATGGCGATGGATTTGATATTATGCGTATGCCGTCAATGGGATGGTTGTGCTATGGTAGTGCTTTTGATTGGAACAGTCATATGAAGAATGATTTGATAGGTTTACTTCCTTATGGTTTCGTCATTTGGTTGCATCGTCGATTTCTGCATAAGCAGGAAGACCTTCCATTCTCTTGTTATCATGGCGTTCGAATGCGCATTCATAAAATCGTGAAGTCCTGCCTTCCGTATTTCCTAATGCGCCCCGAACCGTTCAAGCCGGTGAGTTTCCCCTCCAAGGCCGTGTCGGTGACGCGGCAGTTGAGTGATGCCGTGCCGAACGGACGGACGGTTGTCTTCGCGATGTTTTCTAGGAATGGGCGAATTAGGGAAACGACGCGGTATTATATCGACAAATTAGGGGATATTGCGGATAATGTAGTTGTTTTTGGCGATTGTCCCATTATCCCCGATGAAGTCTCCAAGCTGCCGCCGGTTGTGCGTTATTGTTCCTTCGGACGGCATGGCGAGTATGACTTCGGATCATACAAGCGCGGGTATGAATATGTGATGCAACACCCTGTCCTATCGACGAGCAGCGAACTGCTGCTTTGCAACGACAGTTGCTATGGCCCAGTTACGCCTTTTGCGAATGTCTTTGCGAAAATGGCGACAGTTGATTGCGATTTTTGGGGACTTTGTGAGAACTGGTATGTGCAACGGCACATACAGTCGTATTTTCTCCTGTTCAAGCGCAGGGTCTTTCTCTCGCCATGTTTTGCCTCCTTCATGCGTGGGGTTCAGAAAGAAGAGTCGGCCATTGTCGTGATTATCAAGTATGAGATACGGTTGACACGATTGCTGGAGGAGAATGGGTTTGTCGGGAAAAGCGCATTTGTCCTTGACGGCCAGGAGTGGACTTCTACGGATCCAACGTACTTTCCTGTCTCGCTGATGCGGCGCGGTTGTCCATTGGTGAAGGTCAAGGTTATCGGGAGAGTGTGTGTGGACAATAAGGACGGCGTTGAAGAAATCCTTTCGTGTGTCAGAATGTTCAATGAAGACCTGTATCGCCTGATTTGCGATGAGTTGTCGCCGCGTTCCGCGAGCGATAAACGGGGTGTTACAGCTGACGGTTCTTCCCGGAATTCCCGCGCAGCGACGGATTGGGCGACATCCGACCGATCCGCCGGAGCGTCCCTGTTTTTGGTATAATTTCCGCCATGGAAAAGATTCCCAGTTTCACCATCAACCATGAAAAACTCCTGCGCGGACTTTACGTCAGCCGGAAGGACTCCGTCGGCGGGGAGGTCGTGACCACCTTCGACGTGCGGATGAAGGAGCCGAACCGCGAACTCGCCCTCTCGAACGGGGCGATTCACACGATTGAGCACCTCGCGGCAACCTACCTGCGCAACGACCCCGAATGGAAAGACCGCATCGTCTACTGGGGTCCGATGGGCTGTCTCACGGGGAACTACCTCCTCGTGCGCGGCGATTTTTCGCCGCGTGACCTCCTGCCCGTTCTGAAGAAGACCTTCGCGTTCATCGCGAATTACGACGGCCCGATTCCCGGCGCCGCGCCCCGCGACTGCGGGAACTGGCGCCTGCACGACCTCGCGGATGCACGGCGCGAATCCGCCGCGTATCTCGCCCTGCTCGATTCCGCAACGGATGAAAACCTCACCTACCCGCAAAAATAAATTCCCCCGCACGGCAATACTGTTTCACCAAGGAAACCTACCCATGAACAAGACACGCAAGGTTACAATCGTCGGCGCGGGCAACGTCGGGGCGAGTTTTGCCTACGCCCTCATGCAGTCGGGCGACGCGGAGGAAATCGTCCTGATGGATGCCTCAGAGAAGTTCGCGAGGGGACAGGTTCTTGACCTTTCGCAGGGCAAGGCCTTCGTGCCGGAGGTTGACATCCACGTCGGAACGGACGCGGATTTCGCAGACTCCGACCTCATCGTCATCACGGCGGGTGCCAAGCAAGCCCCCGGTGAGACGCGCATCGACCTTCTGCGGCGCAATGCGGGAATCATTTCCGACATCGTGCGCAAGGTTGCCGCGTCTGATTCAAAGGGCGTGATGCTGCTCGTTTCAAATCCCGTGGACGTCCTGACGAAAATTGCGGCGGAGGTGTCGGGCTGGCCGCGGGAGCGCGTCATCGGTTCGGGCACGGTGCTCGACACGGCGCGGTTTCGCCACGCCATCGCCGCGTGCGCCGGAATCGACGCACGGAACGTGCACGGCTACATCCTCGGCGAGCACGGCGACAGCGAATTCGCCGCGTGGTCGCTCACGACGATTGCGGGGCAGTCGCCCCTCGCGTTCTGTACCGCGTGTCCGAACTGCGAGAAGGCGGAGTCGTCCGGCGAAATCCAGCGGAACATCCTCCAGCGGGTGCGCGATTCCGCCTACGAAATCATTGCGGACAAGGGGTCGACCTACTATGCCGTCGGTCTCGCGGTCTGTCGCATCGCGAAGGCCATTCTGCGCGATGAGCATGCCGTGATGCCCGTTTCCGTCGAATTGCGCGGCGAATATGGGCTGGAGGGCGTGGCGCTTTCCGTTCCCTGTGTCGTCGGGCGCGGCGGCGTTCGGCGCATCCTCGACGCGAAACTCGCGGAAGACGAACAGAGGGCGCTCGTCGCATCCGGCGAACGCCTCCGTTCGGCCCTTGCGGAAGTCCAGGAGGCATCGAACGCTTAACCCGCGTCTTCAAATCGCCTCACTTGCAAGTTGTGCGCGGTTTTTGGTAAAATATGCGCCGTTTTGCCGCGGAGGGTAGCGCGTGTGCGCGAGAGTAAGCGGAAGATTACCAGAAAAGGCAAGAATGGATCAGATTAAGATCAAGGCGGAGCCGCGTACCGAACAGGGTACGGGGGCAGTCCGTCGTTTGCGCCGTACGGGGATGATTCCCGGTTCGGTGATGAAGATGAAGAAGGGCGGGACGGAGCTCATCAAGCTTCCGGCCCACGACTTCATGATGGCAATGCGCGGTCACACGAGCAAGCAGCTCCTGGTCACGCTGGATATGGACGGCCGGGAAGTCGCCGCGCTGATGCGCGAAGTCCAGAACGACGTCCTCGCCGGAACGCCGATTCACGTGGACTTCAGCGAGGTTTCGCTCGCGGAGAAGGTGCGCGTGACGGTCCCCGTGTATCTCATTGGCGAAGCGGTGGGCGTGAAGCTCGGCGGCGGCGTTCTCGAACAGCCCCTGCGCACGATTGACGTGGACTGCCTGCCGACGGATATCGTCGAGAAGTTCGAGGTTGACGTTTCGGGTCTTGGCCTTGACCAGACGCTGTTCGTGCGCGACCTGAACCTCGGCGACAAGTATACGGTTGTCACGCGCGGCGAACACGCGCTCGCGGTCGTGAAGGCCCCGGATGACGTGCCCGCTTCGGGCGCGGCGGCTACTGCTACGGACGCGGCGAAGACCCCCGAGGTTATCAAGAAGGGTAAGGAAGATGAGGCCGGTGCGGCCGACAAGAAGGAGGAGAAGAAGTAATGAAGACTTACGATGCTCTCTATATTTTCGTCGGCGTCGCCAAGGATGACGTGCTCGAGGCGAATCTCGAGAAGGCGCTTGCGGAAGTGACGCGCCTCGGCGGCAATGTCCTTGAGAAGGTCTCGCTCGGCAAGCGTTCGTTCTCGCGTCCGATGAAGAAGCGTGAAAACGGCGTCTACGTGAAGGTTCGTTTCGAACTCGACCCGCAGAAGGTCGAGGAACTCGTGAAGCGCTATCTCCTCGTCGAGGAAGTGTTCCGCGTTCAGATTCTGGCCGTCGACGCCCGCCGCGAGGCGAAGATCGCCCAGGAACGCGCCGAACGCGCCGAACGTCAGGCCAAGAAGGAAGCCGCTGCGGAAGCGGCGGTCGCCGAGCAGCCGGCCGAGGCCTGAACAAACGGAAAGTGAGGTGCCGCGATGGCGTCTTTCAACAGAGTTATTCTCATGGGCAACCTGACCCGCGACCCCGACGTCCGGGCGACCGGCACGAGCGGCATGAAAGTCGCGCGTCTCGGTCTCGCCGTCAACGAACGCCGGAAGGATCGCAACGGACAGATTCAGGAGTTTCCCGTGTTCATTGACGTGGACGCATGGGACAAACTCGCCGAACTGTGCGGGCAGTACCTGTCGAAGGGCCGTTCCATTCTCGTGGAAGGGCGGCTTCAGATGGATAGCTGGGAGAAGGACGGCGTCAAGCACCAGAAGTTGAAGGTGAGGGCTTCGACGATTAAGTTCCTGCCGCAGGGCGACCGCATGAATGGCGGTCCCGCGCAGCAGCAGCCGGCCGCACGGCAGGAGGCCTACGCCCCCGTCGTGTCCGCGTCAGAGTCCGACCCCGACGACATTCCGTTCTAACTCACAACAACTTAAATAAGGAAATCCACAATGGCTTTCAGAAAATCAAACAGCTCGGCTGGCGAGGAATTCGCCGCGAGGAAGCGTCCGCCGCTTGGGCCGAACGACCAGATCGACGTCAACGACATCGAGACGCTGAAGTATTACGTCACCGATTACGGCAAGATCCTGCCCGCGCGCATCACCGGGGTCACCTCGGCTCAGCAGCGCCAGATTCGCCAGGGCGTCAAGCGCGCCCGCAACATGGGGCTCATGGCCTAAACGGAGGTATCACGATGAAAATGCATGTTGAAGTGATGCTCATGGACAACGTGAAGAAGCTCGGCAAGTCGGGTCAGATCGTCAAGGTCGCCCCCGGCTACGCCCGCAACTACCTCCTTCCCCAGGGGCTTGCGGCCGAAGTGACCGAAGCGGCGAAGCGTCGTCTGAAGAAACTCGAGGCCGAGCGCGCCGCCCGTGCCGCCGAGGAGAAGAAGGCCGCGCTTGAAGTCGCCAAGAAGTTGGCCGACCTCGCGCTCACCGTCTCCGCCCACACGACGGACGGCAAGAAGCTCTACGGCTCCGTCAGCGTGAGCGACCTGCTCGCGGCGATTGAGGCGAACCGCGGCATCAAGCTCGAGCGTTCGCAGATCGACCTCGACGACGCGCTCCGCGAAGTCGGCGAATATACGGCGAACATCGACCTCGGCCACGGCGTGAAGGTCAAGTTCAAGGTTGCAATCCTCGACGAGGAGGCTCCGGCGGCCGAGTAATCCGCTTCCGAAGTCTGAAAGAAAAACGCCCGCCCCTGTTTCGGGGCGGGCGTTTTTTTGGTATACTTCCCCAACGTATGAAGAGAAAGAAAGAATGGCGTCCGCCCTTGCCGCCGGAGGAGCGTCCGCCGAAATTGCCGAAGACGGCGGAAGATCTCGCGGCGATTGCCGTATTGGACGCCCTGCGCGAATGCAAGGGCGAGGTGATTCCGAAGGACCTGCCCCTCGCCTGCGTCGTGAAGGTCTTGGACTATGCGGACATACGGAAGGCGAATGAGGCCTATGCGATGGTCACGGTGGAAGGCCCCGAGGAGAAGACGTGGCGCATGTGCGTTCTGCGCAAGTCGGTGAAGGTCGGCAAACTTGCGCTTTACATTGCGGAGGACGCGGCGCTTCCGCCTGAAGAACGCTTCCGCAACCAGAACGTCTGCACGGTCAAGGAGAAGGTCTACAAGTTCGGATTTGGATTTGACGTCCGCCGCCTGCTGCCGCGTGTGAAGCGGCACATCTTTCGGCTCAATCCGGGCGTCCTGTATCCCGTCGCGGCATTTCCCGAACTGAAGGGGAAGCGGAAGGGGTTCGTGTGCCCCACCCTTCTCAAAATAGAGTCGCAGACCGAACTGAAACTCCGAATGCAGGCTCCGCGACCGAAGAACACGTTCGTCCCACAGCCGGGAACGGCTCGCATGCTGGCCGCACTTCGTTTGCGGAGACGACGGACACTAGGCTAACCCAACTGCCGCAGTTAGGATAAATTTGGTATAATACGCACCAAATGAACAAGATTATCAAGAAACGGCAACTTTCCGCGAACGTCTACCGAATTGAGGTTGAGGCTCCGCTGATTGCACGGGAACGCAAGGCCGGGCAGTTCATCATCCTGATGGTGGACGGCGACTACGGCGAACGCATCCCCCTGACCATTGCCGACGCAGATCCTGCGGCCGGCACGATTACGCTCATCTACCAGACCGTCGGTGCGACGACGATGAAACTCGCGCAACTTGGCGAGGGCGACTCCGTGGCGGCGTTGCTCGGTCCGCTCGGCCGCCCGACCTCGATACGCGGCACGAACGGCGAGAAGCCGGGGCGTGTCGTCTGCGTGGGCGGTGGCATTGGCGTTGCGCCGATGCACCCGATCGCCGAAGCCCTCAAGGCGGCCGGGAACGACGTGACGATTATCATGGGTGCGCGGACGAAAGACCTCTTCGTCATGGAGGACGAGATGCGCGCCATTGCGGGCGACAAGCTCATCCTCATGACCGACGACGGTTCGTCGGGTCGCAAGGGGCTCGTCACCGAGCCGCTGAAGGAACTCTGCGAACGCGGCGAAGTGGACGAGGTGATTGCCATCGGTCCGCCGGTGATGATGAAGTTCTGCGCCCTGACGACGAAACCCTTCAACGTGCCGACGACCGTCTCGCTCAATACGATTATGATTGACGGCACGGGAATGTGCGGCGGATGCCGCGTCACCGTCGGCGGCGAGACGAAGTTCGTCTGCGTGGACGGACCGGAGTTCGATGCGCACCAAGTCGATTGGGATCTGATGACGAAGCGAATGGCCGCGTTCAAGCCGCAGGAGGCGGTGGCGCGGGAACACGTCTGCAAAGCGGGGATTTTCACGAAATGACACCGAAAGAGAAGATGGCGATTGCGCCGCAGGCGATGCCGGAGCAGGATCCGGCCGTGCGGGCGCACAACATGAACGAGGTCGCTCTCGGCTACACCGCCGAGCAGGCGAAGACCGAGGCGAACCGTTGCCTGAACTGCACGGCGAAGCCCTGCATGAAGGGCTGCCCCGTGGCGATTGACATTCCGGGTTTCCTCTCGAAGGCCGCCGAGGGCGATTTCGCGGGGGCGCTCAAGGTCATTCGGGAGACTTCTCTTCTCCCTGCGGTCTGCGGTCGCGTCTGCCCGCAGGAGAAGCAGTGCCAGAAGTTCTGCACCGTCGGCAAGATCCTCAAGGACGTTGACAAGGCCGTGGCAATCGGCCGCGTCGAGCGCTTCTGCGCCGACCTCGCCCGCGAACGGAAGACCGAGGAAGCCGTCGTCTGCGCACCGAAGACGGGGCGTAAGGTCGCGGTCATCGGCTCCGGCCCCGCCTCCATCACCTGCGCGGCGGACTGCGCGAAGGCCGGACACGACGTCACGATGTTTGAGGCGTTCCACAAGTGCGGCGGCGTGCTCGTCTACGGCATTCCCGAATTTCGCCTTCCGAAGTCAATCGTCCAGCACGAAATAGAGGGACTCGGGAAACTCGGCGTGAAGATCGACACGAACTTCGTCGTCGGGCGTACGCGCAAGCTTTCCGACCTCATGGCGAAGGACGGCTTTGACGCGGTATTCGTCGGCACGGGGGCGGGTCTCCCGAAGTTCATGGGCATCGAAGGGGAGAACCTGACGGGTGTGTTCAGCGCGAATGAATACCTGACGCGGGCGAACCTGATGAAGGCCTACGACGAAGCCCACGCCGACACGCCTTTCTGGCACGGCAAGCGCATCGCCGTGCTCGGCGGCGGAAACGTCGCGATGGACGCCAGCCGTATGGCCCTGCGTCTCGGTGCGGAGAAGGTCTATCTCGTCTACCGCCGCAGCGAGGCGGAAATGCCCGCCCGAATCGAGGAGGTTCATCACGCGAAGCAGGAGGGCGTGGAGTTCCGCGTCCTTCAGAACGCGAAGCGTATCATCGGTGACGAGAACGGACACGTCGCCGGCCTTGAGTGCCTTCGCTATGAACTGGGTGAGCCTGACGCCTCTGGTCGCCGTTCGCCCGTGGCGATTCCCGGCAGCGAGTTCGTGCTGGATGTCGATACCGTCGTCGTGGCGGTCGGCAATGCATCGAATCCGCTTATCCCGGCGACGACCGAAGGTCTGGAAGTCAACAAGCGCGGCAATATCGTCGTCAATCCCGAAACGAACGAAACGTCGATTCCGGGTGTGTTCGCGGGCGGCGACATCGTGCTTGGCGCGGCGACCGTGATTCTCGCCATGGGCGAGGGACGGCGTGCCGCCGCCGGCATCAACGCCTATCTCGCGGCGAAATAGGCGTTGGCGGATAGACGAACCTTACGAACCTGGATGCACGGGGTGTCCGCCCGCCTTGCACATCGGGCACTCCTCCGCCGTCCAGGTCTCGGGGGTCATCTGCATCAGCGAGAACATCGGGATATCCCCGAACTTCACCTTGCCTGACGAGCGATCGACGAGCAGCAGAACCGCCGCGACTTCGCAGCCCGCCTTCTGCACGAGGTCGATTGTCTCCTGTACGCGTCCGCCCTTCGTGACGACATCCTCGGCGACGACATACCGTTCGCCAGGCTTCAGGGTGAAGCGGCGCATCGCAAGAACCGTGTTCGGCTTGCCGCTCGCATCCACTCCCTCTCCCTGCACCTTCTCGGCGAAGACGCATTTCGTATCGAGGGCGCGGGCGACCTCGTGGCCGACGAGAATGCCGCCGACGGCGGGTGAGATTACGCCGTCGATGCGCCGCCCGACGTCACCTGCGGCGTTCATCTTCTCCACGAGTGCATCGCACAGTTTCGCCGCGATGCGCGGATAGCGCAGGACGTTTGCGCACTGGAAGTAGCGGTTCGAGTGGAGTTTCGAGCGCAGTTCGAAATGTCCTTCAAGCAATGCGCCCGTATCCTTGAACGCCTGCAGAGTTTCGGTTTCGGTCATCATGTCGTTTTTCCTTTCAGTAGAAATCGTTCAGTCGAGACGCAGGAGGTCTTCGCGTGAAAAGGTTGCCGCCGCGCTCTCCGGCTCGGACGGGATCTTCGTCGGTGCGGGGGCGGCGAGTGTCTGCGGCACGGCGGAAGGCTCGAAGGTCGGCGGCTCGGGTTCGGGCGGACGGGTGCGGCTCGAAATTGCCAGCATTTCGGTCTGCTTGCGTTCGGGCGGGGAATCGGCGAACATCTCAATCCGCAGTTCCCTTACGCCACGCGAACTCACGTGCCACGCTGACTGCGCCGCCGCAAGCGCCTTCGCCTCGTCCGTCGCGCTCAGCGTCACGAAGGCGCACGAAGGGGAAATCGGCGGCAAGTCCTGTTTCGGAAGAAAGCCTATCGCCTCGCGGGGAATCGCGAGAACAAGCATCGTCGGCAACGCCGCAATGACCAGGAGCGGGAAGAGTTCGTTGCGGACGCGGCGCTTCGGGCGATAGGACTTGGTCTGTTTCATTCGTCCGCAATCTCCGAGCGGCGATTCGCGAAAAGGATGCGAAGAACGCCATTCATTCGTGCCAGCGCGGCGATTTTCATCAGGTCTGCCGCCGTCGTGCGCCTATCCGCGAGAACGAGGAGCGTCTTGCGGTCCGCTCGCGCCGCGCAGTCGGAGAGCTGTTCGCCGAACGCCGCCGCCGACATCCCGTCATTGAGGGAGTAGCGGGCGTCGTCGAAGAAGACGAGCGTGTCGTTCTTCATCGGCGTGACAAGCGCAACGAGCGAAGTCGTGTCGCCTTCCGAAAGTCCCGAATCGGGCAAGTCGAAGAGCACGCCTTCCGCCGCCGTCAGCGTACCGCCCAGCAGGTGCAGCATCAGAAGCGCCGCGCCGACGGTAATCCAGGGGATGGCGACCGTGATGGGTTTCAGCCACTGCGGACCCGCCCGCCACAGGCTGGGGGTCTCAGTCCGTCGCCAGCCCCATTCGCCGTTGCCGTTCATTTCGCCGACCCCTTCGCTTCCGCCTCCCTGACGGAAAGGTAGCCGACAATTCGGCTTGCCGCCGCCTCAAGTTCGACGACCAGGCGATCCATCCGTATGCGCAGAACGCCATACATCACGGCCGCCGGGATGGAAACGGCAAGGCCGAGTGCCGCCGCGACGAGGGCTTCCATCGCCGAGCCGATGAGCGACGAGCGGGAGATGAGTTCGCCGGAATTGACGAGCAGGACGGCGCGGATGAAGCCAATCAGCGTTCCGAGCAAGCCGACGGCGGGGGCGGCCTGACCGATGATGGCAAGCGCGGCGAGCCGGCGGTCGAGCCGCCCGACCTCGGCACGACCCTGTGAATCGACCGCCTCACGCAGAAGCCGCGCCGACCCGTGGCGGTGGCGGATCGCCGTTGCCACGACGTTCGCAACCGGTACGGCAGTATCCTCGCAGATGGCGAGTGCCTCGTTCTCGTTGTCGCGGTCGAGCACGTTGATGATGCCCTTGACGAAGTCCTCGTAGTCGATTTGCGCCCGACGGAGTTCGATGAGCCTTTCAAAGAAGACGACAACCGCCGCGACGGCCATTGCCACGAGAATCCAGAATATCGGACCGCCTGAAAGCGTCATAGGAAGTTTCCTTTCTTTTTCATCCGTTCAAGTCGCCGCGTCGCCTCCGTAGCCGCTGGCACGTCGCTCGTCTCGACCAGTTCGAGTATGCGCATCGCCTGATAGGTCTCGCCGCGCCCCTCGAATTCGTCCGCCAGTCGGAATGCGGCGCGAGAGAACGCCGCCCGCGCCTCGTCGTCGTAGCGAATGCCGGCGGTGCGTCCCTCCCGATAGGCCAGCACGACCTGGGTGTAGTATTGGTCGGTCGCTTCGTCGGCACGGCGCAACTTCTCGAGCGTCCGCCCGATCTTGAAGGCGAGTGACAGCTTCATCGACGGCGGCAGGTCGCCGCCGCGCCGCACCGTGCGGTAGAGGTCGAGCGCCTCCTGGTAGCGCACGGGATTGTCCGCTCCCATGGCGAACAGTGCATCCGCCCGCAGCAGTTGCGCCTGAAGGCGAAGTCCGGAAGCGACGCCGGGGATGCTGCCCACGCGGTCGAGCACGAGCACGGCCTCGTCGAAGCGCGACAGTTCAATCAGAGCCTCGCCCTGAACGAGCAGCCCCGCCGCCCGCAGTGGCGAATCGGGATAGCCCGAAAGCAGTCGCGCAACCGTCGCGACGGCATGCGTGAAGTCGTTCTCGGCGAAAGCCGCACGGGCGGCCCACACGAGGGTCTCGGGGGCTTTCGCGGAGGTCGGCTGCGCATCGGCATACGCCGAAAAGAGCGTTTCCGCCGACTTCCACTTGCCTCGATTGTAGGCGAGTTTCGCCAGCCACAGCGTCGCTTCCGCGCGAATCGCCGCATCGGGGGAGTTTTCCGCCAACTGCCGCGCCTTCGCCGCCGCCTCGTCGTCCCGCCCCTGCCCGTAAAGGCAGAGAACCGCAAAATAGTCCATCGCCGGTTTGCGCGTCGGGTCTTCTTCGGCGACGCGGGCGAAGGCCTCTTGCGCCTCGGCGAAGCGAAACGCCGCGTAGTCCCGCCGCCCCGCCTCCTCCAGTTCCCGCACCCGAATGACGGCTTCCACCGTCTTGGCGGCGGAGGACTTGGGGAACTTCTCCAGCGTCTCGCGGTATTTGGCCATCGCCTCGGCGGCCTTGCCCTGTTCGGAAAGGATGTCGCCGACCTTGACCATAATCGTTGCACGGACGTCGTCGTTCGTCGCCACCGCCTCCGCCCGCTGAAACGCCGCGAGTGCCTCGTTCGTCCGTCCCGCCTTCAGGTAGGCCCAGGCGCGTCCCTCTTGAATGGCGGTGTCTTTCGCGGCGTTCGGCCACGCCTCGGCGAGTTCATCGTAAAGGCGGATGGCCTCCTCAAAGCGTCCGCGCTCGAGCAGACGGTTCGCGAGTTCCGCAAACGCGGCGGAACTGCCTGGGGCATCGGGCGAACCGGAGACGGTCAGGCGCACGAGCCGCGACCCTTCGTCGAAGGTCTGCTCGTCTCGCAGCAGTACGATTCCCAGTTGCAGACCCGCAGTCTGCCGCGTGGCGCGCGTCGTCGCGTTCGAGTAGGCCTGCCGCAGAAGCGCCGCGTCCCGCAGGTTGGCCGCCGCCACAAGACGCGCCGACTCGGACGCATTCGTCGAGAGGGCGACGCTCCGCCACGCCTCCTCCGCCGACTTCCTGTCGCCCGTCCGGTTCTGAATGTCGGCCATCATCATCTTCGTTTCGGGGTCGTCGCCGCCTTCCGACTTGAGGACATCCAGGGCGCGGGCGAAGTCGCCCGAAGCGATGGCAAGCCTCGCCCGAAGCCGCGCCACGAGTTTCGCGTAGTCGGGATTCCGAAAGGTCGCGAACTCAAGCGCGTGCCGTGCCGAATCGACGTTGCCCGTCATGAAAAGCCCCATCGCACGGTAGTAGCGGAAGCCCTCCTCCGCCGGATTTCCCCACGTGGCGATGGACTTCAGGATGTCGTCCCATTTCTCTTCCCGTGCGAAACTCTCGAGCGTCAGCAGTTTCGCCGCGTCGCTCTCGACTTTCGCCGCATGTGTGCGGGCGACCGCCCACAGTCCGTCCCGCAGGGCCTGCCGCGCCAACTCAAAGTCGTTCGTCTCCGCCGTCGCCAGGAGCGGCAGCAGGAGCGTCAGCGCGGCAAGCGGGCGGATCTTCACACGAGATCCCCCATGTAGCCCATCTCAGCGAGAAGTCTGTTGTTCTTCATCCAGTTCGGCTCGACCTTGACCCAGAGTTCAAGCACGACCTTGCGGTCGAAGACCTCGGAAAGTTCGCGCTGGGCGCTGAGGCGGACGCTCTTGATCGTCTCCGCGCCGCGCCCGATGACAATCGGTTTCTGCGAGGCCTTGTTCACGAGAATCTCAACCGTCACGTCCCAGCGGTTCGAGTCGTCCCGGATTTCCTTTACGCACACGCCCAGTTCGTGCGGCAGTTCCTGGTGGAGTTTCGCGAGGTATTTCTCGCGGATGGAATCCGCAATCGTCAGTTTGCGTGGATAGTCCGTCACGATGTCCTCGGGGAAAAGCGGCTCGCCTTCCTCGGCAAACGCAAAGAGCGCGTCCATGACCGCCGTCGCTCCCGCCTCCTGCGTCGCGATGCACTCGACCCAGACGGGGGAGGCCTCCTTCGCCTCCCCCTCGGTAGCCGGGGCGGAGGCCTTCGCCTCCTCCCACGCATCGTGATACATCGTCGAATAGAACGGCTTCATATCCGCCTTGTTCAGCACGAAGACGACCTTTTCGGGACGTTCCTTCGCCACGCGCTGCATCCAGCCGACGTCCTCCAGTTGCGGGGCTTCCGCCGCGTCGAAGACGACGCAGAGGACGTCCACGCCGGCGGCGCTCCGCCGCGCCATGCGGTTCAGGAGCGTACCGAGCGTCCCGACCGCCTTGTGGAGTCCGGGCGTGTCGAGAAGGACGAGTTGCCCGCGCGGGTCGGCGACGATGCCGCGCACGGTATTGCGCGTCGTCTGCTCGACGGGCGAGACGATGGAGACCTTCTCGCCGACGAGACGGTTGACGAGCGTCGACTTGCCGGCGTTCGTGCGGCCGACGACCCCAACTACTGCGACCTTGGCCATCACGGAACCGGGAATCCCGCGACAAGAGCCTTCGCCTCGCGCTTCACGCGAGCCTGAATCGTCTCGTCGGCGATGTTGTCGAGAACGTCGGCAATCCACGTGCCGATCTTGATCATCTCCGGCTCCTTCATGCCGCGTGTCGTCACCGAAGCGGTGCCCACGCGAATGCCGGAGGTCTTGAACGGCGATTCCGTGTCGTAGGGAATCGTGTTCTTGTTGACGACGATGCCCGCCGCGTCAAGCGCGGCGGCGGCCTCCTTGCCCGTCATGCCGCGCGCCTTCACGTCCACGAGGAAGAGGTGGTTGTCCGTGCCGCCCGAGACGATGCGGTAGCCGCGGTCGGCGACGGTCTTGCAGAGCACCTGGCAGTTCTTCACGATCTGCGCCGCGTAGTCCTTGAACTCCGGCTGCATCGCCTCGCGGAAGCAGACCGCCTTCGCCGCGATGATGTTCTCGAGAGGGCCGCCCTGCATGCCGGGGAACACCGCCGAGTCAATCGCCTTCGCATACTGCGCCTTGCAGAGGATCAGTCCGCCGCGCGGACCGCGCAGGGTCTTGTGGGTCGTCGTCGTCACGAAGTCCGCATACGGCACGGGGCTTTCGTGCTGACCGCCCGCAACAAGCCCGGCGATGTGCGCCATATCGACCATCATGATGCAGCCGACCTTGTCGCAGATTTCGCGTACGCGCTTGAAGTCGATTGCGCGCGGATAGGCGGAAGCCCCCGTCAGCAGGATCTTCGGCTTCACTTCCATTGCCTGTTTCTCGAGCGCGTCGTAGTCGAGCCGCTCCGTCTCGCGGTTCACCGTGTAGGGCACGATGTTGTAGAGCTTGCCCGAGAAGTTCACGGGCGAACCGTGCGAGAGGTGTCCGCCCTGGTCAAGGGACATCGACATGATTGTGTCGCCGGGTTTGATTGTCGCGAAGTAGACGGCCATATTCGCCGCGCTACCGCAGTGCGGCTGGACGTTCGCGTATTCCGCGCCGAAGAGTTCGCAGGCCCGCTTGCGGGCGAGTTCCTCCGCCGCATCGACCGGCAGACAGCCCGAATACCACCGCTTCCCCGGATAGCCCTCGGCATACTTGTTCATCAGCACCGACCCCGCCGCCTCGCGGCAGGCGCGGCTCGACGTGTTCTCGGACGCGATGAGGTTGATTTCCGTATCCTCCTGCTCGGTCTGCGCACGGATTGCCGCGAAGACCTCGGGGTCGTCCTTGAGAAGTCCCGACGCATCCGAAAGCCGCTCCGCCCGTTCCAGTTTCCAGCGACGCCGCGCATGGCGTTCATCCTCGTCCACGGGCGTGGCGAGAAACGTCTTCGCAATCTCGACCGCATATTCCGCGCTCACCGTGTCCGCGCCGAGGCAAAGCACGTTCGCCCCGTTGTGCTGGCGCGACTGAACCGCCGCCGCCGTTGTCGCGCACAGCGCCGCCCGCACGTTCTGGAAGCGGTTCGCGCACATCGACATCCCGATGCCCGAACGGCAGATGAGAATGCCGAAGTCCGCAGTCCCCGCCGCAACCTCGAGGGCGACGGAAGCCGCATAGTCGGGATAATCGCAACTCGCCTTCTCCGCCGGACCGAGATCCAGCACCGTGGACTGGGCGGAAAGGGCGTGGACGAGCGCGGCCTTGAGGTCAACGCCGCCGTGGTCAGAAGCTATTGCTATTTTCATTAAGTCTCCTTAACATCAGAACTGTGCCTATATTATACCATTTTTGGCTGGACGTAAGGTTGAACATTCCGTTCCTCACCCCCGTTTGTGCTTACTTCTAGACGCGACGTAATTTCTTGACGGTTGTCGCCGATCCGTCGCCGCGCTGTGGCCATTTGCACGAGCCGTTCGGGAACGGTGTCCGCCGCTTCTTTGTTTGCGGTTCCTGTCTTTCCCTGTTGTCTTGTGCTTGTCGCCGTATGTCGATACTCTCACCCCCTACGCCTGAGGAACTGATCGACCGACAGATAGACAACGACCGCATAACCGCCTGTTTTATTGTGAATAGCCACTATTTTCCTTGCTTATCTTCTGACGTCCCATTCCTCAGCGCAAGGGCATGAAGTCTCTATTATCTCCACAAGGAGAAGGAGCGAGGGAATCCAAAGGAGACGGGAGCGCGACGAGAAAGCCGCGCAGGGGCGCGACGCAGCAGGTCGATGTAATCACCCGTGCTGCAGTAGGTGCGTCCGTTCCACGAACGGATATAACGAACTACGCTCTTGGCAAGAACGCGCAGTTCGCCCCACGCCCCCGCAACGGTTGCGAGCGCGAGAAGAACAAGCAGTATATTCCGTCACCGGCTCATTCGCCCCCGATCCGCACTTCGCGGAGCGTCAGCACCTCCAGGCGCGGCGGTTCGGGGCGAACGCGCAGAAATCGGATGCCGTCCGCGTCAAACGCGGCGGTCCCCGTCCTGCGCTGGATCTTCCCCGCACGGGTCCAGTTCCTGCCGTCCGACGAGACCTCGACGAAGCCAGAGGAGAGCCTGCCGCGCCCCTCGCGCGTCCCCGACAGGACGGACACGCGACCCGTAACGGGTGCGGCGAACTCGGTCATCCACCAGTCACCCCGCGACACGGGGTCCCTCGAGACGTAGCAAGTCGCGTCCAGCCCGTCCGTCGCGCGGCCGGGCCCGTGCGCGTCATCCGCGCCGGGGATGCTCGCCGTGCAGACGGCCTTCGGTAGGGGTGCGGCGGATTGCGCTCCTCCTCCGTCCGCCCGCTTCGAGAACATCCAGTCCCACACCGCGTCCTCGCGCCACGCCTTGCTCCATGCGTCGTGCCCCTTGTCGGGGTAGACTCCGACGCGGAAGTCACCCCCGGCGCGGCGGACGAGCGCGGCGAACTCGTCCAGCCGTGTGGCGGAGATTCCCGCTCGGCGGTAGTCGCCCTCGTTGTAGAAGTGCCAACAGGCGGTCGAGCGGCGCAACGGAGGCGGCTCGCCGTCGGGAGGCAGGGCGGCGACGGGGAGAATTGCCGCGAAGCGTCCCGGAAAGCGGGACGCGAGGGCGTAGACTCCATTCCCGCCGAAGGAAAGACCCGTTGCGTAAAGGCGGTTGGTGTCCACGGGTGGATGAGCACAAGACGCGACGACCGCATCCACTGCGGACATCAAGAGGCCCTGGTCGGCAGTCGGATGCCCCGGCACTCCGCCGAGGAGCGTGGTCACGCCGTCCGGCGGGGAGAGCGCGAGGAAGTGGCACGGATGCCGCGCCTGAAACTCGGGCGAGCACACACGCTCGAAAATCGTCCGCTGGGCGAACTGCCGCGAAAGGTCTGTTCCAACTTCACCCAACCCCGGCAGGTAGAGGAGGAGCGGGAGCGATGCCGAGCGCGACACCTTCGCGCGGCGGAGGAAAAAGGAGACGCACCGCCCATCCGGCGCAGAGTAAACACCCGCCTCCAGCCCGTACCGCCGTAAGTCGGTGCGGATGCCGCGCCCATTCGGATACGGGCCAATTCGCCCCGTTGCTAACGCGGCGAATGTGTCAATAGATTGTAGGACGATTATAAAAAGGAGTGATAACCTCATCGATTAGCCTTGTTTAGTTCTCTTTCCGAATTTTTCGTAGTCATGAATCGGGTCTGCACAAGGGACGCGGCACGCTGTTTCTGTTGTTCAAGAACCTCCTTGGGCGTACGCCTCGTCACGGAAACAAGTTTCTCCCCAAGAATCTGTTCAAGAAGCCATGCGCTCTTTCCCCCGACAAGGGAAATATCATGCGCACCTTCCGAGGGTGAGTCTCCATGTGCGGGAGAATACCGCAAGTCATCCAACTGCGACGCAAGCCACAGACACACTTTACGCTTCCGCGATTCCGACAAGTTCGTAATTTGTTGCCACACATCACGAGCCTCCCGCACAGTGTCAGCCAAGGCAAACTTCCTCACAATGCGACCGAACCAAGTTTTCTCACTTTTAAACTCAATTATTCGCGCAGTAATATAATTACGGTTAGCCAACTGAGCAACCAATGAATCCGGGTCTTTCCGCATTTGTCGAAGCAGAGAAAATGGCGTATTCGGACATCTCGCCACAGCCTTTCGAATTTCCACATCGGAATCATGTATGAGGAGATGGAATGCGTAGATTTCCTCGTCTTCCACAACCTTCATCTTTTCAGCGCGAGACAGTCGCGGCAGGTTTGCAGTCAGAAATTGCATTCGCTCCTCGATATGCCTTTCCTCGGCGTTATTTAGCATTTCAATGCACTGCTTTCTAAACCGATTCAATACAACCCCCTCTTGCGCGGCATTCATGCCGTGTGTTATCGGAGCGGTTTTTTCACCCAAAACATGAGAAAGCAGGAGCAAACAGCGGGCAGACCTTTTTTTGACATCAAATCCTTCGACAGAACCACCGTTCCATAAAAGCGTTCCTGACAAATGCGCAGGATCAGCACCGCTACAAAGCGAGAATAAAAACGCCTTTTGTTGGAGCGTAATATTCTTGAGTTGTTCCATCCCATGCCGAAGTTCCGCAGGTGATTGGGCGTTCATAATCGACAAGAACTGACTATAAACGCCAAGTTCGTCATCGTCAGCGGCATTCTGTGACTCAGAACGGATGCCACAAAAACTGGATCTTCCCCACAAAACAAGTGGAAGGACGACTAATCGAATAATGACCTTACAGGAATTCATTAACAATGTCCTTTCTTTAATTCTCTAATCGGTATACTTATTTATCAATTCGCCATCTTTTCGAGGAACTAAATACCACCTTGAATCTTCATAAAGTCCTATCATGGGAGAGGACATCCTTATAATAGCACCATCAAAAGCGTTTTTTTCATACTCATACGAAGAGTTGAATGGGCCAATCCCATAACTTGGATCATATAATCGCATACCTATGCGACAAATAAAATGATTTCCAAACATGGAAGGAGGGTTCGGAGAATTTCCCTGTCCTGAGACACCTATTTGATCACGCGCTTCGCCAGTTTGGATTTCAGTCTCGTTTACCATCCCACCAACACCTGCATCAAATGATACAATGTGCCATTCTGTGCAAGGACCGGCACACTCCCAATTTTTAACAGCAAATGCAACATAACCATCTCCAACATTCACCGCGACAATTCGATTGGCATACCCATTTATTTGATTCAACCCCTGTGCATTCAACACTTGGCAAAGAAAATCAGCCCAAGAATGACACTGCCCATTTCGCATCTGTACAAGTTCTCGCGCCGACACGACATCGCATTTCTCTGGCATATTTTTATCTATATCAATTCCCTCATCCCAAACACCGTTTCCATTCACATCATCAAAGCCATAGTAGGTCAGGACTTTTCCATCGCTTACACGGCTGATATTCTTTGACTTGAACTTGCCCCATATTTTATCAAGGACGGAATCATCATTAACTCCGACAATTCCCGTCACACCGTTTGCCGCCGCACATCCGACCTCAAAATAGGTTTGGAGATTCTCCGACGCGCAAGGTTTGCTCCATGTGACATAGAGGGCATTCGTGCTCTGCCCCATGCCAATCCAATTCGCCCCATTATCCACAGAAACAAACCAATTGATGGACATACCCTTTAGGCAGGCGATCTTGTTATCGAGTTTACCAGACATTTGTGTCGGAGGAAGGGCAATCTCCGTCCCATCTCCCGAAACGGCAATCGGTTCAAGATTCATGGGAAATCCACCGCCACCAGTGGCCTTCAAAAGAACTTTTCCACTCGGTTTGGGTGCCATAATGAATTTTGCGGAAACGATTACATTCGATGAATTTCTCACATAACTGATGGGGAAGCTTCGGTCACCCTCGTCATTGGCATCGCCATCCAAATTGGCATCCTTGTATTGCGGATTCGAGAAAGTCACCGTTCCATCATCCGACTTCAAGATCGTATTGTCCCCCGAGAACGAAACTTCCTTAATCGCAGTCTTTATCACCGTGAACTTGGACTTGTCG
>CAVDWI010000006.1:0-1378 GCA_963612485.1 Barnesiella intestinihominis
GAGATGAGAACCCGTCTGGGCGGGGCGGACAGAGATGTCCGCGAAGCGCGTCAAGCCCAGAGCGTCCGTTCCGAGTTTGCGTCAAGAGCGTCAAGAGCCTTGACGCGGCTCGGAACGGGGTCGCGAAAAGCGAAGAAAGGGGTCAGAAGACCATGGTTGAACTCGACAAGAGGGAACTTTCAGGTAGGAAGTTCACCGAAGAGCGCGGATACGACGACGCCTCGCTGAAGCCCTGTCCGTTCTGCGGATTCAGGGCGGCGAAGCGGTATTCAGTCCGCGAACACGTAATCAGGGGCGACAAGTACTTCGAGAGGACGTGGTGGCGGTGCGGATGTCCCGCCTGCGGGGCAAACACGGCGAGGGCGGCGACGCCCGAAATCGCGAACCACGACTGGAACAATCGGGTGTAGCAATCTCACGACCATCTCACGATAATCTCACGACCATCGCGAGAGTGTGCGACCCCTCCCGTACCCTCCCCATATATTATATATATAATATATAATCTCTATGAAGGGGGTTAGGGGGAAACAAAACACATCTCACGATAATCGCGAGACGGTCGCGAGATACAAACACACAACAGGAGGCATGACAATGCGAAAGAAAGCGGTTGACATCAGAAGGTCGCCGACGAAGAAAACGCTCGCCTACATCGAGGCTCTGTGCGCCTACAAGAGGACGCACATAGAACGCGAGGAGGCGAGGCTTCTTGAACTCGAAACGATGCGCGAGGAACTTCTTGCGCTGATTGACAGAAGGAGTAAGACGTGATTCCGAACATCTGGATGGTTCGCGCAGACATAACGACGCTGAACTTCGACGCAATCGTGAACGCCGCGAACAACAGCCTCGTTGGAGGCTACGGGGTTGACGGCGCGATCCACGACGCGGCGGGGCCGGAACTGCTTGCGGCGACAATGCGCATAGGCTGGTGCGAGACTGGGCAGTGCGTGGCGACGCCGGGATTCAGGCTCCCCGCGAAATACGTTCTCCACACGGTCGGCCCCGTGTGGCACGGGGGGAGGCGTGGAGAGCCGAAACTCCTGTGGAAGTGCTACTGGAACTGCCTTGAAAAGGCGGAGGAACTGAATCTGAAATCAGTCGCCTTCCCGTGCATAAGCGCAGGGGTGTTTCACTTCCCGAAGCGGTACGCCTGTCGAATCGCCGTAGACGCGGTGATTAGATGGCTGACGCTATACTCCAGTCCAATGCGTCCAATGCGCGTCGCGTTCGTCGTGTTCGATGACGAGAACGAGCGCATTTACTCGGAGCGACTGGCAGAGGCGAGTGCCGAAGCCGACAAATAAAACAAACAGACACACGAAAGGAAAACGCAAATGAAACAGAAACCGAACATCAAGTACATCGAGACGTT
>CAVDWI010000006.1:2314-29075 GCA_963612485.1 Barnesiella intestinihominis
AAATGAACGCGAAGGAAACGATGAAGTCCGAGGTCGAGCGCAACCTCGGCTACGGAACGGCGGAGGCTCTTGCCGACGTCAAGCAGGGCGTGGTTCACTACCTCGGCGATGACGCCGTGTGCATCGTGAGTTGCGTCAAGGAGGACGAGCCGTATGTCCTCGCAATCAGGGAACTCCACCCCGAACTGACGGTGCGCGTCATCGTCAGGGAGGACGCGCCGAAGAAGGCGCGACCGCCGAGGGGTGCGGGGTTCGGCGACAGGGTGTGGCGCAAGAACTCCAAGCACGGCTACGGCGTGGAGGTTTCGTTCGGCGGAAAGCCAGACGAGGCGACGCGCAACAGCCTGAAGCAGATGGGGTTCAGGTGGTCGCACCTCGGCGGCGTGTGGTATCTCCCCGCCAAGAAGGTGACGGAGCAGGTGAGTTGCTACCTCGCTGGGCTGACGAGGGGCGACGACATCTGACGCAAGGGTTTGGCGGGTGAATGTCGCGCTTGGGTGAGTGCGACACAGCCCGCAGTTCAACACAGAAAGGAGCAATCCGATGACGACACAGCAGATCGAAGAACTCAGGAAGACATACCTTCCCGGTCGGTTCAACGAATACCGCGCCGCGTTGCGAGACGAGGTGCGGAGGCTTGGGCACACGGTGACTGGCAACGAGGTCATCAAGGTGCTGGAGGCGAGGGCGAACGACGAGAACAGGGTGGTCGGCGACAAGCCGCAGGGCGACGACGCCAAGCCCGAAGTCGCTCCGCCAGACACGCCGCCGCAGGGGACGCCAGCCCCCGAAGGGTGCGGGAAGCAGGACGAGTTGCCTCTCCCGATTCCCGACGGCGTGAAGCCTCAACTCCCGAAGCCCGACGGCGACGGCGAGGATGACGGCGACAAGCCCGACGAGGGGGACGGCGGCAAGGGCGGCAAGTCAATCCCGAAGGGCGGGCTGGCTGACGCCGTGAAGGAACTCAACAAGCGCAAGGAGGAGGCGAAGAAACAGGAAGAGGAAGCCAAGCGCAGGGCTGACGAAGCCGAGCGTCTGAAACAGGAAGCCGCCGAACTCGAACGGCAAATCGAGGAGGCGATGAGGAAGCGGGAGGAGGAGCGCAAGCGCAAGGAAGAGGAGGCGAAGGGGAAGCAGAGGCACGTCAAGACCGACGAACTCGTGCAGACCCTGAAGATTCTCGGACTTGCCTATCTCGTCGGCCCCGCTGGTTCGGGCAAGACCTCGCTCGCCATCTCCGCCTGTCAGCAGTTGTTCGGGGTTGACCCCGACGACTGGAAGTTCAACGAGCGGTTTGCCCAAATCTCCTTCTCGCCAGACACGACGAGCGCGGAGATGATTGGGAGGGTTGACGTGAACGGCGTCTACCACAAGTCGGACACCGTGAGGGTGTTCGAGACTGGCGGGCTGTTGCTGTTCGACGAGATCGACAACGCCGACGCCTCTATGCTGGTGAAACTGAACACGGCAATCGCCAACGGTCAGTTGGCTACGCCAGCCGGAATCGTCAGGCGGCACAAGGACACGGTTATCGTCTGCACGGCGAACACCTACGGCACAGGCCCCGACGCCATGTACGTGGGACGCACGAGGCTTGACGCGGCGACGCTCGACCGCTTCGTGTGCGCAACCATCGAGGTGGACTACGACGCGGCGATGGAAAAGAAAATCATGACGGGGCTGGTGGACGACAGGGAGAAGCGCGACGAGTTGGCGAAGTTCGTCAAGGCGGTGCGCACGGCAATCACCAAGTCGAAGTTGCGGCGCGTCTGCTCCACCCGCTTTGTCGTGAACGCGAGCAAGTGGCTCGGCGACGGCAACAGCGTGGACTTCGTGAAGCGCAAGTTCTTCCTCGGCTGGAGCGAGACGGAGCGCAGTTCGGTCGTGGCGTAAGCAAGCCAAAGCAGAAAGGAGGTGCCCAATGGGCGACGACAACAGGAGGATTCACAGGCGGTTCTTCGATTCCCCGTCGGAGTTCTTCGCCAAGTCGGGGGCGGGCGTGACGCTCGCTCCCGAAGTCGCGGACAAGTACCCGCAGACGGCGAACCAAATGTTCGTGACCGACAACGGCGACCGCTTCCACGGCTGTGCCGAGAAGATCGACAAGAAGTGGAAGGCTCACAGGTTCTCCGCAGGGGCTTCGCTCCTTGACGGAATCATCGGGTCGCTGAAGTCGGCGGCGTTCACCGAGGACAGGTGGCAGTTCCGCCGTCGGCTGGAGGAGGGCGACGAGGTTGACTGCGACAGGTGGCTGGCGGGGAGCGACAGGTGCTGGTCTGGCGTGAGGCGACGGCGGGTCGAGAAGCGCGTCGTCAGAATCTTCATGCAAGTAGGCGGGTCGTGCCAACGGTCGGCGGACGAGTTGGCGGTCAACGGAGCGGTCGCCGTCAGCGTCGTCGAGATGCTGGAGGCGAGCGGCGTTGCCGTGGAACTCTGGGCGACTGGGATGTTTCAGGACACCTACCGCAACGGCGACGACGGCTTGGTTGCCGTGCAGTTGAAGGGAAGTCAGGGGTTCTCCGACCTCGGCATGATAAACTTCGTCTGCGGCGACAACCACGTGTTCCGCAACACGTTCTTCAGGGCGATATGCCTGTTGGGAACGGAGGTCGGGGCGGACACCTGTTCCAACATGGGGTGGCAGGTCAACCTGACGAAGAGCCACGTCGGGCTGGAGGACGGCGAGGCTGAAGAGACGGTAATCATCCCGTCGATCTACGACAAGGACAAGGCGAGGGAATGGCTCGCCGAGTTCGTCAAGAACGGAGGCAAGGCAAATGAAAACTGAACAACAGGAACTGGGGATGGAAATCCCCGAAAGCAAACCCAAGGAAACACCGCCGCCGAAAGCCAAGCCCGACGAGGGCGGGGCAATCGGCGAGGTCGAACTGGAGCGGATGGACTTCGCCGCCCTGCGCAAGGAGTGCGGGGACTGCGAGGACGAGAACGGCGTTAGCCTGTGGACGGTGCTTGAATCGTTGCGCGGCTACGGCGTCAAGACGGTTCACCTAATCTGAAAGGAGAAACGAAATGAAAATCAAGAGACTGGAAAACCTCGGCGTCGCACCCACGCCGTGGCAATATCACGACATCTACTGGGTGAAGGACGCACAAGGAAGCGAGGTCGTTGACTGCTACCGACACAACGAGAACGTCGCGCAGACCGAGGCTGATTCGCGCCTCATCTCCGCCGCGCCCGACCTGTATCAGGCGTTGCGCGAGGCGATATTCCACGAGTGCTACGGTTGCGACCACATCGGCGGCGACGGAAACAGTTGCACCTACACAAGGGACTGCGCGGCAAAGGTGTGGCGCAAGGCTCTTGAAAAGGCGGGAGGCATGGAATGAAAGTGACGGCGAGGATTCAGGAAACGTTCGTCAGGTATGTCACAAGGGACGTGCCTGACGGCGAGGACGCACAGGCGTGGTTCGAGAACGAGTGCAACCTCGGAGCGATTGACGCGACCGAGGACTGCGACGACTTCTCGCGGAGCGTCGAGGTTCAGGATGTCGGGGCGGTCGAGTGACCGTCCCGCTCAAACAAACAACACACACGAAAGGAAAACGGAAATGATAATCATCGATCCAGACAAGGCGACGGTGCGGCGCGTCAAGTACGGCGGACACATCGACCAAATCTACCACGAACTGGGAGGGTGCGAGGCGTTCGACGTGGTGAGCGTCGGCGACGGAATCGACCTGTTCGTTGACGACGAGGGGCTTTACAACCCCGCCAACGTGAACCCCGACGGCTCGCTGAAGGTGAACCTGATGGCGACCTACCTTCGGTTGCGGGAGTGGCTGTCAAACCCGCAGGCAATCGACTGGAACCTTGCGCAGAAGATGTACCACATCGTCGGCAAGGTGGTTGTGCTGGCGCACGACGACAACGGCGACACGCTCGACCTTGACGAGGCGCAGAACGGGGAAGTCCTCGAACTGCTCGGACAAGACCAGACGATGGAGAACGAACCCGGCGAGTGGGACGACGACACGAAGGAGTACACCGAATGAACTTCAGCGACAAGGCGAGGCGAAGCCTGATGACCCGTCGGCAAATCGCCGAAGAGAACGAGCGCAAGTACAACCCCGAAGGAATCGAGGACGGAAAGCGAGACAGGTTCGACGCTTGCGAACGCGCACTCGAAGGGTTCGCACACGCCGACTTCGGCACGGTGTTCGGCGACAACCTAATGCCAGCAAGCACGATAAACCAATACTGAAGGAGTACGCCAATGACTGACAACCAAACGCTCGAACAACTACTGCTCGCCGCACCAAGGCACAGGGTTCTGCGCATCCTCGAACAGTGCTACAAGCACTACGACGAACTGCCGACGGAACTCCGTGCGGAGGTCGCAGAGGTCATGAACCTCAAATCGCGAGCCGCCGAAACGCGAGTTGATGAACTCGACCTCTCGACACGGGCGAGAAACGTGCTGGACTGCTGGAACTGCAAGACGGTTGCAGACATCCTTGCCCTCGGCGGGCGGAAGATTATGACGCGGTGGAGTTGCGGCGAGAAAACGGTCGCAGAGATACGGGACGCGCTGAACAAAATGGAGTTCGCGCTACCGAAATGAAAATCGCCGTGAGGGGGTTGACCTTGCCGCAAGGTTTTGGTATACTACTCACCGACACGACGGAAAAGAGAAAGGATAAACTCAAATGTCAACGAAGAAGAAGCCCGTGGCGAAGAAGCCGACCGAAAAGACAATCACCCTGCGTGACGGAACGACCGTCAGCCGCGTCGGGTGCTTCGTCCAGTCCGCCGCCGACGGCAAGTTCGAGAAGGCGAGTGCGGAGGTCGTCGCGAAGAGCGACTGCTTCGCGATGACCGTGCTTGACGCGGGGGGCGCGGAGGTGACGACGCTCTGCACCATCGAGCGGACGGCGAACGCGAACTTCGTGTTCACCATTCCCGCCTCGTCCTCGCTCGTCACGACGGTGCGCCGCGAGAAGGTGCCTGGCAAACTCGCGCTGGAGAACGGCGTGACGCACGTCGGCAGGGGCGAACTGCTCCTGGCGGCGACGCTCCTGAACGAATGTTGGAAGGCTTACGCCGACAACTTCGGAATCGCAAAGGCATACAGGATGGTTGACTGCCACCTGAAGGTGACGGAAGAACGCGCTTGGTGGGTGGCGACATTCGCCTCGGCGCTCGACCTCCTGAAGTAGACAATCTCCCCTGTCGCATTAGTGCGGCAGGGGTTTCACAAACAAAACAAGAAAGGCAAGAGACAATGCAAGACAACACGAAAAGCGAGGCGGCTGTGAAGCCCACCCTCCGACAGAAACTCGGAGCGATTCAACTGAAGTTGAAAGCCCCGAAGAACCAGCGCAACAACTTCGGCGGCTACAACTACCGCTCCGCCGAGGACATCCTCGAAGCGGTCAAGCCGCTCGCAATCGAGAACGGCGCGGTCGTGAACATCACCGACGACATCATCGAGGTCGGCGGTCGCATCTACGTCAAGGCTACGGTGCGCCTCATCGACCTCGATTCCGAACAGGTCATCGAGACAACGGCGATGGCTCGCGAGGAAGAGGCGAAGAAGGGGATGGACGGCTCGCAGATTACTGGCGCGGCTTCGTCCTACGCCCGCAAGTACGCCCTGAACGGGATGTTCGCAATCGACGACACAAAGGACAGCGACGCGACCAACGACCACGGCAGGGGCGCACAGCCCAAGGCTATGAACGCTGGTCAAATCGTCGCCAAGGCGGCAAGCCCCGCCGCGTCGAAGGCGAAGGAGGCGTGGTCGCTCTACGTCAAGAAGCCCGACAACGAGGGGGTTGACGGCGCGACGCTGAAACTCCACTTCGGCAAGGTCTGCAACGAGGTCTGCAAGAAGCAGCCCCGCGACCTGACCGACGCCGACTGGGACAAGGTCATCGCGTTCGTCAAGGACATCTGACCGTGACGAAGGCAAGCCCAAACAGGAACTGCTCGCTGTGCAAGAAGCGCAGGGAGTGCTGGGGCGAGAAGCCCCAGCGTTCCATCATCGAGAAGTGCGCCTGTATGGGCTACCGATACGACAAGAACATCATGGGAGTATACTCAAATGGCAAGTCATCATAAGATGGGAATGAGCAAGTGGACGCCTTGGAACTGTTGCGCCCACTTCGATTCGGTCGAGGACAGCGCGGCGGCTCGGAAGGGGACGGAGGCGCACGACAGGTTGCGCCGCTATCTCACGGACGACAAGACGCTTGCGCTCGACGAGACGCAACAGGCAGACCGCGCCGTGAAGTGGGCGGGCGACTACATCAGGCAAGACGCGAACGGTCGCTCAATCGCCGTCGAGGAGCGGGTCGAGATTGCGGCTTCCCTGTCGGAACCCCTTGCGGGAATCTACGGCACGGTTGACGCCTTCGCAATCCACTCCGACACGGAGCGTGAGGTTGACAGGATCGACGTCTACGACTTCAAGTCGCTTTCGTCCGACCACTCGTCCGACCTGTTCCCGCAGTTGGCTGGCTACGCAATCGGCGTGGCGTCGCTGGTGGGAATCGAGAACCGCAACACGGAGGTTCGGCTTCACGTCCTGTTCGGCGGGGACTTCTCCGTCGAGGTCAAGGACACGACGCTCGACCTCTGCATCGCAATCGGCGAACAGGTCGTCAACGAGCGCAAGCACAACGAGGGTATGCCTCACGTCACCAACCACTGGTGCCGCTACTGCAAGCACTCGACGAACTGCCCCGGCGTTGACACCCTGACGGAAACCGTGAAGAGCGGCGGGCTTGCGAGCCTGTCCGCGCCGAAGCGGCTTGCCGTCATCGACGAACTGGAGGCAATCCTGAAGCGGGCGAAGGAGGTTGCCAAGGCGGAAATCGCGCTCCAGCCGAACAAGACGATGGAGGACGAGGGAATCCGCTACGCCATCCACGAGGTGAACGGCCCGTCGTCCGTCGCCGAGGGCAAGATGGTCGAACTGTTCAACGCCTGTGCAAGCGTGGGCGTTGACGCAGACGCCGTGATGTCCGTGTGCAAGGTCGGCAAGTCCGACATCTGCCGCGTCATCAAGGAGAAGGCTGGGCTGAAGGTCAAGTCGAAAGACCCGAACGAGGTGACGGCGGAGAGCGTGGTCGCTCCCTTCTTCACCTGCCGTCAGGTCGAGAAACTTGTCAGGGAGGCGTGATGAATCGGAGGACGCCAGACAGTTATGTGACGATAGCCGACGCCCTCGGTGTTGGCTACGCCCACCTCTACCGCGTCCTCCACCTCGAACGCTCCAGCCCCGCCCTGCTCCTGACCGTCGAACGCCTCTACCCACAGGCGATAGCGCGTCAGGACGCGAGCGTGAGGCAGTCCCTCCTGTCGTCGTGCGACTTCCACCGCAAGGCGTACAGGTGGGACGGCAAGGCTAACAGGTATGTCCTCAAAGGGAGGGCGACCAAGTGAAAACCAAACACAACAAGAAAGGAATCAGGTCAATGTCTGCGCACAGCGAAGCCGCAAACGGCTTCGTCATATCGGAGAAAGCCCTGCTCATGCTGAACACCCTGCCCGAAACGGCAAGGCGGAACATCATCGGTCGGGCATACGAGCGGTTCTTCCACATCCGTGGAACGCCGCTGACCTCCGACGCCGAGGAACGCGGGGCTGAAATCGTGGCGGGGTTCGCCACGGAGATAGCCACCAAGTTCCGCAAGCGTCAGGAGCAGTCGCGCTCCGCAAGGGCGGTCGGCATCTCACGACTATCTCACGATAATCGCGAGAGCAAACCAAAAGAAAGCGGAGAAGAAAGCACTCCCCCCGTACCCCCTACTAAAGAAGAGGGTAAAGAAAATATTATATTATCCGCGCCCGCGCGTACGCGCAAGGTGTTCACTCCGCCGACGGCGGATGAAGTCAGGGCGTACTGCGCGGAGCGGAACAACGGAATCAACGCCGACGATTTCGTTGACTTCTACACGGGCAAGGGATGGTTCGTCGGCAAGAACAAGATGGTGGACTGGAGAGCCGCCGTCAGGACATGGGAAAGGAACAGGAACAATGTCGGAAACGGGTCAAGCCTTCGAGGCGGCGGCAACTATGCTGGCGCAAGACCTCAACAGGCAGGGAACTGGAAGAGCGGAACCGACGCCCAGCGCACCGAAGCCTCGGCTGTGCTATGACAGGGCGGAGGACTTGGAGAGGATAGTCTCGATGAACGGCTACGACAGGAAGGTGACTGGAGAGGCGGACTTCGCCGCCCTGATGAAGGGGACGGCGAGGGCGTTCTCCATCACATCCCCGCGCCGCGTCGGGGTCATCATCACTGGCAAGTTCGGGTGCGGCAAGACGTTCTTCGTCAGGTCGCTCGGAATGAGGGGCGTCAAGTTCATCGACATGACGATACCTTCGAGCGTCCAGTACCTGAAGGACAACGAGGACTGCACCTCGGAAGTCGAGAACATCCTCAACTACAACGTGGTGCTTGACGACATCGGGGCGGAGTGCATCCGAAACGAGTACGGCGTCAAGCACGATACCGTCGGGGAGTTCATCTGCCAGTACCACCGCCTCGGCAAGGGGCGGCTGTTCGTCACAACGAACCTCAGCGGAACGGAACTGCTCGACAGGTACGGCGGTCGCGTCGTTGACCGACTGAAGGAACTGTGCGTCCCGATCCGAATGACGGGCGAATCGAAAAGGAAGTGGCTGTAATGCCTGACAAAAACAAAGAAGGAAAGGTAGTCAGAATGACATTCAACGAATACAACATCGCGTCGGCGAAGACCGACTGCTATCCGAACGACTGCAAGCCGTGGGTCTACGCCCTCGGACTTGCGGGCGAGGCGGGGGAACTCTGCGACAAACTGAAGAAGATGTACCGCGACAACGGCGGTGCGCCCAACCCCGACATCATCGACGCGCTCTCCTACGAGTGCGGCGACGTGCTGTGGTACCTGACGCAGTTCGCAAAGTCCATCGGCTTCACGCTGGAGGAAGTCGCCATGCTGAACGCGGCGAAACTCGCCGACCGCCAGCGGCGCAACGCCATCCACGGTTCGGGGGACAACCGATGAGCATGAAGTGCGTCAACGAACGCTCGACTTCGAGAAGCGTGAGCCGCGTCTGCCCGGTCTGCGGCAAGCGGTTCTTCGCCCGCTCGCACCAGCGGCTCTGCCGTCAGTGCAAGCAGACGGTCAAACTCGGACGTCGGAGGTTCAGGGAGATGTGAGCATGGACTACGAAATCTTCATGAGCATAGTCCCGCCGACCGCGACAGACCAGCACAAGGGCTACAGGGTGGCTCAGGTGAACGGTCGTCAGGTGGTGATGACATACCGAAAGAAGCCACAGCAACTGGCGCACAATCGGTATCTCGACCTCCTGAAGGCGGACGCGGCGACGCGCCGTGACGGCATCGGCTCGTGGCGGATGTTCACCAAGGCGATTGCCGTCAGCGTCCAGTTCCTGTTCCCGCACCCGTCCAACGTGGCGAAGCGGGACAGGGGAAAGGCGTTCGTCAAGACGACGCGCCCAGACCTCGACAACATGGCGAAGGGACTTATCGACTGCCTCTCCGAGGCGGGGATAATACAGGACGATTCGCTGATATGGCGGCTCGAACTGTCGAAGTACTCCGTGCCTTCCGACAGGTGCGGGGTCAGGATAACAATCACGGACAGGATTCCAAGTCAGGAATCCGACGACTGAAACAAGAAACGAAAGGAGATACGCGATGGCGTACGACAAGGCAAACGCGAAGAGCGGACGGCTCTTCGTCACGGACAAGGAGAAACTGGCGGACAACCCGAAGTTGCCCGCACTCAACGGGACGATTCAGGTTGACGGAATCGTTCTCCACCTCGCGCTGTGGAGGCGGAAGAGCAAGACTGGCTCGGACTACTTCACGGCTGAACTCACCTACCCGAAGGACGAGACGGCGCGGCTTCACGCAGACGGCGAAGCCACATCCGCCGCCGCCAAGAAGGAGCGCGAGTGGGACGAGGCTCACCCCAAGACTGGCGCAGACCAGCAGAAACGCTGGGCGAACCGCCCCGTCAACAAGGCAGAACCCGCGCCCGCAGAGGACGCTGACGACTTGCCCTTCTAACAATGAGCGTCCTCGGAACATCGGGAGTTGGCGGGAGGGAACTCCGCGAACTGCTCGCCCTCGCAAGCAGGGCTAACGCCTACTGCACGAGGGCTTGCGGCAAGTGGGGCAGTCCCTCTTGCTTCTCCTGTATGTTCCGTGGCGTTCGCAACCTTCACAAGAGACTGGAGAAACCACAATGCAAGACAACAGAGACGCGGTGAACGCACACCACCGATACCTCGTCGAGAAACTGACAGTCGAGATCGAGGCGATTGCCGACATCTTCGACGAACTGCTGGCGGAGGACGGCGGCATACTGAGCCGCTGTTCGGGAACGGCATACAACACGCTCCGTATGCTGAAGTCCGTCAGGGACGAACTGAAGGAGCGCGTCAAGAAGGAGGAAGGGAAATGAGATTCGACAACGACAAGGACAGCAAGATTCGCATAACCGAGGACGGCAACGGTCTGTTCCATGTGGAACGGAACTACTTTGTCCTGTCCGACAGGCAATCGATTCTGCCGTGGAAGCCTTTGCGGCATGAGGAACGGTGGATGCCTGTCGAGTGTGCGCCGATGAAGGACTGGGGGCAAGCCTCGATGTTCGCGAAGGAATACATCAAGTCGGCGCAACGGAAGGTTGTCGCGGAAAACACGTTCGCAAACATCCTCGCTGGTGTGGCGGATGGATTCGGCGGCGACCCAAGCAAACTCTTCGACAAGAAAGGCGGTGCGAAATGAGGGCGTACGACATCGACCTGACAATCCACATCCGCTGTGTCGCCCGCAACGAGAAGGAGGCGACCGACGTTGTGACGGAACGCTTCAGGGCTGGCGGCTACACCGACACGGACGACACGTTCATCGACATGAAGGTGAAGGAGGTGGAGTGATGTCAACTGTTCTTTGGTTCATCACTGGTATGTTCATCGGGCGTCTGCTTTTCGGCAACCGACCTGTGGATTCCGACAAGAAGGGAGGAAACAATGATAACTGAAGTCGTTACCAATCTCGTCCTGTGCCTCGTCATCTCGACGAAGGAGGCTCCGACCAACTACTCTCCATTCGCAAACCTGTGGGAGCGGTATGTCGAACTGAAATCGACGAACAACGAAAAGCCCCTTCCTGACGGTCGGATGCCGAACGAGGCAACGTCGGGCTTCGCGTTCAGCAGGGAATACGTCAAGTCGATCTATCTCACGATGTGTGGGTTTGGAGGCTACGACGAGAGCAGATGGCCCGACGCGATTCCAATCAACTACGCGGAACATCATCTCGACAGGGAAGTAACGGCATCAGAATGGAGCGTTGGCGAGAAACCCATAGGCTACCTTCACAAGGAGGCGTTCCTGAAGGCGTGTGACCGACTGAACGTTCATAGGTCTGCGCGTCCGCCAAAGCCATCAGTCCCGGTAATACATCCAAACGTGCGACAGTCTGAAGAACAACCAACGGAACAACCGAAGGGGCAACCAAAGGAACTGCCAAAGGGGTGGATTACCAAAGAGGCGTTCGACGCGATTACGCCAGCCGAATGGGAGATGGTGATAAGGCTGACGAACGGAGGGCGGTATGGTGACGAACGCAAAGCAAGCAAGTGAACTCGACGTAGGAACGCTCCAGTGGTTCGCCCCCAATGTCTACGACGCGCTCCGCAAAATCGTCGAGGCGAACTGCAAGACGTGCCACGCGCTCCGTGACGTCGGGTGCGTCTCGCCGACCAACTGCCTCTACAAGTTCGGGCGCGAGGCAATCGAACAGGCGGGAGGGTACACCTGATGGGCGTCAAGTACATGGGCGACAGCGAGGCGAGCGACGTGCGTTGCGCATACTGCGGCAACCGCGCCGTCCGCCCCGTCAAGATTCGCTCCCACGAGGACGCCAAGACCGTCCGCATCTGCCGTTCCCACTACGAGGGGCTTGCGCAAGCCCCCCGTGCGTGGGACGAGTTCACCGCCCTGAACTTCCCGCGCTGGGGGCGCAAGTGCTACGGCGACGAGTGGTATCACGAACGAGGGCTTGACCGCCTCATCGAGGCGAAGTCCAAGCGCAAGTCGAAAGGCAAGAGGAAATGAGAAACCCCATCGAGAAAAGGCGGGGGCGACCGCCGAAGGAACAGCCCCGCTTCCCCGACGTCTCGCAGATGAGGGACGTCAAGGAAGCCCGCGAACCGCTCCAGCCAGCCAAGGCTGAACTGTTCGCACAGGCAATCGTCCGCCTGAACGGCGACGTGAAGCGGGCTTGCGCCGAGGTGTTCGACCCGCTCGAAGACCCGACCTATACCGACGAGAGCCAAATCCCCCCGCAGGTCAAGAGCCGCGTCAAGTATCTCCTGAACCGCGCCGCGAGCGATACCGTCGCCACACGTCAGGAGGTCGAACTGCTCCTGTCAAAATCTATCCGTGGGCAGACCGACGCGGTTGATTGCATTGACGCAATCCGTGAACTCTGCAAGATGAAGGGCTGGTACTCGCCAGTCGAAATCCACAACACCCACGAACTGAAGGTGCCAGACCGAATCGCTGGGATGTCGGACGACGACCTCAACAGGATGATTGAACTGGGACGCGAAGCCCGCACGACCGAACCCCTCGCCATCGAGGCGAAGGACGACGCGGTTGACGCGGACTTCGTTATGGCGGACACGACGAAAGCCGCCGCGCTGAAGGAGGCGAAACAGGATGAATGACGAACAGATAAGGCTGGCGAAGTACGAACTCGCCGCGAGACAGGCGCGGACTAATATGCTCGCGTTCATGCAGTGGGTCTGGTGGATGCCGTCCACCTCGCCCTTCATCGTCGGTCGCCACACCAAGGCGATTTGCAACCGAATCACCAAGGCGGTTGACGACTTCAGGGAGGGCAAGTCAACCTACCTTCTCATCGACGTCCCATTCCGCCACGGCAAGTCGGACATCGTTTCCCGCGCCCTGCCCGCCTTCTTCCTCGGACGCAACGCGGACATGATGCCGTCGGTAATCATGTCGGGCTACGGCGACGACCTCGTTTCGGGCTTCTCCAAGGACTGCAAGAACATCATGACCTCGGAGGCGTATCAGCAACTCTACCCCGGCGTCCGCCCCGACCCGAAGGACAACTCCATCAACTCGTGGCGCGTCAAGGGTAGCAAGAGAATCGTGTCCGTGGCGGGCATAACTGGCGGCATCACGGGCAAGGGCGGAAACCTCATCGTCCTCGACGACTACTGCAAGACGAGGGCGCAAGCCGAATCCAAGGCTGAGCGCGACCACGTTTGGAGCGAGTTCGCCAACTCCGTGTTCACCCGCCAAGACCCGCCCGCCGCAATCATCATCGTCTGCGCCACGCCGTGGCACGTTGACGACATTCGCGGTCGAATCCTAAAGGCGATGAAGGAGGACGAGAAGTTCCCCCGCTTCGAGGAAATGTCGTTCCCCGCCCACAAGGACGGCCCCGACGGATGGGAATACCTCTGCCCCGAACTCCACCCGCCCGAATGGTACGACGGCAACCGCGCAGTCCTCGGCCCCGCCGACGCCGCCGCCCTTCTCGACTGCTCGCCAGTCAGCAAGGCTGGGTGTATGTTCAAGCGCGACTGGTTCATGACCTACGACATCCGACGCCAGCCGAAGATGAACACGATGCACCGCTACATCTTCGTCGATACCGCAAGCGCGAAGAAGAAAGACAGCGACTATACCGTGATGTGGGTCGTCGGTCTGGGACAGGACAAGAACTATTACGTCCTTGACGCGGTTCGCGACCACCTCAACCTGACCGAGCGCACCGACGCAATCTTCCGCCTCGTCAAGAAGTGGCAACCCTCGCAGGTCTTTTGGGAAACCATCGGCGCGATGGCTGACGCGGAACACGTCACCGAGGAAATGTCGATCCGTGGCTACAGGTTCAGCATCAGGAAACTCCACCAGTCCGTGGCGAAACTCGACCGCATCCGCTGGCTGGAGCCGCTGTTCCAGAACTCGCGGATTTGGTTCCCGTCGCAGATGTTCTACCGAGACGTGATGGGCGTGGAACACGACCTGACGCTCGACTTCCTCAACGACGAATACGCCATCTTCCCCTCGACGCGGCACGACGATATGCTCGACTGCCTCGCCAACATCAAGCACCCCGACATCATCGGCTCGCTCGCCTTCCCAAAGACGGACGAGTACTTGGCGGAGTTGCGCAGGGAGGGGAGATTGGGAAACTCATACTCGAAGAAACGGATAACATCGGTACTAAACAGGTGGTAAGACAATGGACTTCATCAAGAGACTTCTTTACGACATCCTATGGATTGTCATATTCGTCACCGTGTTTTGCTATGTCAGGCGGCACGTTTAGGAGGGAATACGATGGAGCAGAATACTACGGAACGGCAAGAAGAACCCACTTGGATGGCCTTTCTTTGGACGACACTTCTCTTGATTGTTCTTTTCGGCATAGGGATTATGTTTGGGTTTCTTATCGGCTCGGAGCATACCCAATGGCGATTGGAGAGTTACATCCTGAAACACCCTATCTACTCATTTGACGAGACGATGAAGGCGCTGGAGAAGCAAGCCGAAGCAATCGCCAACGGCTACAAGGAGGTTGACACGCGGATGAACTACGCCGCCGAGACAATCGACCGACGCTATTCCGAACTCGACCGCCTCTCCCGCAACCTCGAAGAGAGGATGCGGCGGGAGGCCCCTACCGTCATCGGGCGGTAGGTCAGTCGAGCATTTCCCTCACGTTCCTGATGGCGTTCTCCCCGTGCTTCAACGGGGGCAACACCGCCTCGAACGTCTTTAGCGTCGCGTCAAGCAGACCCTCCGCGTCAAGGTCGTCGAAGCAGGAATCCTTCAGCGCGTCAAACGCCTTCTTCGTCTTGTTCATCACGCTGTAGAGGCGCGACATCATCGGCACGGTCGGCGCGAAGGAGCGCCTGTCGTTCGCCCCGATGAGCATACCAGCCGCGCTCTCGATGTAAGAACCGAGGACGAACATCCCAGCGAACGGCCCCGTGATGACGTTCCTCGCAAACGACATCGCGCAGTCCCTCACATAGTCCCAGTCGTCCTCGTTGTGCGTCAACGCCTTGCCGAGCATTTCGAGCGCGGTCAGGATGGCGGGGCAGACGACGTGGAGCGCGACCGCCTTGTTGATGAACGCCTTTCTCGCATCCCTCACCTGTTCCTTCGTCGCACCGTTCTTCTCGCTTGTGATGATGTAGCGGTGCAGGGCTTCGAGTTCCATGCCGAGGCGGACGTAGGACGGCCCCGCGAACTGCGCGAACAACTTGCCGAACTCTCCACTCCGACCGTCGCCCCTCTGCGCACCGATAAGGAACTCAGGGCGGCTCGACTGCTGGGTGGTCTGGATTGCGTAGTCCACATCGGCAATCGCCTTGCGCTTCGCCTCCGCCTCGCTGTCGCCGATGCTCCTGTAGTAGGCGAACTTCTGCGAGTAGAACGCGCCAGCCATAGACCTTGACGCGAGCGTGTCGATGAAGGTCGTCAGCGTAAGACCGTGACGCTTGTAGGACTGGTAGATGTTGTACATCTTCCCGCCGCCACGCTCGATGGCGTCGATGGAATCCTTCAGGGCGCGGGCGACGTCAGAGAAGCCCTCGACCTTGCGCGTCTCGATGACCCGATCAATGTCAGCCGCCGCGTCCCGCGCCTCCTTCGTCGAGCGCATGAAGCGTCCGAGGCTCTTCAGCCAATGCCCAAGCCCCATCTCCGCAGACCATCCGCCCACGCCCTCGAACTGCTTTATCGCCGAGGGGATGTTGTAGAACAGGGTGCTTGCCGTCGTGAAGTTGCGCAACTCCGAGAGCCACCGCACTTGGTCGGGAACGCCGCCGTTCAGCGAGGTCGCCATCTGCGTGTACATCTCGCGGAACGCCTCCGTGCCAATCGTCTTGGCGTAGGCGGTCTGCACCCTGCTGTCGCAGAAGGTTGTCCTCACGCGGTCGATGATTTCCGCGAACGAGATGTAGTGCGCCGCCCCGTGAAGCCGCTCGTTGAACACGTGGAACACGTCAAGCCTGTCGTCGAGCCTTGACGCGCCGTGGTTCTCGCGGGTCTTCAGGAACGACGGGAACAGTTCCGCCGAGTACCTGCGCCTCGCGTCCATCGGGTCGCTCACGTCCTGCTCGAACTTCAGCGGGAAGTAGTCCGCCGTCGGCGAGACGATGGGTATACCAGTGATTGCCTCGCAGACCGGGGACATCGCCTTGCGCTGGTTCTCGAACTGCTGGCGCATCCACTTCACGACCGCCAGACCCTCAGGCCCGATGATTTCCGCAATCTCCCTGAAGTACGCCGCGTCGCGACCGTAGACGATGTTGTTCACCGCCATGTCGCCCTGCGAACAGGCGGCGTAGATGTACATCAACTGCGCCTTGCTCAGTCCGTCCGCGCTCTTCGTGCGATTCGGGTTCGCGCCCATCTTGGCGAGTTTGACGGTATGTTCCTTGCCGACGATTGCGCCTTCAGGGGCTTCGACAGGCTCGCCCGTGTGGTAGTCGGTGTAGCCAGAGAACACGTTGACAACCTTTCCGTTCTTCAGCGTCCGCTCTTTCGTGTTCTTGACGCAGAGGCGACCGCCGACGGTCACGAGCGTAACGCTCGGTGCGCCAGCCTCCGCGTCCCAGTCCCTGCGGGAGTACTTCGACCACTCCGCGTGTGGCGTCATCAGGTCGCGCAGAATGTCGTCGAACTCCCTGCCTCCGTAAATCTCGCGCATCGCGTCAACGAACTGCCTGTTCGCCACCTCCGCCATACGCGCCTCCTCGATGTGCGCGAGGCTCATCTCCCGCCTGAAGTTCTCGCACATCTCGTATGCCGCAGACCCCTTCGGGAAAAACATCTTCATCCTGAGGAACAGGTCGGGGACGCAGTAGTATAGCGCACCGCGCCACATCTTCGCCGACTTGCCGAGTTCGAGGTTGGAGGCCCCAGTCTTGTCGGCCCTCGCCTTGGCGAGTTCAGAGACGAACGCCTCGACAACCTCGCCGTCAGCCTTCGTCCGCTCGCCATAGAGCCAGTCGAACCTCTTTCGGCTCGTCTCGATGTCGTGCGAAATCTCGTCCACCTTGTCGCCGAGTTCGCCGACTGGCAGGTACTTCATCGCGCCGTAGCGGGAGAGCGCGGCGACGCGGAGCAACGCCGCCCGCCTGTCGCGCACCTGTTCCTCCGTCAGTTCCCTCAGCCCCTCCGTCGCTGGCTTCTCCGCCGCCCAGCCCAGTTCGGTGTCGGTGATGTTGTGCTTTGCTTTCAGCGATTCGATTTCCGCCGCGACCTCTTCGGGGGTCATGTCGAGGCACTTGCCGACCTGTTTCCAGTACTCCTGATGGAGCGGATCGACAAGACGGCGGAACTCCTGTGTCTGCTCGTCAACCGCCTTGTTCGCCTTCGCCCGCCTGTTGAGCGTCTTGCGCACGTTCTCGACAATCCTGTTCGCCTCCATCCTCTGGCGGAGGTCAACCATCTTGCGGACATTCTCCTCCAGCACTCCCTTCACGGTCAGGAAGTTCGGGCGGAGAAGCCGCCTCAAAGCCGCCGCGTCGCGCTCCGCCGCAGACCTGACGCGACCGTAGGCGCACTTCCTCGCGCAGTACTTCAGCCACGACGCAACCGTGTTCGCGAACTCCGCCGCAACAATCGGATTCGAGAAGAACTCCGAAATCGGCATATCGCGGTACTCCGCGCTCCTGTCGCGGTAGGTGACTGCGAACTCCACCGCCATCTCGTTGGCGAAGCGTCCCGCGCTAACGGGCGTCTTGCCGTCGCCTACCGCCCCCGCGTTCACGAGCGCGTCAACCATGTCCTTCCCGCCGAAAGCCTCGACGACCTCTGCTGGTGACAGGCCCTCTGCGTTCCTGATGCGCGAAGCCTTGACGCGGTTCGCGTCCGCGTTCGCCACGCGCTTCTCCAGACGCCGCTTCTCCTCCGCCGTCGCGCCGTACTTCTCGCGGAACTCGTCGCTCTTAGCCTTGATTTCCTGTGCCTGTCTCTGTGCCGACGCGACCTGACGCTCGGCAAGGTACTTCGCCTTCTCCGCCTCCGCCTTCGCGTCGCGGATTTCCATGTCCTTTGCCGCCAGCTCCCTCTGCGCCGTGCGCTTCACGCCGTGCAGTTCCTCCTTCAGGTCGCGGAGTTCCACGCGAAGCCTCGCGTTGCTCCGCTTCAGGGCGTTTTCCGCCCAGAGCATACGGACGATCTGGTTGTACTTGCCACGCCCGCCAGCCTCCGACACCACGCTGAACTGCGCGGAAGTCTCTCTCGCGAAGTCCGTCAGCGCGGCGTTGAAGGCGTCGAACACGTACTTCTTGGCGAGCGGCGCGTCAACGCCAATCTCCCCGCCGTCGCGGCGCATCGCGTCGATGATGGAATCGTAGACCGTCTTGCGAAGTTCCGGCGCGGACAGGATTTCCTTGACGCCCTTGCCCGCCCCAACGCCGTCAGTCAGGGCTTTCTTGACGATGCCGTAAGCCGCCCGCTGGTAGCCCTCCCTGTCGAGCCTCTGCTGGACGCCCTCCGCCACGTCGCTCTGCTGGGCGATGACGCTCTCCGCGTTCTCGCCCTTCATCCCGCCAGCCTTGTAGTCCTTGGCGAGGAACAGGTTTTCCCTGACGAGAGCCGCCTCCTCGATGCCGCCCGCGTCCTCAACGTATCTCGCGATAATCTCGCGATAGCAGTCGCGCACGGACTTCATGAACGACGCCTGAAGGTTGCGCCTGTCGGCAGTCCAGTCGTTCATGTGCGCCGTCGGGAGCAGTTTCGCCACGGCGTTCAGAACCACGTCGCGGTAGAACTTGACGACGTTCCGCGAGTTCATCGCCGCCGTCAGCCCGCTCCTGTTGAACGGCTTTATCAAACCGTCAACCACCGCCTTCTGCATATCGGAGTAGGACGGCAGTTTCTCGACGTCCACGCCGAACCTCGCGCCAAGCGACTTAGCCTCGATCTCGGAGTTGAAATGCTCCGCGCACTCCTGCACACACGAGGCTACGGCGTCCTCGACCTTGCGCACGAGTTCGTCGTAGTCGAACGAGCGACCAAAGTTCCGCGCGTCAAGGTTTCCGCGCTCGATGTCCGCAAGCCGTTCCTTCACCGCCTGACCGACGAAATCCCTCAGCCTCTGGCTGTTGATGCCGAAGTTGAACGAATCGGCGTCCTCCTTGCCGCCGAGGTCTGACCGCCTGAAGAACGAGACGTCGGAACTGGCGTCGAGCGGCGTTTCCCACCCCTCGAACCTCTGCATCAGCTTCACGACCGCCATGTTCATCTTGCGGGCAATCGTGCGGTTGTCGCCCATCGCGTCGATGACGACATCACCGTAGCCGTTCACCCCGACGCCGTTGACGAATATCGGCTCTGTCTTCGTCTGACCATGCTTTGCCCTGTGCGCCGAGTAAGCCCTCCACGCGGGAGTTCCCCTGACGAACACGCGGGCGTCCGCAACGCCCTTTAGGACGTCCGAGGCGTTGTCCGTGGTCGCCGCCATTCCGAGAAGCGGGTCTTTCTTGTAGAAGTCGCCGACCTTCAGGAAGGTGTCGGGAAGCGAGCCATCCTCCTTCAGTTCCGTCAGGGCCTTCTTGAAGTTGCGCGGGATGATTGCCGACGTGCCGCCATACTCGTAGCGCACCCCGCTGTCCGCTCCGCCACGGTAGAATCGCACAGCCACCTTCTCGCCGTCCAAGTCCAAGTCGAGGACGTTGCTCTTCCTCGATTCGAGGTAGCGGTTCACCTCGTCGTTCATGATTCGCTTGCGGGCGTCGCGGGCCTCGTCAGATTCGAGTGCGTCAAACGCCTTGCGGAACTCCTCGCGGGCAATCTTCGCCGCCACATCGGCGCGGGCTGGGCCGAGCAGTTCGGCGAACGAACGCTGACCGATGACGTTCCACTTCGCGTCACGGTCGCCAACGGCGCAGAACAGGTCGCTAACCGCGTCCGAGTATTCAACGGAAACCTCCGAAGCGTCACCTTCCTTCGCGACGCCCTTCTTCGCGTCCTCGATTCTCCTGACAATGTCGGCGACGCGCTCGCCGCCTTCGCCAACGCTCCACGACGCGCCGTAAGTTCCGCCCCTAAAGCCCTTGCCGTCAACAGGAACGATGCCGTCGATGGAGTTCTGCTTCGTGTTCAGGGCGCAAATCGCGTCAATCACGCTAAGCGAGCCGTCAACGTTCCTGATGACGCCGCCCTCGTTCACGTCGCGCACGACCGTCGAGCCGTCCCCGCTGACATACGCCAAGCCGCCGCCGAACTCCGGGTCTTCGATCCGCCTGAACCCGCGCTCCGCCATCAGCGCGTCAACCTCCTCCGTCTTCACGTCAAGCCCGCCGACGAAGTACGGCTGTTCGATGAACGCGCCGAACTTCCCGCCGACCTCGCCCCAGCCGAAAAGCCTCATTCTCGATTCGGGGAACAGGCTGTTGAACAGCACGATTCGGTCGAGCGTCTTGTTGATGTCGCCTCCAGCAGACACCTCCATGTTCCACAGGTGCTTGACGACCTTGCCGCGCTTCGCGTCCGCCCACACGCGGGATTCGACCCCGCCGTTCAGTTCCTCGTTGAACTTGTAGCCGAGTTCCTTTGCGACGCCATCGATGCCGTTGAACCACGCATCGTTGTCCTTCGCCCAGATTCGGAGGTTCGCCTCCTGCACCTCCCGCGCCTGAAGCATGAGCGCGTCACGCGAGAGCGCGTCGAGTTTCACGTAGCCGTCGCCGCCCCACGCGAGGCACGTTTCGGGGTCGTAGCCTTTCAGCGTCCCCTTGACGAGTTTGCCCTTGCGCTCGATGACGAAGTTCCTGATCTGTTCGCCGTTGAGGTTCGCGCACACCATCAGCGAGGTGAGTTTCGCCACGCCCCCCGAAGTCTCTGACTGGTTCGTGGAGTTGAGCGAGGTGACGATGATGCTCTTCGCGAGCGTCCCGTCCGCCTTCCTGTCGAAACTCCTGAACACCGAGCGCGGGTAGCGACCGGGGTAGACGTCCTTGTGGAGCCAGTTGTCGGCGAGCGCGTCAATCCGCTCGTAGTCCATCGGGTCTATCGCAAGTCCGCCGTTCTTGTAGACAGACATCCGCATCGCCCGCAACGCCTCGCCAGTCAGCTCCTCCTTCGAGACGACGCGGAAACTCCCGCCGAGAATCTGCTTCTTTGTCTTGTCGATGCGCCTGTCAACCTCAACCTTGTCAACCACCTCGCCGTCCGCATCAACCTCGGTCTTGGCTTCTGGGCGTGTCAGCATATCAACAAAAGTCTTGATTGCCGACTGCTCGCCCTTCGCCTCGAAGTCCTCGTCCGCCTTGGTCTTGATGCCAAAGGCGTTCGCAACCCTCTTCGCCGCGTCGGCGACGGTCTGGAGGACGCCGCGCTCCGCCATCGCCCTGAACTTCGCCGCCCTCTGCGCCGCAACCCTGTCCGTGTGCGCGTCGAGGAAGTCGTCCACGATTCCCTCTTGCCAAGGCTTGTCGCCGTAAGCCTCCGCCAGTTGCGCCTTGCGCTCCGCCTCGATGGGGAGCATATCCACGATGGCGTGGAGGTATTCGTGAAGGAAGGTCTTTACGTCCTGACCCTTGCGCGTCGCCGCGTCCTCCGCCGCGCCCAACCCTTTATTGGGTGTTTTCGCCGATTCCGTCACGTCGGCGAGCATCAGGATGCCGTCAACGAGGTTCGCGTCAGCGTTGCCGAGCGCCTTGCCGAAGCGCGGGTCGGTCTTGGGGATGTAGATGCCAGCGTTCGTCAGCGTCTCGCTCGCAAGGTCGAGCAGTTTCTTGATGTTCTCGCCCGCCGCAAGTTTCGCCAGCTTCTTCTCCCTCTGTCCGTCGGACATCTGCTTGTCGAGGAACTTGTCGAGCGCGTCCTTGAACTCGCCCTTCAGCGTCCCCTCGCGGTACTTGGCGACGATCTCCGAACACCACGCGGGGTCGTAGACGGTCTTGCCGTCCACCGTCTTGGAGTTCAGCCCCTTCATGTTCGAGGTCTTGATGATAACAGTCCTGTCCGCGTCAAGCGTGAAGTCGCCGACCTTCGACCCCTTCGCCAACTTGACGCGGAGCGAGCCGTCGGGCATATTGTCTAGCGACACGCCGTCGCCCGAAACCAGTTTCGACAGCGAAGCCCTGACGCTCTCCGGCGTCATGTCCTGCGCCTTGTAGAGTTCCTTCGCGACAGAGAATCCGCCCCGCGTCGTCGCGCCGAAGTCAGTCCGCGACTTCTCGACCTCGAACGCCGCCTGTTCCAGAAGCCGAGCCGCGTCCTCGCCGAACTGCTTTCTGATTCCGTCGCGCAAAACCTTGCGCGTCTGCCTGTTCGCGTCCGCGTAGTCGTAGAGGAACTTGGCGACCGCCTCCCTCGCGGGGGCTTCGCCGACTTTCTCCGCAATCTTCCCCTCCGCGAGCGTCACGCGGGACTTGGCGATGCGCTCCATCTGCCCTTGGCTCGGCCCGATCCGCCCCTTCCCGCTCTTCGCCGTGGCGTAAGCCCCGCCAGCCAGTCCGAGCAACGCCGTCGTGTTCGCCACCTTCAGCGTCTCGGTAATCGCCGCGCCCTGACCGTCGCACACGTAGTCCCACACGTCGGGCTTGTAGTCGGGGTCTTGCGCCTTCATGTCGGCGATTGTCTTGCAGTTGTCCGTAATCGCCTTCGCCTCCTCCAGCGTAAACATGAACCTCGCGTTCTCGACCCACGCCTTGCGGCACGATTCCCACGCCCTCTGGAGGATGACGTTCCTCGCCAACGCCTTCATCGCGTCCTTCCCTCCGGGGATGAACGCGCCGCTGACGACCCGCTCCACCTCTGCGTCAAGAGCCTGTGCCTCGGCGCGGAGAGCCTTGATAGCGTTCTCGGCGAAAGCCCTGTTGCCCTGTCGGATGTGGAGCACGCCAGCCATCAACAACCCCTCATTGAAGCCCTGCGCATTCGCGAACCTCTCGTTCCGCTGGAGTTGTTCAAGGCTCCAGCCATCTGACTGCATCAGGTATGCGCCCTCGTACTGCCCCTTCGCCGTGTCGTAGAAGTACGCCGCGCCAGGAATCTTCGCCATGAACTCGGCAACCTTCTCCGTCGCGCTCTTGTAGGCGTTGAAGTTCTTGAACATCCCAGCCGCAATCTGGTCGCACTTCGCGATGTTCTCCGTGCAAATCCTCGCCACCCCAGCGTCGCCGTACTTCATCGCGCCGACGAGGTTCTTGACGCGGGTTGCCCTCATGGCCTTCAGCGAATCAGCGACCTTCGCCTGAGCTGGCGACATCCCGCCGACGGCGAGCCACTTGCCGAGCGGCGCGACCTTCGACACGAGCGGGTCGAGTTTCGCCCCAAGCTCCCCGACTGCGAGCGCGACGTTCTCTACCTTGCGAGACATACCACCGACCTTGATTGCCACTTCAGCCGTCTTCTCCAGCCCCTTGCCGAGGTTGCCGACAGCCATCAGACCGCCGCCGACAGCCTTTGTGCTTGCGCCGAACAGCCCACCCATCGTCTTGATGTTCAGGTAGAACTCCAACGCCCCGCCAGCAATCGTGTTGTCGTTGAAGTAGCGGTATGCGTCGGCGTTCGCCATCGCCTCGTAGAGGTGCTTGCCCTTCAACATCCACTCCGCCTCGTCCGCGCTCTGGTGCTTGGCGCACCACTCCGCCGCGTAGTCCGCCGCGTCCTTGCGGAATCCAGTCGCCTCTTTGAGCCAATTGGAGGTCTTGCCGAGAAAGTCAAACACTCCGCTGTCAACGGCATTTAGCGTCCCCGCGAAAGCGGTGCTTGCATCCTTCCCGCTCGCATACGTCCCCATGCGGTTGTCAATCAGGCTGAACGCCTCCATAGCCGCCTTGACCGTCTTTTCGTCTCCACCCTCGTAGAGGTAGTCCATCATCATGGTGAACGCGCCCTCGCGGTTCCCGTAGAGCGGCAGAATGTCATACGACCCAGACGCCCCATCCCTGCTCGTCACCGTTCGCGCAACGGAAGGCAAATGAGGGTCGTCAGCTGGCTTTTGAGCCGTTCCGTGCCGACCATCCACCCAACGGCGGACGAACGCCCAGGCTCCGGGGTTCTCGTTGAGAATCTGCATCGCCCTCTGCGCGGAATACCGACCGTCCGCGTCAATCAAGTCGTCGATGACCTTGCCCTTTAGGACGAACTCCCGATCCGTCACGCCGCCAGCCTTGTATGCGAGCGTCGCCTTGCCGCCCTCGCCATCGACAACCGACAGTTCGTCGAAGTCAAGTGCTTCGTGAATCTCATCTCCGGGCGTTCCGCCGACGCTGAAGCCCATCGGGTTTATCGGACGCATCTGCCTCTGGCGCTCGACCTTGCTCTTCAGATATTCCGAGTGCGCCGCGTCAAGTTCGTCCTTGTGGTCGCGCATCCACTCAGCAAGCCCAACCGCGCTTCTCTTGTCGGACGACGACAGGTAGGCGGAAACAACCCCCTGTTGCCAAGACGGGAGGCGGCTCACGTCGCCATCCTCGACAATCCGCTTCAGGATGTAGCGTCCCGCGTCGTTCGATTCACAGGCAACGTCCGCGTCCTTGACGCGGTTGAACACGCCCTGTATGGCGTTCTGCAACTGCGTCAGGTCTGAGTAGAACGGGACCGCCCTTCGGCACATCGCCACCTGTTCCTCGTGGGTCTTGTCGAAGTAGTTTTCGCCCGGCTTCAGCCCGATGTCCTTCTCCAGCAGACGCTCGTTCGCGAGGTTGCGCATCGCCACGTCTCCAGCCTCCAGCGTGTCGAAATAACGCTTGAAGCCGTCAGCCGTCGCCTTCATGTCCCACTTGATGCGGGCGTCGATTTGCTTTGCGCTCGCCGCGCTTTCGAGCGTCGTCTGCGTGAAACCCTCTGTCAGTTCATGCGTCCTGTCGTCGGTCAGTTTTCTCCACGACATGAAGAACGAGCCGTCGTAGTCGTCCCTCACCTCGCCGTTGGAAACCACCGACATCAGGGCTGGAAAAATCCGCTTGGCGTTGTCGTCGTCAATCTCGATGTCGCCCTGCCGCCACGCACAGAACGTTGCGTAGTCGCCCGTCGGGATGTTTCCGATCTTCGCCTGTCCGCCTTTGACGGCATTCTCGACTTGCCGTCGGTAGAGCGAGAGCGTCGCGTCGAACTTCTGCCTGACGTTGCCGTGCGCCATCATGTAGACGTCGTTCGCGAAGTCTGGCTCGTAGACCATCGGCATACCCTTTGGGTACGGCGTCTCCTTCGGAGCGAGTTTTTCAACCACAGTCCTGTCGTCGGTACCTGGGTTGTCCGCCGCGAACTGCGCCTCCGCCTGTTGCGCGGGCGAGGAACGCCCTTCGGGAAGCGCGTTCAGCGCATCGACCGTATCTTGCATCGTGCCGAACTTCTGCGCGTTCAAATCGGACAAAACGGTGCTTCCGAGGTCGCCGACCCCAATCTGGTTTTCCATATCTCGCTCCTATGCCATAGGTTTTCGGTTGCCGTCCCGCGTCGCCCTACTGTTCCGCCGCTTCATCTTGCATCGCGTCCAGGTCAGGCTCTTCGTCGTCACCGAATATTATAGCATTTTTCGTCAACGCGGAGTAGGCTGGGTTGAATCTCGCGTTCATCGCGGACTGCCGAATCATCTGCCCGATTGGCGTCCGACCCCGCGCCAACGTCATTTTACCGTTCCTCATCCCGCCGTAGACGTCGCTGGTGAAGAAGTCGTCATTCGCCTTCGTCAGTCCGTTCATCATCCTTGTGCCGAACGTCGCCGCGTCGGATTCGAGAAGCACCTTGTCGCGAACCTTGCCGAGGTGCGCCATGAGCGATTCCTTGGTGGCGGCGGGATTGTCCTTGACGAACCTGTGCGCCTCGGCGACGACCTTGCCCAACTGGTCGCTCGTGAGGTATCTCTGCTCCGTCGAATTGCCATACCAGTGGCTGACAGTCGCCCCGACCTTCGACCTGACGCGCATATTCGAGCCGACGTTATCAGGCTTCACCGAGCCGTGGTCGCCAAGCCCGATGGTGATTGTGGTCGAAGAGCCTTCAAGCCTGTCACCCAACTTCACCTTGCCGTTCTCCTTGACGATTATCGAATCGTCCACGGGGAAGTCGAACAGTTCGTTTACCGCAACCTCGACGACCTTGCGCTGGCTCTCGACCGCAAGGGCTTCGCCCATCATCTTGGTCCAGTTCGCGCCCTTCAGGAAGCCGAGAGACTGCGCCGTCTGGATGGTGTGCGCAATCGCGTTGTTCGAGTTCATCTCAACCTTCGTGAGAACAGGCTTCCCCGTGTCGTCGGGGAGCATCATGTCAACCGTGAACACGCCGTTGGGACGCGCCGCGAACTCGTCGATCATCTGTCTGAAGGCGACGTCGCCAAGTTCCTTCGTCTGTGCGGCGGCGGCTTTCGCCTCCATCTTCTGCAACGCCTGTGCGCGTCTCGCGTGGCGGTTGACGACAGACGAGATGTTTGCGGTCACGAGGTGCGCCTTGTCGTAGCCCTGCGCCGAGAGCTGGTTCGCCGCCTCGTAGAGCGTCTTGACGCGCTCCATGTCGAGTGTCGGTAACACGTCCATCTGGTTTATCTCGGAGCGGATTTTCGACGCTTCGAGGTCGAAGGCGTCCTCCTGTTGCTTCGCAACGAGTTTGTTGCGCTGGATGTCCGCAGTGATTTTCTTGCTGAGATAGTCCTGAACGCCAGCCACTTGGTCGATGCTCATGCAAAGCCGACCGTGAGGATTCCACTCCCAGTCGAACAGCTCTCCGCCGTCCGGGCCTTTCAACACGTTCCCTTTGTCG
>CAVDWI010000007.1:0-28498 GCA_963612485.1 Barnesiella intestinihominis
AGTCTTTATGGGGACTAAACGCAAGTGAAACTTGCATTCACTTTTGGAAGCCACGCGATCGGGCGACACCCGACGGGCGGGTAAATACCCGAAACTTCGGCGGTTCAAAAATATGGTATAATACTCATCTCTATGGAGATGGTGGACACAGCAATGGCGAAAGCGGCGGTTCTCACCGAAGCCCTGCCCTACATACAGGGTTTCAGGAACGCGGTCGTTCTCGTCAAACTCGGCGGATCCGTAATGGAAGTCGAGGCCAATCTCGACAGCCTGATGGACGACTTGGCGTTCATGCGGGCGGTCGGGATGAAGATTGTCATCGTACACGGCGGCGGCAAGGCGATTTCGCGCGCAATCCGCGAGTCGGGGCATGAGCCGAAGTTCGTGGACGGGTTGCGCGTAACGGACGAGACGACGATGGAAATCGTGCGCCGGACGCTCAACAAGGTCGTGAACCCCGATCTCGTGCACCGTCTGCAGCAGCGCGGGGCGAATGCCCGTCCCCTGCACGGGAACTGGATTTTCACGGCGCGGAAGATTACGAATCCCGACCGTGGCTATGTCGGCGAGGTGTCGGCCGTCGATGCGCGGGTCGTGGGCGAAATGCTCGACGCGGGCATCATCCCCGTCATCACGCCGATAGCGACGGGCGCGGACGATGACCATCTCTACAATGTCAATGCAGATTTTGCCGCAGCCGCGCTGGCGAAGGCCCTGAAGGTGCTGAAGTTCGTGCTGGTGTCGGATGTCCCCGGTCTTCTGAAGGACCCGGCAGACCCCTCGACGCTGTTCTCGACCCTTCACCTGGGCGATGTCGCCGCGCTGAAGGCGGATGGGACGATTTCCGGGGGGATGCTCCCGAAAATCGAGAGTTGTGAGGATGCGATTCGGGCGGGAGTTCGCAAGGTTCAACTTGTGGACGGACGCATGGCGCACTCGCTTTTGTTGGAAATATTCACGCGCAAGGGCGTGGGAACGGAGATAACGGAATGAGTAATAATGCGAAAGAAGTGCTGGATCTTTATCAGGCGTCGCTGATGCCGACCTATACGCCGAGCGTGGTGCTGGCAAGCGGCAAGGGCGTGACGGTGCGCGATGTCGACGGGCGCAGCTTCTACGATTTCACGTCGGGCATCGGCGTTCACAACGTGGGCTATGCGAACCCGAAAGTCGTGCAGGCGATACAGGAACAAGCCGCCGCGCTGACCCATTCCTCGAACCTCTTCGCGAACGTCCCCGCGACGAATCTCGCCCGCAAACTCGTCGAACTCTCGGGACTCGGCGGTAAGGTGTTCTTCTGCAATTCGGGCGCGGAGGCGAACGAGGCGGCGATCAAGCTCGCCCGCAAGTGGGGTTCGGCAAACGGCGGACGCTACGAAGTCGTCACGATGCGGCAGGGCTTCCACGGCCGCACGCTCGCGACGCTCGCGGCGACGGCGCAGTCGTGGTGCCAGGAGGGCTATGACCCGTTGCCAGTCGGCTTTGCCTACGCAGACTACAACGACCTCGAGAGCGTGAAGGCGGCGGTGAACGAGAAGACGGTTGCCATCATGCTTGAGGCGGTGCAGGGCGAGGGCGGCGTTACGCCCGCGACCCCCGAGTTCATCGAGGGCATCCGTGCGCTCTGCGACGAGAAGAACCTCATCATGATTTGCGACGAAGTGCAGTCCGGCATGGGTCGCACGGGCACCTGGTTCGCGTGGCAGGGCTACAACGTGAAGCCCGACCTCTTCACTTGTGCGAAGGCGATTGCGGACGGAATCCCGATGGGTGCGCTTGTCTCGAACGAGAAGTTCGCGAACGTCTTCACGCCCTCCTCCCACGCCTCCACCTTCGGTGGAAATCCCGTCGCGGCGTCCGCCGCGCTCGCCGTCATCGGCGTCATCGAGTCGGAAGGGCTTCTCGCCCGCGCTACTGAAGTCGGCAACCTCCTGAAGGAGGCTCTGCTCGGTTTCGTCGATAAGTACGACAAGCTCCTCGAAGTCCGCGGCAAGGGAATGATGCTCGGCCTCGTCGTCGATGGCGAGGCGAAGCCCGTGGTCGAGGCTCTGCAGGAGCAGGGGTTGCTTGCCCTGACGGCGGGACCGAACGTCGTGCGCTTCCTGCCGCCGCTCGTCCTCGGTGAGGACGACCTCGAGGACGCGGTGGACATGATTTCCGACGCACTCGACTGCGCGTTCGGCGAATGAGCCAATCTCTTGGAGAAACGAAAAGGGGGCGCGTCAATCCGACGCGCCCCTTTTTACTGCGATGCCGACCGTTCGCTCACGCAAAACAGCCGCCGGACACCGTTACTTGACCGTAATCACGGAGTTGAACGTGCCCTGATCGTTCGGGACGGCCTCGACATTCTCGGGGTCGGCGCACCACGCGCCGTCAATCACGTACTTGTATTCGTACTTGCCGGGAGTGAGCTTCAGCGTCGTCGCGTAGACGCCTTCCTTCGCCTTGTAGGTCATCTCCTTCGCCGTCGGATCCCAGTTGTTGAACTGGCCGGCGACATAGACGCTCTTGCCTTTCTCGGCATGAATCGTGAACGTGACCGCCTTCTTGGCGACGACGGGCTTCGTCTCCTTCTGGGCGGCAGGTTTCACCGTCATCTTTGCTACGACCTTCTTGGTCGCGCATTTTCCGGCTTTCTTGATTTTCATTTTCTCTGTTTCCTTCGACCCTTTCGGGTCTTTTGAGCGGTTTTTCGCCCTTTTCGAGCGAACGGGGGAATAGTATCTCATATTTTTCTCAATTGTCAATACCCCGCCGGCGATTTTTTTGCTATAATTATGTCCTGTGAGCGAATCTTGGAAAGACAAGTTCTCTCGGTGGTTTACAATCACCCTCGTGGCCGTCATCATCGTTGGCGGTCTTTTGCTCGTTTGGCCGAATTATCAGCGCGGCCGGGCGCTTCGCATTCAGAATGCCGAACTGGCCGCCCAGATTGACCAGAAGAGGATTGAAATTTCCGGCTTGGTTGAGAATCAGAAGCGGTTTAAGACGGATTCGGACTTTCTTGAGCAGATTGCGCGGCAGAATCACCGCGTTTATCCGGGCGAACTCGTGTTCATTTTCGAGGAGCGGTGATGGCGAACTTCGGCAGATGGTTGATTGGGCTTGCGCTCCTGCCGATGTGCTGGGGGTTCGTCCGTGCGCTTGCCGATTCGCTGGTGGCGGCAACGGGCGGCGGCGGCGGTTTCTCGGCCGAGTCGGTAGCCCTGCTGGGGGGGATGGCGGCGTTTGCGCTCGCGTGGGCGACGCTGAGCCATCCAGTTCGGATGTACGTGCTGGGGCATGAGCTGACCCACGCGCTCTGGGGGTTGCTCTTCGGGGCGAGGCCGTCCGACGTGAGGGTGAGCGAATCGGGCGGGAGCGTGAAGCTCACGAAATCGAACTTCGTCATCACGCTTGCGCCCTACTTCTTCCCGTTCTACACGTTCGTCGTGATTGTCGTCGCGCTGATTACCTACGCCTTTCTGCGTCCCCTGCCGTTTCTGCCGCTTTGGATGTTTCTGATCGGGTTCACCTGGGCTTTTCACGTCCTGTTCACGCTGGAGACGCTGACGCAGCGTCAGCCGGACGTGAAACTCTACGGGCGCGTTTTTTCGTGGTCGGTGATTCTGCTCGTCAACGTCATGCTCGTGCTGATCTGGCTGGTGTCGATGACGCCGCTGACGTTTGCCGCGCTCGGCGGGCTTCTCATTACGAGGGTCATTTCGGCGTACACGGCGGTCGGCTCGTCCGTCTGGTCGGTTGGGAAGTGGGTTTACACTACAATGAAAGGAGAAAAATGAAGAAACTGATGTTTGCCGCGTTCGCGGCGGTTTGCCTGTGCGGGTGCGGAACGGACGATTCGCAGACGTTCAAGATGATCACGGAGGCGACGTTCCCGCCCTACGAGTTCCTGCGCGGTCGGGAGATTGTCGGCGTGGACGTTGAGATCTGCCGCGCCATCGCCGTGAAACTCGGCAAGAAGTTCCAAGTTGAGACGGTTGATTTCGATTCCGTCATCCCCGCCATCATTTCGGGGAAGGCCGATGTCGCCGCCGCCGGCATCACGGTCAACGAAGACCGCAAGAAAAACGTCGATTTCTCGATTCCCTATGTGAAGACGGGCATTGTGGTCGTCTATCCGAAGGCGACGCCGTTCACTTCCGTCGAGCAGCTCAAGGGCAAGAAGATCGGCGTGCAGGGCGGCACGACGAGCGAGGCGTTCGTCCTGGAGCAGCTCAAGCAGGAGCCCGAACGCGCGAAATCGCCGGCGGAGGCCGTCGCCGCACTGAAGAGCGGCCGCGTCGCATTTGTCATTGCGGATATCGATCCCGCGCGGAACTGCGTCAAGGGCGAGAACGATCTCGCGATTTCGGACTTCATCACGTCCGAGGAATACGCGGTCGCCATTCGCAAGGGACAGCCGGAACTCCTGAAGGTCATCAACGAGACGATTCAGGAACTCAAGGCGGATGGACGCCTTGCGCAGTGGAAGGCGTCCTTCACGGAAGAGAGCGACAAGCTGAAGGACTGATTCGGGTCGTGATGCATTTCTCGCTGAAACGGTTCGCTTTCGCGGCACTTTGCGCCTTTGCCCTTTGGGGCGGGGCGCAGGGTGCGGACAAGTTCACGATGGCGACGGCGGCAACGTTCCCGCCGTATGAATTCCTGCGCGGGCAGAAGGTTGTCGGAATTGACGTTGAACTTTGTCAGGCCATCGCCCAGAAACTCGGCAAGCGGTTTCAGGTGGAGGATATGGACTTTGACCTCGTCCTTTCCTCCGTCATCTCACGCAAGGCCGACTGCGCCGCCGCGAGCATCACGGTCACGGACGACCGAAAGAAGAACGTCGCCTTCTCGATTCCCTATGTCAAGACGGGTATCGTAGTCGTTTCCCGCAAGGGCGAACCTTATGCGGGGCTTGACCAGCTCAAGGGGCGCAAGATTGGCGTGCAGAGCGGCACGACGAGCGATGCGTTCGTTCGGGACGTGCTGAAACAGGAGCCCGAGCGGTTCAATTCGCCGCCGGAGGCGTGTGCGGCGATGCTCGCGGGGCGGTGCGCGTTCGTCATTGCGGACGTCAACCCCGCGCAGATCTGCGTGAAGAACGACGGCCGCCTCGTGCTTTCGGATTACCTGACGAGCGAGGAATACGCCATTGCGGTGGCGAAGGGGAACACGAATCTCCTCGCCACGGTGAATGCCGTCATTCGGGAAGTCCAGGCGGACGGTCGCCTCGACAGGTGGATTGCCGCCTACACCGAGGAGTGCGAAAAGTCCATCCTCTCCGAACTCGTCGCTGGCGCGGAGACGGAGGAGGACGACGAACCCGCGCTCGTGGCGGACGCAACCGCCGCACTGAAGAGGATGTGGAGGTCGATTGCGGACGACTTCTACCTGTGCTTCATGAAGCGTTCGGCGGACGGCTCCTATCGCGGCGAATATCTCGTCAAGGGGCTCGGCGTGACGATTGAAGTTGCGCTTGCGGCCATCGTGCTTGGCCTCTTCATCGGCTTTCTCGTCGCCGTCATCCGCTCCTCGCACGACAAGTACGGCTACTTCGGCTTCCTGAACGGCGTGGCGAAGGCCTATCTCGCCATCATTCGCGGAACGCCGATGGTCGTTCAGTTGCTGATTACCTACTACATTATCCTTCGTTCGGTCGATTCGAAGGTTCTGATTGCGATTCTCGCCTTTGGGATCAATTCGGGAGCCTACCAGGCCGAGATTATTCGTGCGGGAATCGTCTCGATCGACCCCGGACAGATGGAGGCCGGGCGCGCCCTCGGCCTTTCCTATTGGAAGACGATGATCCGGATCATCCTGCCGCAGGCGGTGCGCAACGTTTTGCCCGCACTCGGAAACGAGTTCATCGTGCTGATGAAGGATACGTCGATTGTCGGCTACATCGCGCTCATCGATCTCGCCAAGGGCGGGGACATCATCCGCAGCCAGACCTATTCGGTCTACCTGCCCTACCTCGCGGTCGCGGCGATTTACCTGATCTTGGTCATGTCGTTCACGTGGCTCCTTGGACGGCTCGAACGATACTTGCGCAATACCGGGGCCGATCCCGTGCACAACGATTCGTAAGGAATTTGAAGACTATGGAAGAGACACTGTTGAAGATTGAGAACCTGAAGAAGAGTTTCGGCAAACTGGAGGTGCTGAAGGGCATCTCGACGGAGATTCGTCGCGGGGAAGTTGTGGTGATGATCGGGCCGTCGGGCGGAGGCAAGTCGACCTTCCTCCGGTGCATGAACCTCCTGGACGAACCGACCGAGGGGCGCATCATTTTCAACGAAACGGACATCGTCGTGGCCTCCGAAAAGGAGAAGAACCGCGTCCGCTCCGAAATGGGGATGGTTTTCCAGCACTTCAACCTCTTTCCGCACCTGACGATTCTCGAGAACATCACGCTTGCCCCGCAACTCGTGCGCGGCGTTTCGCGCACCGCCGCCGAGAAGAAGGCGATGGAACTCCTGGAGCGCGTCGGGCTACCCGAGAAGGCGAAGAACTACCCCCAGCAGCTTTCGGGCGGACAGAAGCAACGCGTCGCCATCGTGCGCTCGCTTGCGATGGAGCCGCAGATGATGCTCTTCGACGAGCCGACCTCCGCCCTCGACCCCGAAATGGTCGGGGAAGTGCTGGACGTGATGAAGGATCTTGCGAAGAACGGCATGACGATGGTCGTCGTGACCCACGAGATGCGCTTCGCCCGCGACGTCGCCTCGCGCGTCCTCTTCCTTGAGGGCGGTCGAATCGCCGAGGAGGGTTCGCCGGCGGAGATCTTCGGCTCGCCCAAGTCGGAACGCCTGAAACTCTTCCTCGGGAAGGTCAATCTTGGGGAGACTAAGTGATTTAGGAGAAATGAAGTCATGCATACCGTATTGAAGCATCCGCTTGTCGAACACCGCATCACTCTGATGCGCGACCAGGAAACCCCGCCGAAACTGTTTCGTGAACTCGTGAACGAACTCACGACCTTCCTTGCCTATGAGGCGCTGAAAGACGTGCGCACGCGGACGGTCGACGTCACGACCCCCGTTGCGAAGACAACGGGATTGCTCATTGACGAGCGGGTCGTGCTCGTGCCGATTCTCCGTGCCGGTATGGGGATGCTCGATGCGATGCTGCATGTCCTCCCGTATGCCAAGGTCGGCGTTCTCGGCATGCAGCGCAACGAGGAAACCGCCGAGCCGATTCCCTACTACGCGAAAGTTCCGCCCGCGAAAGGCGAGGAACTCGCCCTTGTCATCGACCCGATGCTGGCGACGGGCGGCAGCGCGTGCGATGCCGTCGCGCAGCTCAAGAAACTCGGCTACCGGCGCATCAAGTTCCTGAACCTCATCTCTGCGCCGGAAGGGATTGCCAAGTTTGAGGCGGCGCACCCGGAAGTCCCCGTCTTCACGGCGGCGCAGGATGAGCGGCTCAACTCCCATTTTTATATCGTCCCCGGTCTCGGTGACGCGGGCGACCGCATCTTCGGGACGCTCTAGGCGCAACATTCGATTTCATTCACTAACCAACCACTGACAGAAAGAAACACTCATGTTTGAGAAACTATTCAAGTTGAGCGCGGTCAAGACAACCGTCCGCACCGAACTCGTCGCGGGTCTGACGACATTCATGACGATGGCGTATATCCTCGCCGTCAACCCGAACATCCTCTCGCAGGCGGGAATCCCGCGCGGCGGCGTGTTCGTGGCGACGTGTCTCGCCGCGTTCGTCGGCACGATGCTGATGGCGTTCATGTCGAACTACCCGTTTGCGCTTGCGCCGGGCATGGGCCTCAACGCCTTCCTGACCTTTGGCGTCTGCTTCGGCATGGGCTACAGCTGGCAGTTCGCACTCTTCGCGGTGTTTGTGGAAGGGCTTGTCTTCCTCGCCCTGTCGCTGACCCCCGTGCGCGAAGGCATCTTCAACTGCATTCCTTTCTCGCTCAAGAAGGCGGTCGCGGCGGGCATCGGCCTCTTCATCTGCTTCATCGCCCTGCAGACCTCGAAGATCATCGTGAACAACGACGCGGTTCTCGTCGGCATCATGAGTTTCAAGAACGCCGCGTTCCATACGCAGGGCATCTGTGCGCTCCTCGCCATCCTCGGCACGATTCTGACGGGCGTGATGATGACGAAGGGTGTCAAGGGTGCGATTCTCTACGGAATCTTCCTCACGTGGGGGCTTGGCATGCTCTGCCAGGCGACGGGAGTTTACGTTCCCGATCCGACGAAGGGCTACTTCTCGCTCTATCCGTCCCTGACCTTCGCGGGCATCAAGGACTCCTTCGTGGAGTTCAAGTCGACCTGCTGCGCGGTGTTCGACCCGAACGGCTGGACGCACAAGGGTGACGCGAAGGCGGGTTGGGCGCTCGTGAAGGGGCTTGACTTCTTCGTCGTCATGTTCGCGTTCTTCTTCGTCGATCTCTTCGACACCCTCGGCACGCTCATCGGCGTTTCGATGAAGGGCGGCTTCTTGACGAAGGAAGGCAAGCTGCCGCGCATTTCGGGTGCGCTCTGCGCGGACGCGATCGCGACTTCGGTCGGCGCGGTCTTCGGCACGTCCACGACCACGACTTACGTGGAGTCCGCCTCGGGCGTGATGGTGGGCGGCAAGACGGGGCTCACCGCCGCGACGACGGCGATCCTCTTCCTCGCGGCAATCGTGTTCGCCCCCGTGTTCCTCGCGGTGCCGGGCTTCGCGACGACCCCCGCGCTCATCATCGTCGGCTACCTGATGCTCTCCTCGATTGCTGAAATCGACTTCAAGGACGCGAGCGAGTCCATCCCCGCCTTCCTGACGGTCGCGATGATGCCGTTCGCCTACTCGATTTCGGACGGCATCATGGCGGGCATCATCAGCTACACGCTCATCAACCTCTTCTGCGGCAAGGCGAAGAAGGTGCATCCGATTATGTACATCCTGACGGTGCTCTTCATCGCGAAGTACGCGCTGATGTAATCCATCGGGAAAGGACGAAGGACGATGAAAGAGGAAGCGGCCAAGGCGGTGCAGCCAATTGTGACATGGCTGATGGAGAAGGGCGTGGATTATGCCGTGGATGTCGCGGCGGCGCTCGTCATCCTGCTTGTCGGGGCGGTCGCCATCCGCATGCTTGGCGCCTTCCTCCGCCATGCGCTCGTTCGTGCGGACGGACGCCACGCGCTCGTCTCGCGCTTCGTCGCGTCCGTCGCCGTGAAGACGGCGTGGGCGTTCCTCATCGTTATCGTCCTCGGCAAACTCGGCGTGAACGTCGGCCCGCTGATTGCGGGGCTTGGCGTGACGGGCTTCATCCTCGGCTTCGCCTTTCAGGAGTCGCTGGGGAGTCTCGCGAGCGGACTGATGATCGCCATCAACGAGCCGTTCAAGGTTGGCGACTATGTCGTGGTCGGCGGCAACGAGGGCACGGTTCTCCAGCTCGACATGATGGCGGTCACGCTCGCGACGCCCGACAACCGCCGCATCACCATTCCGAACAAGGCCGCGTGGGGTTCGCCCATTGTCAACTATTCGGCACTTGCGACGCGCCGCGTGGATCTCGCGGTTCGCATTGCCTACGGGACGGACGTCTCGCGGGCGCGGGCGACGGCGATTGCCGCCGTCACGTCCGTTTCGGGCGTGCTGACCGACCCCGCGCCGCTGGCGGAAATCAAGTCCCTCGACGAGAACGGCATTGCCCTGACGGTGCGCGGCTGGGTCAAGAATGCGGACTACTGGTCGGTCTACTTCGCCGCCGCACAGGCGCTCAAGGAGTCGTTCGAGCGTGACGGTATTGAGATTCCGCGTCCGCAACTCGACGTCCACACGGTCGCAAACGCGACAAAATGAAACGTATTTACAGTGAAAGAGTGAAAGGATAAAAGACAATGGCAAAGGCAACGATTAAGGAAATCCCCCCCGAAGGCATTTACGATGCACGGCAACTGGGGTATCCGCGCATGGGGATTCTCGGCGTACAGCACCTCTTCGCGATGTTTGGCGCGACGGTGCTCGTGCCGCTTCTGACGGGTATTTCCGTCTCGTCCACGCTTCTCTTCGCGGGACTCGGCACGCTCTTCTTCCACCTCGTGACGAAGCGCATCGTTCCCGCCTTCCTCGGCAGCTCGTTTGCCTTTCTCGCGGGCTACTTCGCGCTGACGGGCATGAAGGGCGGCATGTGGGAAGGGCTGACGAAGACGCAGCTTCTCGCCTACGCCTCGGTGGGCGTGATTGTCGCGGGGCTCATCTACGTCGTCTTCGCGGGAATCGTGAAGTCCGTCGGCGTGAAGCGCGTGATGCGGTTCTTCCCGCCCGTGGTGACGGGCCCGATCATCATCGGCATCGGCCTCGTGCTCTCGCCCGTCGCGGTGAACAGCGCCTCGACCTGCTGGCCCGTCGCCCTCGTGGGCATCGTCGCCGTCCTCGTCGCGGCGATCTTCGGTCGCGGCATGGTCAAGATCGTCCCGATTCTGATTGGCGTTCTCGCGAGTTATGCGGCGGCCTACCTGTATTGCAACGTGCTGGGGCAGGGTCCGGCGATTGACTTTTCGCACATTGCCGCCGCGCCGTGGGTTGGCTTGCCCGTGAAGATGGAGGAGACGGTGTTCCCGATTCTTGCACACGCGGGCGACAACGTCGGGCGCATCGTGAGCGCGATTCTGATTGTCGCCCCGCTCGCGGCGGCGACGATGATGGAACACGTGGGCGACATTTCGGCGATCAGTTCGACCGTCAAGCGCAACTTCTTCGCGAATCCCGGCCTACACCGCACGCTCATCGGCGACGGCATCGCGACGAGCCTCGCGGCGGTCTTCGGCGCACCCGCGAACACGACCTACGGCGAGAACACGGGTGTGCTCTCGCTCTCGAAGGTGTATGACCCCCGCGTCATCCGCATCGCGGCGTATCTCGCCGTCGTCCTCGCCTTCTGTCCGAAGTTCGCGGCGATTATCACCACGCTCCCGGCGGCGACGATCGGCGGCGTCTCGTTCGTTCTCTACGGTATGATCTCCGCCGTCGGCGTCCGCAACCTCGTCGAGCATCAGGTGGACTTCTCCAAGCCCCGGAACATGCTGATCTGCGCGATTTCCATCGTCTGCACGCTCGGCATCAGCTTCTCCAAGGCGGGGGCGATTACCTTCGCCATCGGCGAAGTGCACCTGTCGCTCTCGGGTCTCGCCGTGGGCGCGCTGATGGGCATCTTCCTGAATGCCGTTCTGCCCGGCAAGGACTACGATTTCTCGGAAACCGAACCCAATATCAAGGATGCGGAACGCTTCGGCGGCGTGAAGGCAAAGGCCTGATTCGACCGCCGTTCCCACCGACTCACGAAGGAGACGAAAGATGATTCTGTTGCTTGGAACCGATGCCTATTCCCCGTTTCGACTGGACGCCCTTCGCGCGGCGATCGGGCGGGCCGACCCCGAACTCGGGCCTGTCGAGATCGACGCGAAGTGGGTTTACGCCCTGCAGACGGCGGGCGAGACCTGCCCCGACGCGGAACTCCGCCGGGCGGCGACCCTGCTGAACGCGGCGGGCGCGTGCGACGGCGCGGACTTCTTCGTCACGCCCCGCAAGGGCACAATCTCCCCCTGGAGCTCGAAGGCGACGGACATCTTTCGCAACTGCGGGCTGACCTCCTTCCTGCGCGTGGAGCGCGGCATCCGCTTCTGCACCTCGAAGCCGCTCAAGCCCGCCTGTCTCGCCGCGCTCTACGACCGCATGACCGAGGGCGTCTACGCCGACCTCTCCGACCTCTTCGACGAGGCGGACCCGAAGCCGGGGCGCACCTACGACGTGTTGGCGAAGGGCGTTGACGCGATTCGCGAGGCGAATGTCGAGATCGGGCTTGCCATCTCCGAGCCGGAGATGGAGTATCTCGCGAAGAGTTTCAAGGCCGCCGGACGCAACCCGACCGACACGGAACTCGTGATGTTCGGGCAGGTGAACTCCGAACACTGCCGCCACAAGATCTTCGGCGCGGAGTTCATCATCAACGGCAAGAAGCAGCGCAACTCGCTCTTCGGCATGATCAAGAACACCCACGCGAAGCGTCCGCAGGATACCCTCTCGGCCTACAAGGACAACTCGGCGGTCGTGAAGGGGTTCAAGACGGACGCGTTCGCAATCGACCCGAAGACAAACGCCTACACGTTCAAGAAGGACGAGATCGACCAGCTCATGAAGGTCGAGACCCACAACCACCCGACGGCGATTTCGCCGTTCCCCGGGGCGGCGACGGGCGTGGGCGGCGAAATTCGCGACGAGGCTGCGACCGGCACGGGGTCGCGCACGGTTGCGGGTATCTGCGGCTTCATGGTCTCGAATCTCCGCATCCCCGGCTATCCCCAGCCGTGGGAGCGCACGTTCGCCGATTTCCCGACGCGCCTGGCGACGCCGCTCCAGATCATGACGGAAGGCCCGCTCGGCGGCGCGGCGTTCGGCAACGAGTTCGGCCGTCCGCAGCTCTGCGGCTTCTTCCGCACCTACGAGGGCGAGATTGCGGGCGAACTGCGCGGCTACCACAAGCCGATCATGCTGGCGGGCGGCATGGGCGTGATTCGCCACGGACAGGTTCTGAAGAAGGACGTGAAGGTCGGCTCGCTGATCGTGCAGATCGGCGGCCCCGCGATGCGCATCGGCCTCGGCGGCGGCGCGGCGAGTTCGATGATGACCGGCACGAATTCCGAAGCCCTCGACTTCAACTCCGTCCAGCGCGGCAACGCCGAGATGCAGCGCCGCTGCCAGGGCGTGATTGACGCGTGCGCCGCGCTCGGCGCGGCGAATCCGATTCTTTCCGTTCACGACATCGGCGCGGGCGGGCTTTCCAACGGCTGCCCCGAACTCGTCGAGGCGACGGGCGGCAAGTTCGAACTCCGCAAGGTTCACAACGAGGAGAAGTCGATGAACCCGATGGAGATCTGGTGCTGCGAGGCGCAGGAACGCTACGTGCTCGCGCTCCGTCCGTCGGCGCGGCAGTTCTTCGAGGAACTCTGCGCGCGCGAACGCTGTCCGGTCGCCTTCATCGGCGTGGCGACGGGCGATGGGCGGCTCGTGCTGACCGACGACCATTTCGGCGACCGCCCGATCGACATGGACGTGAAGGTTCTCCTCGGCAAGCCCCCGCGCATGGTGCGCAACGTGAAGCGCGTGAAGAAGACGCACATCCCGACCAACTTCGAGGGAGTGCGCCCGCTCGACGCGCTGACCCGCGTCCTTCATCTCCCCGCCGTGGCGGACAAGACCTTCCTCATCACGATTACCGACCGCACGGTGACGGGGCGCGTGGCGCGTGACCAGATGGTCGGCAAGTATCAGCTTCCCGTGGCGGACTGCGCCGTGACGACGATGGGCTACGCGACGGACGAGGGTCAGGCGATGGCGACGGGCGAACGCACGCCGATTGCCCTGCTGGACGGCCCCGCCTCCGGGCGCATGGCGATTGCCGAGGCGATTACGAACCTCGCGGCGGCGGATGTCGGCGACATCGGGCAGATTCGCCTCTCCGCGAACTGGATGGCCCCGTGCGGCGAACCCGGCGAGGACGCGATCCTCTACGACACGGTCGAGGAAGTCGGCCTCCGGTTCTGTCCGAAACTCGGCGTGTCGATTCCCGTGGGCAAGGACAGCTGTTCGATGCACACGACGTGGACGGACGCGAAGGGCGAGCAGAAGAAGCAGGTCGCGCCGCTGTCGCTCGTCGTCTCGAGCTTCGCGCCGGTGAACGACGTGCGCCTCACGCTCACCCCCGACCTGAAGCCGGACGCGGCGGGCGAGAGTTCGTTCCTCGTCTACGTGGACTTGGGCGACGGCTCGGCCCCGCTCGGCGCGACGGCGCTCGCGCAGGTCTACGGTCAGCTCGGCAACACCCACGCCGACGCGGACGCGGCGACCCTGAAGCGGTTCTTCAACGCGATGCAGGAGGTCGTGCGCGGCAAACTCGCGCTCGCCTACCACGACCGTTCGGACGGCGGGCTTGCCGTCACGCTCGCCGAAATGGCGATTGCGGGCGGACGCGGCATCGTCGCGAAGCTGCCGGAGGGCGACGCGCTCGCCCAGCTCTTCAACGAACAGCCCGGCGCGGTGCTTCAGGTCTCCGAAAAGAACCTCGCGGCGGTTCTCGCCATCTTCAAGAAGGCGCGTGTTCCCGCCGTGCTCGCGGGCGCGGTGCGGCGTTCCTCCCGCGCGTTCGAGATTTTCGTCGGCGAACGGCTCGCCGTCCGAACCGACCTCACCTACGTCCGCCGCGCCTGGAGCGAGACGACCTACCGCATGCAGGCTCTCCGCGACAATCCCGTCACGGCGCGTGAGGAATACGACAACGCGCTGGACGAGACCGACCCCGGCATGCAGTTTGCGCTCACCTACGACCCGGACGAAGTCCGCGTCTCCCTGCGCCGCAAGCCTTCCGCGCCGCGTCCGCGCATGGCGGTTCTGCGCGAGCAGGGCGTGAACGGCCACATCGAGATGGCGGCGGCGTTCGCCCTCGCCGGGTTCGACTGCACCGACGTCCACATGAGCGACCTGATCGCGGGGCGCATCGATCTCGCCGACTTCAAGGGACTCGTCGCCTGCGGCGGCTTCAGCTACGGCGACGTGCTCGGCGCGGGCTCCGGCTGGGCGCGGTCGATCCTCTACAACGACCGCCTGAAGAAGATGTTCGAAACCTTCTTCCACCGTCCCGACACCTTCTCGCTCGGCGTGTGCAACGGCTGCCAGATGCTCTCGCAGCTGAAGGACATCATTCCCGGTGCGGAAGGGTGGCCGCGCTTCGTGAAGAACGTCTCGGAGCAGTTCGAGGCGCGTTATTCGGCGATCCGCATCGAGCCTTCGCCGTCCATCTTCTTCCGCGGCATGGAAAACTCCGTGCTGCCGATTGCCGTGGCGCACGGCGAGGGGCGCGTGTGGACGGAGGGCTGGACGCCCACCATCTGCGCGGCGCACTTCGTCGACGGGCGCGGCCAGGCGACGATGCGCTATCCCTACAACCCGAACGGGTCGATGGGCGGTCAGACGGCGTTCACGACGGCGGACGGACGCGCCACCATCATGATGCCGCACCCGGAACGCGGCTTCCGCGCCTGTCAACTCAGTTACAACCCCGGCGTGTTCGTCGAGAACGGGCCGTGGATGCGGATGTTCCAGAACGCCTATCGCTTCGCCACGGCGAAGTGATGGGTGATGGGTAACCTTCAGATGCCGCCGGGATTGACGAGAATCCCGTTATTCAGTATAATATGCGGCAAATGAAGATATTGCAGACATTATGGTTCGGCATGTTCAAGAACAATCCGACCTTTCGCCTCGTTCTGGGGATGTGTCCAACCCTTGCGGTGACGACGAGCCTTGAGAACGCGATTGGGATGGGGTTGGCGGCGACCTTCGTGCTCGTGTGTTCGAACGGGCTTGTTTCCGCCCTGCGGAAGGTGATTCCGGATGCCGTGCACATTCCGTGCTACATCGTCATCATCGCGGCGTTTGTGACGACGATTGACCTTCTGATGCAGGCGTATCTGCCGGAACTTTCCGCATCGCTTGGGATTTTCATTCCGCTTATCGTCGTCAACTGCATCATCCTCGGGCGGGCGGAGGCGTTCGCGAGCAAGAACGGGGTTCTCGAATCGCTTGCGGACGGGCTGGGGAGCGGGCTCGGGTTCGTGCTTTCGCTGTCGCTGATTGCGTCCGTGCGCGAGATTGTCGGTGCGGGGACGCTGACAATCTGGGGCGATTTGGCGTTCAAGAACCTGAATCCCGGGCCGGTGACGCTCGCCATTCTGCCGGCGGGCGGGTTCATCGTGCTGGGGCTTCTGCTGGCTTTCATCAATCGGATTGGCGAATGGCAGGCTCGGCGGAACGGGGCGGCGGCCCCGCTGCCAATCAATCTCGACTGCCGTCACTGCACGATGTGTCCGAACGGAAAAGTAAAATGAAATGTCCCCGATGCGGAATTGACAACGACAAGGTGCTGGATTCGCGCACGGCGCGCGAAGGCGCGGCGATTCGCCGCCGCCGCGAGTGCCTGTCGTGCGGGGCGCGGTTCACGACATATGAGGAACTTGAGTTCGATGACGTTTTCGTCGTCAAGCGGGACGGGTCGCGCCAACCGTTCGACCGAGTGAAAGTGGCGCGTGCGATTCGCCGCGCCTGCGGGAAGCGTCCCGTGAGCGACGAGCAGATCCGGGCGATGGTCGATGGGGTCGTGGCGAAACTCGGCAAGGAGGTGGTCTCGACCGACAGGATTGCGGAGCTTGTGATGGCCGAGTTGCTGACCGTGGACGAGGTTGCCTACGTCCGCTTTGCGAGCGTCTACCGGCAGTTTACCGACGTTGAGCAATTTCTTTCTGTCATAACGGAGATGGTGAAGAAATGAAAACTGAATACCAGCGCCCCCCCGTTCGCGTCGCCCTCATCGGCCTTGGCCGGGCGATGTTCGCCGACCACTACCCCGTGTTCAAGGCTCATCCGTCCCTCTTCAGGGTCGTGGCGGCTTGCGACATCATCAAGGAACGCCGCGACATCATTGCTGCGGATTTCCCCGACTGCCGAATGTTCAGGCGGTACGCCGACCTTCTTGACGAGCGGGACATTGACCTCGTGGACATCGCGACGTGCTCGGTCGATCACGTTGAGCACGCGATTGCCGCGCTCAAGAAGGGGTTCTGGACGCTGATTGAGTCGCCCCTCGCGCTGACGCTGGACGATGCCCAGCTTCTGCGCGGCGCGGCGATGAAGGCGAAGAACAGGCTGATCGTGATGCAGCGCGGGCTTTTCGCGCCGGACTTCCTGCTGACGAAGCAGGAGATGACAGACCCCCGTCTCGGCGAAATCCACCAGATTCTCGTCCGCAAGGAGGACTTCGTCCGCCGCGACGACTGGCAGACGGTGAAGCGGCTTGGCGGCGGCGCGGCGTATTATGCGATGCCCGACCTCATGCTGCAGACGCTGAAACTCCTGCCGTTCCCGCCGATTCAGATGTGGAGCGAACTGAAGCGCATCGCGTCGGTGGGCGATGCGGAGGACTACGCGCACGTCAACCTGAAGACGCGCATGCGGCTTTCGGCGGACGTTGAGTTCAACGGCGGGTCGCTTCCGGGTGAGCGTTCGCCCTCCTTCGTGATTCGTGCGGAACGCGGCGTATTCAAGGTGAACGACGGCGCGACGCAGGGCGTTCTGCGGGTCGTCGATCCCGCCTATCGGTTTCCCCGTCGGCGTTCGTCCGTGCGGACGCCCGACATCAAGGATCTTCACGAGCAGTTCCCGATTGCCGAGATTCCCGTCACGCTCCCGAAGGGGTCGATGTATGGCATTTCCGCCTTCTGGAAGCACGTCTACGACACCGTGCGGACGGCGGCACCGTTCCCGCTCGCGCTTGAGGACGCGATCGAGGCGGTGAAGTTCGCGCACCTGATGAAGAAGACGAGTCCGTTTGGAAAGTGATTTTGCATGACACAAAGTCTTGAGGATTACGTCGAGGCCATTTATCTCCGCGTTCAGGAAGGACACGAGGCTCAGGTTCGCGACGTTGCGAAATCGCTTGGCGTGACGATGCCGTCGGTCGTAAAGGCCATCCGGGAACTGAAGAAACTGGGGCTTGCGACCCACGAACCGTATGCGGGCATCGGCCTGACCGACAAGGGACGGCGCGTGGCGAAGTCCGTTCTCGGGCGGCACACGCTTCTACGCGAATTTCTAATGAAGTTGGGCGTCAGCCGTCCGCATGCGGACAAGGACGCCTGTTTGATGGAACACATTCTTTCGGCGGAAACGATTGACAAGATCCGCCTTTATACGGAAGGAAAGGCAGGTAAGGGAAAATGAAGAGTCAGATTAACATCCTGAGGCAGCTTCAGGAGCTTGTCCTCACGCGCGATGAACACCATCAGACGGGCGACGGCAGTCACCTTGATGCGCTGAACGAGTCCATTGCCGAACTACAGGACAAGTTGGATTCCCAGGTCGCTGGGCTTTACAACCGTCTCTACAAGAAGAGCCACGTGGTGATGGCGGCGATGTCGAACGGATGCTGCGCCGCGTGCGGCATGCAGGTTCCGATTGCGCAGGCGCAGCAGGTTCGGCTGGCGCAGCATCTGGTGACCTGTTCGAGTTGCGGGCGAATCCTCTTCGCCGATGAGGAGGATGCGGCGCGGAACGTCGCCGAGAAGTCCGACCGCGACGACCCGAAGACGGGAATCTCGCGGTTCAGCGCGGAGGGGCTGATGATTGCGGATCTCGATGCCGAAACGCCGGAGGCGGCGATTGCCGCGCTTGCTTCGGCGATGGAGAAGGGGCATTTCATCCTGAACGCCGACAAGCTTGTGAGCGCGGCGCTTGAGCGCGAGAGTGTGCTTTCGACCGCTATGGAGGGCGGAATCGCGTTTCCGCACGTGCGCGGCGTCGAAGGCGGCGGGCTGACGCTCGCGATGGGCGTATCGAAGAAGGGGATTGACTGGAGCGGCGACAAGGTTCACGTCGTCTTCCTTTCGGCGATTCCCGTGGCCGTTTCGGCGTTCTACCTGCGCCTGATGGCGGGCATTGCGCAGGCCTTTGCGAAGAAGGAGAACCTTGACCTCGCGCTCGCGGCGAAGGATGCCCCGTCCCTGTGGAAGGCTCTTTGCAAGGCGACGCGGCGCACCGTCAAGTAAGGACGATGTTGCGAGTCTCGCTCATCCTGGCGCTCGCGCTCGTTTGCGCGGCACATGACGTGGTGGCGGCTCCGCGCCCCGCCGCGTCGCGGCAGGTTGCGCTGCAGGCTGCGCACCGCCGCTCGCCGTATGTCGGGGCGATTTCCGTCGCCGCCGAAACGGGGAGGGTCTTGTTCGAGGACAACGCCGACGCGGAGGCGTATCCCGCGAGCGTGACGAAACTGATGACGGCGTTTCTCGTCCTGGACGACGTCAAGGCGGGGAAGATTTCGCTTTCGGACAAGGTGACGGCTTCGCCGGAGCGGACGAAACTGGATCGCCACCTCCGACAGCCGAGTTGCATCGGGCTAAAGGCGGGCGAATCGATGACGGTTGACCAACTCCTGCTCGCCCTGCTCGTCCAGAGTGCGAACGACGCGGCGATTTTCCTCGCGGAGAAGTGCGCGGGCTCGACGGAGGCGTTTGTCGGCCGGATGAACGCGAAGGCGCGGTCGCTCGGTATGACGCGGACGAACTATGACAATCCGAACGGACTTCCCCCGCCCGCCTGGGCGAAGGAGCGGAAGTTCAACATCTCGACTTGCCGCGACCTCGTGAAACTCGCCCGCGCCCTGATTGCGGAACATCCTGAGATTCTGAAATACACCTCCGTCAAGGTGTGTGACATCCAACTCCCGAACGGACAGCCGTTCAAGCGGGTGAATCACAACAACGTGATGGTCAAGGACAAGCTGAAAGTCATCAATCCCGACGGGTCAGAAGCCGTTGACGGGCTGAAGACGGGCTACATCGACGCGGGCGGGAGTTCGCTTGTCCTGACGGGAACGCGCAAGGGAAAACGGGCGATTGTCATCGTCCTCGGTTCGGCGACGTCAAAGGAGCGCGACGGGAAGGCGCGGGATTTGCTAGTGGACGCGCTGTCGGCTCTCGTATGGTGAGAAACGGACGAATCGGAAAATGAGCAATCAGACAAACTTAAAGCGTCGGGTCCGGGTTGAGGTTGATCTTTCGGCGCTTGTGCGGAACTACGGGAAAATTGCCGCGCACGTGAAGCCGATGTCCGTCCTGTGCGTTCTCAAGGCGAATGCCTACGGGCTTGGCGTTGAGGCCTATGCGAAGGCCCTCGCCCGTACGGACTGCGCCGGGTTCGGCGTGGCGGAGCCGTTCGAGGCCCTGCAATTGGCGGGGAAATTCGGCAAGCGCGTTCAACTACTCTCGTCCGTTCTGCCGGACGAGATTGAGGCGATGGTCGCGACGGATGTCATTTTGCCAATCATCGACCGGGACGAGGCGAAGGCGATTTCCGCCGCCGCCGTGCGCCTCGGCAAGACGGCGAAAGTCCATTTCAAGATTGATACGGGAATGGGGCGGCTCGGCATTCTCGCGAAGGACGCCCTCTCGGTCATTCGCGAAGTGGAGAAGTTGCCGAATCTTGACTGCGAGGGCATCTTCTCGCACTGTCCGATGGCGTATGAGCCACGCGACCCGTTCACGCATCGGCAGATCGAGGTCTTCAAGTCGATTGTCGCGGCTGCGCACGGCGAAGGGTTCGACTTCCGTTTCGTGCACATTGCCGCGAGCGATGCCATCAACAACTTCCCCGAAGCGGCTCAGCCGCCGTTTACGATGGTGCGCACGGGCATCAACCTGCACGGTAGTTTCGACCCCTATGGGCGAAAGACCCTTCAGGTCGAACCCGTGCTGACATTGCGGACGCGGGTGGCTCAGGTTCGGGAACTGCCTGCGGGGACGACGCTCGGCTACGGGCGAACCTGGTGTCTGCGCGAGCCGACGAAGGTCGCGACGATTTCGGCGGGCTATGCGGACGGCTTGCCGCTGGCACTTTCCAATCGCGGTCAGGTGATTGTCGGCGGTCGGTATTGTCCCGTCATCGGGCGAATCTCGATGGACTACACGACCGTGGACGTGTCGGGCGTTCCCGGCGTCCAGCCGGGCGACGACGTAATCTGCCTCGGGCGTGTGGGCGACTGTTCCATCACACCGGACGACTGGGCGACGCTGAAGGGGACTCACGCCTACGACATCATCTGCTCGCTCGGTTCGCGGGTCGAACGAGTTGTCAAGGACTGATTTACAAAACAAAAGAAGGGAAGACATAAGATGGCAAAGAAGGCACTCATCACGGGGATTACGGGTCAGGACGGCAGTTATCTGACGGAGTTCCTTTTGGGCAAGGGCTATGAAGTCCACGGCATCATCCGCCGTTCGTCGAGTTTCAACACGCAGCGCATCGACCACCTCTACCAGGATCCGCACGTGAACGGCGTGAAGATGTTCCTTCACTACGGCGACATGTGCGATGCCGGACGGTTGACCCAGCTCTGCTACGATATCCGCCCGGATGAAATCTACAATCTCGCCGCGCAAAGCCATGTCCGCGTCTCGTTTGACATGCCCGCCAACACGGGGGACATCGACGCGATGGGAACGATGCGGCTGCTGGAGGCTGTGCGCGAATCGGGAATCGACCGTGACGTCCGTTTCTACCAGGCTTCGACTTCCGAGTTGTACGGAAAGGTTCAGGAAGTGCCGCAGTCCGAGACGACGCCGTTTTATCCGCGCTCGCCGTATGCCGTGGCAAAACTCTACTCCTTCTGGGCGGTGAAGAACTACCGCGAGGCCTATGGGATGTTCGCGTCGAACGGCATCCTCTTCAACCACGAATCGCCCCGTCGCGGACCGACGTTCGTGACGCGGAAGATTACGATGGCCGTCGCCCGCATCAAGATGGGGCTTCAGAAGCGGCTGTACATGGGCAATATCAATGCCCTGCGCGACTGGGGGTTTGCCGGGGACTACGTCGAGGGCATGTGGCGGATCCTTCAGCACGACCGTCCGGACGACTTCGTTCTGGCGACGGGTGAGATGCATTCGGTCAAGGAGTTCCTTGAGGCGGCGTTCTCCCGCGTCGGGCTTGACTGGCAGGAATACGTCGAGCACGATACGCGCTATGACCGTCCGTCGGAAGTCGAGCAGTTGCTTGGCAATCCGGCGAAGGCGAAGCGTGAACTCGGCTGGGAGCCGAAGGTGACGTTCCGCGGTCTTGTCGAGATGATGGTCGATGCCGACCTGAAGGTCGCCGAGCAGGAAGCAGCCATTGTCGCGGCCGGGGGCAAGATTCAGATTGCCGACTGAGGAATTGCGAGATGAATACGACGGATAGGATTTATGTCGCCGGTCATCGGGGAATGGTCGGCTCGGCGGTGTGCCGTGCGCTTGCGTGGCACGGCTTCAACAATGTCGTGACGCGGACTCACGCCGAACTCGACCTGATGAACCCGGCGGCGGTGAGAGCCTTCTATGATGCGGAACGACCCGACGTCGCCGTGATCGCGGCGGCGAAAGTCGGCGGCATCGGCGCCAATTCGGCGGCCAATGCGGACTTCCTCTACCAGAACATCCTGATTGCGATGAACACGGTTGAGGCGGCGGCGGAAGCGGGTGTGAAGCGTCTGCTCTTCCTCGGCTCGACCTGCATCTATCCGCGTCTGGCCCCCCAGCCCATCCCCGAATCCGCGCTCCTGACGTCGGCACTCGAAAAGACGAATGAGGGCTATGCGCTCGCGAAGATTGCGGGTCTTAAGCTGTGCGAATTCCTGCGCCGCGACAAGGGCTTTCTCTATCACTCCCTCATGCCGACCAATCTCTACGGACCGGGCGACAACTACGACATCGTCGGCGGACACGTCCTGCCGACGATGATCCGCAAGTTCGAGACGGCGCGGGTCAACGGGGACGCGACGGTTCCGCTTTGGGGGTCGGGTTCGCCCCTTCGCGAGTTCCTTCACGTGGACGACCTTGCAGAGGCCTGCGTATTTATGCTGAACTTGGAAAATCCGCCGGACTTGGTGAATGTCGGTTCAGGTGAAGAAGTCAGCATCCGAACGCTTGCCGAGACGGTCAAAAAAGCCACGGGTTGCCCCGCCGAGATTTCGTGGGATGCCTCAAAGCCGGATGGAACGCCGCGCAAGCTGTGCGATACGACGCTCATCCGCTCCCTCGGCTGGATGCCCAGGATTTCCCTTGAAGAGGGCGTTCGGCGGACGGTGGAATGCTATCGCGAGGAGCTGACGTCGGGCAGAATCCGCCTGTAAGGTCTTATTGCCGCGAATAGCGCAGAAGAAGTTGCCGGAGAATGTCCTGCAGCCGAATCGGCCAAAGTCGCGTGGGCAATTCAGATTCAAGTGGCGTCTGGATGAAGGACGGCAGGTCGGGAAGAAAGTCCAGTCCTGAAAGTTCTTCGAGTTCGTCAATCGTGACGAGATACCGCGCCGCGTAGGCGTTCCAGGGAACGGTCTGTTCGAGGAGTACGGCGAATGCCCGGATGTTCAGACCTTCTTGCGCGACGACGATCTGATAGAACTTTTCAGGAACGTCGATGTCGGTTCCAGAAACGGTCTCGAAGTTCGTGCGCGGCGAAATGCATCCGACGATCACCCAGATTTCACCGTATTTCGCCGTCCAGAGGTCGGCAATCCGATGTTCGAGATTTCGCCAGACGGCGCGATTGAGCGCCGGCGTCTGCGGGGCGATGTTGCTCATGAGGAACGTTTTCTTCTGTTCGCTCTCCCCGTAGCGGGTTACAATCGCATAGTTCGGGACCATGTGGCCGCGGTCGTAGCCCGAGCGGGCGTATGCCGAGGGAAGTGGTGCGGAGGGAACGGCTCGGTCGCGGTTGAAGTTGGGACGTTTCCCCGACGGATATCGTGCGTCGCGCACGACGTGATAGGCGCACCAGACGGGGTGTCGCAATTTTGGCGACCAACCGATCTTGAATTCGCCGCGATCTAGTACGACGATGTCGTTCGGGGCGGGTGCGCCGACGTAGCGAGGTGCCCCCGCGAAGAGTACTTTCCCGGAGGGGGCTTCCTCGTCGTATTCATAGACGACGTCCGAACCCGTCCAGTCGAGCGAATCGGTGATGTCGCCGACTGAGTTGCCGACGGTGAGGAGGGAGGTCGCGAGGAAGTCGGGCAGTTCCGCGCACTTGTGTTCAAGCCACGTGCGCGGATGATGCACGAACCAGACGGCGACGGAGGAATAGGCAGCGGTTAGAATCAGGAGTGTGATTCCAATCGCGAGCGAAAGCCGACGCGGCTGACCGCGTCCCTTTTTCTTCCTCCGCCGCGCACTCACAGGTCGTCTCCCAGCTCAATCCGAATGGTTCGGCTCTTGGCGGCGCGAAGGAAGTTCGGATCTTTTTCATCTGCGGCATAGCGCAGAATGCCGTCGTTCCGACGGTTGTCCGGCACGGTGAACTTTGCCCCGCACGCGGGGCATTCGGCTTCCGTGCCGATCATATCGGGCGAAGCCTCAATTGCCGTGTGGCAGGTGGCGCAGTGAAAACTGGTGAAATAGTCTTCTTCGTTCATAGGCCGAGTTTGACGCCGCTGCGCCAGTTGTAGTATTTGGCGAGTTTCAGTTTGGAAGCCGCCTCTTCGTCGCAGAAAATCCATGCATCATTGTGTGCCTGGAGCGCCGAGGCCGTGCAGAACTGGCTTATGCCGCCCTCGACGCAACCGGCGACGGCGTTCGCCTTGTTCTTCCCGAACGCGAGAAGGATAATCTTCTTCGCCTCGCAAATCGTGCCGACGCCCATCGAAAGGGCCTGTGTCGGCACGTCCTTCGCGCTCTTGAAGAAGCGGGCGTTGTCCTTGATGGTCTGAGGGGTCAGGTAGACGACACCCGTGCGGCTGTTGAGCGACGTGCCGGGTTCGTTGAACGCGATGTGTCCGTCGCTGCCGATGCCGAGAACCTGAATGTCGATGCCGCCGGCCTTCTTGATTTGGGCTTCGTAGGCGCGGCACTCCTTCTCGGGGTCTTTCGCGAGTCCGTTCAGGACATGAGTGTTCGAGATCTTGATGTCGATTTTCTCGAAGAGGTTCTTGTTCATGAAGTAGCGGTAGCTCTGGTCGTGTGTACCGGGCAGACCGACGTATTCGTCAAGGTTCCACGTGCGAACGGTCTTGTAGGAGACCTTCTTCATCTTGGCGGCCTTCGCCATCTCGGCATACATCGGAACGGGGGTCGAGCCGGTCGCAAGGCCGAGGACGATTTTCGGGTTGTTCCTGACGGCCTCGGTAATCATGTCAGCCGCGATTTTCGAGGCCTCTTCCTTTGTCTTGCAGATTACAATTTCCATCTTTGATTTCCTTTGTTGGTTTGGGTTGTCGTTGAAAGGAGATTAATCGACGTAAAGCGAGGGAATGCGCATTGGCTCGCGCCTGGTCGTCTTCGCCGCACCATCGGGTTGGACTGCCGCCTGTGGCGTCTCCGTCTTTTTCTCGGTCTGCACAGGCGTTGCGACCGCCGCCGCGCTCGTCTCCGGGGGTTCGGGAGCCGTCATTGTTGCGCGGTAGAGGGCGCGAACGCCGATGAACCCCGCCCAGATCACGACGATGACGATTGCCACCAGCGTCGCCATCCGCCACAGGGAAGGCGGCACTTCGGGCATGGACATTTCGGGCATCTTGAAGGCTCTCTTCTTCATTGGTTTGGGCGGCTCGGCGGCGGCGGGCTGCTCAAAGAAGCTGGGTGCGGGAGGGGGTGTGGGAGGTTCTTCGGGGGCTTTCACCGTCTCCACGGGTTCGGGAGCTGCCGCCGGTTGAACCTCCTCGGGTTCGCGAGATGCCGCCGCACGGTTGCCGTTGTAAATCTCCATAAATGCGGCAGTCAGTTCCTTCGGGTCGAGACCAACTGCCTCGCAGTAGAGTTTGACGAATCCGCGTCCGTAGATGGGGGCGACGATGCGCGAGAAGTCCTCGTTCTCGAGCCCCTCGACAATCTGGCTCATCATGTGGGTCGCATCGGCGACCTGGGTGATGGATAGCCCCTTGGCTTCACGCGCCTCGCGAAGCGTTTTTCCGAATTCGATCATGCGGGTTCCTCCTGGTTGAAGATGTCCTGTTCCGAAGCGTCGAATGTGCTGTCGCCGTCATCCGTCGGAACGGACGGTTCGGCGGCGGTCGCCGCGCCCGGTTCGGCAACGGCATTTCCGTTGAAGATGGCGAGAAGCTGCTCCTGCGCCATGAGAATCTGGCGCGGCCCTGCGCCTTTCTGCGGGCCGATGACGCCCGCATCCTCCAGTTTGTCGCAGAGTTTTGCCGCGTGGTTGTAGCCGATGCCGAGCCGCCGCTGGAAGTGCGAGGTTGAGGCTCGGTTCGTGTTGATGATGCACTCCAGTGCGCGCTTGTAGAGGTCGGCGTCTTCCGCCGCCTTCACCGTTTCGCGGGATGTGGAGGAATCTTCGTCCTCATCCGACTTCTGGTTGTCGGGGTCGTCCGCATTGTCGGCGAACGGGTCGTCGATTGAGGCTTCCTTGACGCGCCCCAGCTTCTTGGCGAACGTCTCGTCGAACTGTGTCGTGGCGTGCTGTTCGATGAAGCCCGTGATGCGGGCGATTTCCTCGTCGCTGATCCATGCGCCCTGTGCGCGAATGAGAAGTCCGTCCTTCGACTTGAAGAGCATATCGCCGCGACCAATGAGGTTCTCCGCGCCGGCCTCGTCGAGAATCGTCCGAGAGTCGATTGACTGGGAGGTCTTGAAGGCGACGCGCCCCGGAATGTTCGCCTTGATCGTCCCCGTGATGACCTTCGCGTCGGGACGCTGCGTGGCGAGAATGAGGTGGATGCCCGCCGCACGGGCCTTCGCCGTCAGTCGTCCGATGTCGGGCACGACGTCCTTCGCGCTCGTCGCCATCAGGTCGGCCACCTCGTCGATGATGATGACGATGTAGGGAACCGTGCGCGGCATGTCAGTCCTGACCGGGTCTTCCGTGCCGAACATATCCGTCTGCGTGAAGGTCTTGCGGTGGTTGAAGTCGTAGATGTTTCGGACGCGGGCGCGGGCGAAGAGCTTGAGCCGCTTTTCCATTTCCGCAACCGCCCAGCGAAGCGAGAAGACGACCTTCCGGTTGTCCGTGATGACCGGCACGAGCAGATGCGGAATCGCCGCGTAGGCGGTGAACTCGACGGACTTCGGGTCCACCATGATGAACTTCAGCTGTTCGGGTGTGCGCGTCATCAGCAGGCCGTTGATCAGCGAGTTGAGGCAGACCGACTTGCCCTGACCCGTCGCGCCGGCGACGAGCATGTGGGGCATGGACGCGAGGTCGGCGACGAGTTCACGCCCCGCCGCGTCCTTGCCGAAGAGGAGCGGAAGTTCCGCCTTCGAACTCTTCCACGTCTCCGACTCGAAGACCTCACGGAACGAAATGCCCGCCGGCTTGCGGTTTGGCACTTCGATGCCGACGCGGTCTTCGCCGGGAATCGGGGCCTCGATGCGGAGGGACTTCGCGTGAAGCGCCCCCATCAGTTCGTTTGAAATGGTGGTGACGGTCGAGTAGCGCGTCCCCGGCGTGAGTTCAATCGCATACTTCGTGACGACCGGGCCTTGCACGGTGTAGCTCATCGTCGCGTCGATGCCGAAGATCTTGAGAGTGTTGATGAGTTTCTGCGACATCTCGTTCACGTCGCCGTGATCTGCCGAGGCGTGGGGAATCGGATTCAGCAGTTCGACGGGCGGCAGGACATAAGGCCCGCGGTCTTCGTTCGGGGCGGATTGTTCGTCCGTGCGGGATGACGGGGCCTGCTCAGCGGTCGCGCCCGCCGCCGGTGCGGCGTTCCGCCGGTCGCGTTCCTTCTCGCGTTCGATTTTGGCTCGCGCCTTCGCCGCGAGAAGTTCGTCCTTCTGGCGGAGTTTTTCCTCGCGGGCGAGCCGCTTCTCCTCCTCGCGCTGGCGCTTGGCGTCCTCCTTCGCTCGCATCGCGGCTAGATACTGCGCCTCTCGGTCATCCATTGCGGAATCGGTGGCGTCGCCGGAATCGTTCGGCTTCGTCTCGGACATCACGTCGTGCATCGTCGCCCAGCGAAGCACGGCAATTGCACCCCGGCTCAGGTTGGAGAGCCCGATGATGGCGATGAACGTGGCGAACATCAGGCAGAGCATAAGTACCGATGCGCCGAAGTCGCTCAGGAGGGACGCAAGCCCTCGCGTCATGAGCAGATAGCCGATCACGCCCCCCGCATTCGACAGATTCAGGGTGTCGAGAAGGGCGGCGATGCCGGGCGCATGCCCCTGTACGGTCTGTGCGAGACACGCGGAGCACACGATGAAAAGAAGCGTCCAGGCGATTCGCCCCCGCGTGAAGAACCGGCGCCCCGTCACGCGCATGAGCCCCGCGAGAATGCAGAGCGCGGGCAGGATCCAAATCGCCAGGCCGAAGAACAGGTACCCGTAGTAGGCGAAGCCGTCGCCCAGCGCTCCAACCCAGTTCGAGCTCGTCACCGACGGGGACTGCAACGCGGAAATCGCCCGCCAGTCGTAGGTGAGGAGGGCGACGAGCGGGAAGAGCGAGACGGGGAACAGCAGCCAGCCGAACGCCGACCGGGTCTCCTTCTTTCGCGTTTCAGCGTTGGAATGTGTTTCTGTCATGGATGAAAGTCGCGTCCTGTTCGGCGGGCTTGAGTGAATGGTAGATGACGATGGCGAGGATGAGGGCGAGGATCTTCAGCCCCCAGTTCTTCGTGAAGAGTTCGGCAATCCGCGAGAACAGCCCGCCGGACGTGATTGGCTCCTTCGTTTCCTTCATGCGGGATTTTCTCCTTTCGTCAGTTTGAGGATGCGCTTCTGCAACCGCCCGAAGGCGGTCTGGAAGAATCCGCCGCGTTCCGTGTTCGCGCGCATCGCCTTTGCAATCCAGCGGCTCAGCAGCTGTTCGCGCTGTTCGCCCGCGCAGGTGAAGAGCCGCCCGTTGTGCGCGACGCTCACCGTTCCCGTCTCCTCCGAGACGACGACCACGAGCGCGTCCGTCTCCTCCGAAAGCCCGACGGCGGCGCGGTGGCGCATGCCGCTGACGATCAGGTCGGGGTTGCCCGAGA
>CAVDWI010000008.1:0-28411 GCA_963612485.1 Barnesiella intestinihominis
TTCCGCACGCGGCGAGATGACCGCCTCCACGTCGCGCCCGTGCAGCACGTAGCGAAGCGAATCGATCGCATCATACGCCATCGGGTCCGAAAGCGCCACGGTGATGGACTCCTCGTCGGCGACGACAGGCACAACCCCGTACTTCTTTGCAATCTCCGCCGGGATCTCCTTCGTGATCTCGGGATTGATTGCATCGGCGTTCACGTGGCAGTACTTGAGACCAAACTGGTCGGCGACCGTCCCGAGAACGTCGTCTTCGCCGATCGTTCCCCCGGCAACGAGAACATCCAGCGTCGTCTCGTTTTCGGCCTTCATGGACTTCGAGGCAGCATCGACCTGTTCGGCGGTGAGAATGCCGCGTTCGGTCAGCAGTTGCACTACATATTCATCGTTACTCGTCATTGTGATTCAGTAGTATACTATAAAAGGCGACCGCTGACAAGTGGACGGCCGCCTGAAGTTTACCCTTCTGGTTCGCTCAATTGGCGGGGGAAACATCGGGCGAACCCGTTGTGAAATTATCGAACGTCCAGTTCGAAGATGGAAATGCCGTAGTTTGTGTTGCGTTCAAGCCCCGTGAGGCGAAGATACCGTGCGGGGGTCGGTCGCCATGTCACGGCGTCGGATTCGGGCGTCGCAACCTCGTGGCTTTCGACCGCCGTCGTCCACCGTGCGCCGTCAAGCGAAGTCTCGATGCGATACCGCCGCGCATGGGCGTGCTCCCATCGGATGGAGGCTTGTGAAACGGTGCGGGGCTTGCCGAAGTCGAACTGAATCCATTCGCCATCGCGGTGCAATGAACCCCAGCGCGTCTTCGGGTCTCCGTCGACCGCATAAGCCGCGAGCAGCCCGACATTCTCCTCGCCGCTCGCCGTCACCGTGGCGAGCCGCGCAAGATTCACGTCCGCGAGATTCTTCGCGGTTATTGTCGCGACCGCCTTCTTCCCCTGCAACGTGACGGCAAGCGTGTAGTTTCCCGCCTTCGTCGCTGTGAAGCCGTTGCGGTCGAAGGTGGCGTGTGCGGGGTCGGAGAGTTCGACCTTCGCGCCCTTGAGGCGCATCCGACCGCCGAACTGGTCAAGTGCCTCGACCGAGAGCTTCAGCGGTTCGCCGACAATGCATTCCGCCGCGTTCGGTTCGACGGCGAGTCTGGTGACGCGCAACGCCTCCTCAACGGGAAACCGCCGCGTGACTTCCTGCGTTCCGACTTTTGCCGTCACCGTGGCGAAGCCGTCCCCGTGCGGCGTGAAGTTCCCAGCCCGGTCGAAAGAGCCGTCTTCGCTCGTCCACTTCGCGTTTGCCGCATTCGTTCCCTTCGCCGTGCGAAGGGTGAGGCGCGTTGATATTCCTTCCTTTAGTACGGGCTTCTCGGCGACAATCTCCCATTCGCGGGTGACGGGTGCGGAGGACTCGGCTTTCAGCGTCGGTTCGACAGTCGCCGCATCCTTCGTCCGCGCCCCGCCTATCGTGAGCCGACCGGGTTCGGCGCGGAGTGTCCCGACGACCGTTCCCGCCGCGTCAAAGAAGCGCACGGTGCGCGGCGCATTCCCTGCGTTGTAGGCCATCAGCGTCCGCTTGCCGTTTCGGACGAACGCACGGGCGCAGGGATAGTCGGCCCTCACGCCGAAGTCGAGGTCGCCGTAGGCGAGGTGGCTGTGGATGGCCCAATAGGTGAGGTGACCGGTGTCGGCGTTTTTCACGACCCCCCGGTTCTTCCTGGCGAGCGCGGCGAAAATGCGCGCCGCCTCCTGCGGGTCGCTCCGCTGGAGATAACTGAGAAGCACGTTGCCGAGCGAAGCGTCGCCGAGTTCCTTCTCCCAGCCCGTCACCTCCTTCGTCCGCCACATCGTCTCGTAATCCCACTTGGCGAACTTTCGGTCTTCGCTCAGGTAGTCGAGCGCGGGGGTGTTCGGCAGCCACTGGATTGAGTGCATCCACACGGGGTCGCCGCTGAAATACGTCCACCAGCCGACGCCGTGGCAGGTGAGGTTCGAGTTGTAGGGATGGCTGAACTTCGTGTAGTCGATGTTCTCACGGTCGCGGTCGAACCAGTATTCCGCCGTACCGTGCGCCTCCGACACCCAGCCGAAGATGCCCGCATCGCGCATCTCGCGGTCGCCGAGCGCAAGTCCGAGCAGATAGAGTCCGCCCCAGCCCTGCATCGCCTCGGAGGAGGACTCCTGGCCGTTGCCGTTGCCGTCCCCGATTCCGCCGGCGAAGGAATGCCCCGCCCACGGGTCGAACGTGCGGAAGAACGGGAATCGCCTCTCGTCACGCCGCCAGTTCGCGTAGTCGCTCGCGATGAGCCGCAGCATCGGGCCGAACTTCTCCCTGAAGTCCGCGTCCACGAGGCAGAGAAGCGCACCCGAATAGGTGAAGTAGCCGTAGTGGAAGTGGTGGTCGTTGAAGGTTTCGGAGTCGTAGCTCGTCGATTCGCCGACGAGTCCGCCCCAGCGCGGCACATAGGAGAAGTAGAAGCGTTCCTCTCCGGGCGTCCACGTGAGCCAGTCCTCGAACTTCGCCCGCAGGCGGTCGTGGGTCTTCTGGAAGGTCACCGCGTCGCCCGTCTCACGCGCCGCCATCATCGCAAGGGACATCTGCAGCAGTCCCTTGCCGCCCCAGTAGGTGTCGCCGCCGAAATTGCCGCGCTCGGCGTAGTCATCGAGAAGTCGTTTGAAAAGCGCGGCATCGTAGGGGGCGTCGGCGAAGTCGTGAGCCTGCGGGGCTCCCCAATGCGGGAGCATGCCGGGGAAGGTGTAGACGATTGAGAGTTCGTTTCCCTTCGCCACACGCTGCTTGCCGCGCGGCGTCTGCCAGACGAGGCCGTCCATCACGCTGAACTTCGGCGTCGTGCGCTTCAGGTGGTGGGGCTGGAAGCCCTGCAACGCCGGCGGCGCGGCGGTTTTGCCGTTCAAGTCCTCCGTCTCCACGCGCCACGTCGTCATGAGTTCCGCCGTCGCCTCGTCATACGCCCAGTCGACGCGCGTCGAGCGGATGATGGCGGCGGCGAACGGCGCGAGCGCGGCAAATGCGTCGCGGTTCGGCAGAAGCCCGACCGCGAGCCACCCCTTGCACTTCCCGCCGGGGAACGTGAAGGAGATTGTCCCGTCCGCCCGTTCCTCGACGAGCGTGTTCGCCGGATGCCACACGCCGTAGAGGTCGTCACCCGCCTTTACGATGAAGGCGTTCTCCTTCGTGCGCCGGTCGACCGACACCGCGCCCTCGCTTTCGACCCGAAGCGTTGCGTCAAGGCCTTCGTATTCGACCCACGTGAAGGGCGAACCGTGGACGAGCGTCGCGCGCATCGCTTTCGCATTGCCGTCAGGGAGGACGAGTTCCACGTCCCAATCGTGCCAGCCGTCCACGTTCGCCGCGCTCGGAGTGAACGCGGGCGCACCGCAGACGAGACGGCTGCGAGCCTTCATCTCCGTGCCATCGTCTATCCAGTAACTCGGGAACGCCACGCTCACGCCCTGCGCCGAAGCCCTCACGAGCGCCGGATAACTCCAGAGGTTGCCCGTCCATCGTTCGACGAGCGCATCCGTCCACCAGTCGTTCGTCGGGATTGGTTCGCCGGGTTTCCGCGTCATGTAGAGGGGGCGGTTCTGCATGAAACGGCTCTGGTCGCCCTTGCGCGAGCCATCCACCGTCCGTGCTTTCGCCCACGGCGTATACGAGGCATACGAACCCGCGCCGCAGGGGATGAGTTCCTGCGCGGCGATCGCACCCGCCAAAGCCGCACAGCCGCCGAACAAAACTGGCTTCATGTTCATTCTGGGAGTCTCCTTCCGTCAGTCCGCGACGTATTCGATATCGTCAAGGTAGAAGGTGAACGGCTCACCTTCGTTGGCGAACGAGAACCCGAAGCCGGTCTTGATGGTCGAGAGGTCGAGACCGTCGAGCGGAATGCGGTAGCGTGTCCACTCCTTCTTGAGAAGGATGCCGTCGAGTTTTGCCTGCGCCGTGTCGTGATACCGTCCCTTTTCAAGGCGGCCCATGAAGAAGTCCACCTTTTCGCCGCCTTTCTCGCCGCGCGCCCAGAAGACGAGCGTCGTCGCCTTGGAAAGGTTTGCTCCGCCGGGCCTGTCGCCCCAGTCGTTCGGCGGGTCCTGCCAGAAAATGCCCGCCCAGCCGTAGTGGTCGAGATAGTCAACGCGAATGCAGGTTGCGCCCGAACGGGGGTTCTCGCGGCATTTTTCATTAACCTTCAGCGCCCGCGTGTGACCCATGTAGCCCGACGGATACCACTTTTGCGGCGCACCGTCCCTGTAGACGGCGTAGGGCATGGCGACGGGCTTCAGCACGCGCTTCGGCTCTGCGCCCTTCGCACGGATGGGGCGGTTCGCATACGCGGCGTTCCCCCTGCCGTCGAACACGTAGCAGTAGAGGAGATAGGTTCCGCCGCCAGGGAGTTTCACTGTCGCCTTCGGCGTGCCCTGCCCCGCGACAATCGCGCCTTCCCAACCGTCCGGGACGGGCAGACCCGTGCCGATCGTATCGTAGTCGCCCGTGTCGCTGACGAGTTCCCAGCGGTAGACGAGCGCGTCGCCGTCGGGGTCGGTGGCCTCGACGTGCGCCTCGACGGGCGTTGTCGCGTCCGCGAGGTCGTCGGCGGAGACGACGAGTTCACCCGTGGTCGGACAGCGGTTCGCGACCTTCACCTCGCCCCACGCCCGCTGAACCGCCTCGACGCTCGCAAGTCGCGTCATGTCGGGGAGCAGCATACCGTGCCAAGTCGGCGTGGACTCGACCTTCCATCCCCACGTGAACGCATAACTGCCGAGGCAGAATCTGCCGCGTTCGGCCTCCACGCCTTTCGCATACGACGCGGCGAACTGCTCGCCCTTTGCCGTACTCGTCGGCTCGAGGGCGAGTCCCCACGCATTCTTCGGGCCTTCCCAACTGCCGTGCGCCCCGTATTCGGTGATCACGTAGGGCTTCGTCATCCCGGCCTTGCGCCACCGCGCGCCCACGCTCGCCGCGCCGCCGTAGCTGTTGATGCCGAAGAAGTCGATGTCGGGGCAGAGCGTCCTGAACGCCGCCAGTGTCTCGTCCGGGATTTCCGCGACGACCGTCGTCACGGGGTGGTTCGGGTCGATGGACTTCACTTCGCGGGCGAGCGAATTGATGAACTTCCACATCTCCGTCTTGTGCGGGTTGTTCATCTCCATCTCGTTGCCGAGCGCCCAGCAGAGCAGATTCGGATGGCCTTTCACCTTCCGCACCGTCTCCAGCACGTCACGCCGCGTCGATTCCAGTGCGGCGGCGTTCGTGTAGTCGAAGCCGTGTTCGGCGTGTCCGAGCCAGAAGCCGCACATCACCGTGAGACCGTTCGCCTTCGCCGTCTCAAGTTGCGCCTCGATGTCGTCCGCACCCCACGTGCGGAAACTGTTGCCGCCGATCTTCCTGAGCGCGGTCTTGTCAGCCCCGCCGCTCGCCCCCTTGATGAAGTAGGGCTTTCCGTCGCGGAGAAGCGTCCAGTTCCCCGCGCCCCCCGAAAGTCGCACAGTTCCGGCATATGCCGACACGCCGAGCACAGCCAGCGTCATCGCTGACGAAAATGCAAGTCTTTTCATTGTTGTCCCGCTCTTACCTGATGATGATTCGGAAACCCTGTTCGCCGACGACAATCGCGCCGTCGCCCGTCACCCGCCCGTCGAACTGCGCGGCGGTGTAGGTTCCGCGGCGCATCTCCACGCCATCCACGAAGAGGGATTGCGCGGTCAGCGTCTCGCCGTTCAGATCGAGCGCGGCGTTTTCTCCCTCAAGCGAAAGTTTGTTCACCTGAAACGAGGCGGTCAGTTTCAGCCGCCCGTAGTCGCGCACCGTGAGACGTGCGCGGCGGAATCGCACCGTGCTGTCGCAGCGTGGGCCGTTCCCCGGCAGGAGGGTCGCACGGGTTCGCGGCCCCGGTGCCGTCGCGTCGCCATTCGTCAGTTCTCCGTTCGCGACGATGAGTTCGCCGCATCCGATGGCGGTATCGACGCTCGTCGCGAGGAAAACCGTTCCCGCCGCCGAACACGGCACGCCGGCGAGGTCACCCGTCGCGTTCCGCCCGCGGTTGCCATACGCCGTGATCGTACCCGTGAAGTTCGAGAAGTCCGAATCCGTCAGGCGCACGGCGATGCGTCCGCCCGAGCCGGAACCGTGGATGGAGTCGAAGGTCTGCTCGCCAATCTTCCCCGCATCGGCGGAAATCACGCCCGTGCCGGTCAACGACCCGAAGCGCAGGTTCACGCTGCCGCCCGCCGAGCCGCCGTTCAAGCCGTTCCACGCATACCCGCGAGACGAGATTTCGCCGTCAATCCGCGCCGCGCCGCCAACCGAAAGCCAGACGAGACCGCCGCCCGCAAAAATGTCGCTGTCGCCCGTGCCAGACGAGCCGTATTCCATCGGGTCGAACGCGCTCCCGTAGACGACGTCGTTCGTCGAGCCTTCGCCACCGTAGGATGCTCCCGTTCCGCTCTTGTAGCCGGGTCCGCCGAGATACCATCCCCGAGTTTTCTTCTCCTGCACGTTCAGTTCGCCGCTGCCCGCCGTGATCTGAACGCCCTCCGCTACGTGCAGGTTGCCGCCGATTGTCACCGCGACCGCCGCCGTCGGCTCAACGCCCGCTTCGCTCGCCCCCTCGTGCGTCCACACGCCGCCATCGAGGAGCGCATCGCCTGCAATCGCGAGCGGCGCGTTCGTCGCGAGGGCGAAGGTGACGTAGCCCTTCGTCGCGCTCGCGGGCTGAAGCCATCCGCCGACCGCCGTCAGGTTCGCCGGCCACGAGAGGTCGTGCGCCGCAAGGTCGCGCAGGAAAACCACCGTGTCCGTCGCCGTCGGAATGCGTCCACGCGACCAGTTCGACGCATCGCCCGCGTCCGCCGACGCCGTGCCGAGGAAGAGATTCGCCGCGTCGCCCGCCACCATCGCCTTCGGCGATGTCTTGCTGTAGACGATTTCAGTCTCGTTCGAGAGCGCGAAGACATAGTAGATGACCGTGTTCGGCGCGACTTCCAGCGTCTTCTCGTACGCCGTCTCGTCCGCCGCGACGGCGGCGACCTCGACCGAATCCGTCCAGCCGTCGAAGGAACTGCCGCCGTCCGTCGTGCCATAGAGGAGGTAGAGCGCACCCGCCGGGTCGCCCGCCTTCTGCACCGTCACGCCAAAGGTGAGTTCGTTGCCCGAACCCTGCGCCACCGTTGCCGTGCCGCCGAAGAGCATGTGGTCATCCGCAAGGGCAATCGCCTTCACGTGGACGTCGCCCGTCTCACCCGACACCTCGAAGCGTTCGCGAAACGCCGCCTCGTCGGCGAAGGTCTCGCCGCCATAGCGGATTTTCGGGTTCGTCCCCGCGAAGAATGTTGAATAAACCGCCTCGGTCGTGGCCTCGGCGTGGGTGAAGATGAACTCCGTCGTCGCCCCCGTCTTCACGTTCACGTAGGAAGTGCCGCTTTGCCACACGGCGTCCGCCAGCGCCGCCGAGAGCGTGATTGTGCCGTCGCCGACCGTCAGCGAAGTGTCCGTCTTCTGCGCGGCGAGTTTGGCCGCCGAAACGTTGCCCACGATTGCTTGGTCGGTGCTCCACTGCAGCTCGTTCAGGTTCACAAGCGTTCCGCCGCACAGACTCACCCCGTCCGACAGCGGGAAGGTCGTCGGGCTCGCAAACGCGAGCGTCCCCGAAATGGAGACGGTGCAACCTGACGCGATGCTGAGCACATTCGCGTTGAATGTCCCGCCATTTCCGATGGTCAACTGTGCCGTGCCGCCGAGGTTCATTCTCTCGGAAGTCCCCATGTCGAATGTCGCGCCCGAACCGACGGTTAACGCCCCGTTGATCTGCATCCACGCGACGCCGCCCGACTGGACGAAGCGTCCGCCGTTCAGGGTCAGCGAGCCGCCGTCGCCAATCGCGAGATCGCCGCCCGCGACATATTCGCACGTTCCCGCATTGATGACGACGGCATCCCCCGAACCGGGAACGCCCTCGGGACTCCAGCAAGTGGCCGTTTGCCACGTGCCGCTTTCACCCGACCACGTCTTCGTGTCCGCCGACAGGTCGAACACCTGCGCGACCGCCGCCACGGCGACCATCGCCGACTTGACTGCCGTATTCACTTTCATTTGCGTTCCCTCCGTTTCCGTTTTCGGTTGAGACTTTTCATAATAGATGTATCCCGTTGTCGCGGCGAAGGCGGTCAGCCCCGCCGCCGCGAGTCCCCAGCCCGCCGCCTTCAGCCAGCCGTGGGACTTCTCGTGCGGCGGCTCGAACGCCTCCTCCGCGTTCTGCGATTCGGGGAGGGTCTTTGCCCGCCGCGCCGCATACTGGCTTCTGAGGAGGGTGTCCACAAGGGCGAGTTCGGCGTATTCGCGCATTCCTTCGGGCGTTTGTGCCGCACGTTCGAGGAGTTTCCGCCGCGCCTTTGCACCCTGCCCTTCGTCCAGAGCCCGCGACATCAGGCCTTCAAGTTCGGTCGCCGACCCGAAGTCGCGCTCGAAGGAACTTTCGGAGATTCGGCAGAACCGCATGATGCACTCCGCCAGTTTCCGCCGTGCGTAGGTGAGGCGATTGCGGATTTCCCTTGAAGTCGTGCCGTGCAGTTTCGCCATTTCGCGGGGCTTTCTGTCGTCCCCATACCGTTCTTCCAGCATCTTCAGTGTTTCCTCGTCCAACTTGCGCTTGCAGATGGCGAGCCGCTTCATCACCGGCAGGTCGGGCGAATCGCAGGTCGTGTAGGTTTCGGCGAGCCGTTCGAGAGCCGTCTCGTCAAAGACGAGCCGCTCCGCACCCCGCTTCGCCCGAAACGCGAGAATCTGCATCTTCGCGAACGCAATCAGCCACGGCAGAAGCGGACGGGCGGGGTCGTAGTCGTCCATTCGGCGGATCACCGCGAGGTTCGCGTTCTGCACGACGTCGTCGATGTCGTCGGGGAAACACGAAAGCGCCGCGCCCACGAAGGCGCGGAGCACCTCCTGATGCGTGACGAGATCCGTCATCAATTTCTGTGCGACTGGCGTTTCCATCGACCTTCCTAATCTCTTCTTGTACTCTATCTTATTTTCGAATGGCGTTTTGCTGAAACTTTTTTCAAGGCTTCAGGAAAATGCAGTGCGCGAAACGAATTCACACTGCACTTGATTATATCAAAAGCCCGTGTGGCGGTCTACCGCCACATAATGCGTTATTGCTTTTATCCCTGCCCTGACCGTGTGCGGCACGGCAGCACGAGGATGAGCGCTGACGTCTAGATGCTCAGGAAAAGACGAGTTCTTCGGCGCGGAACACCGGACCCTCGATGCAGCACCGCGAATTGCCGCGCACCGTTCTCTGAATGCAGGCGTAGCACGCGCCAACGCCGCAAACCATATGCCGATCCATCGAAATCCAGCCCTTCGCCCCCGTACCTGTCGCGCGCTGGGCGACCGCCTTCAGCATACCGTCCGGCCCACAGGCGAAAAGTTCAAACCCCTTCTCGTTCTGCCGCAGACGGATGAGTTCGTCATCAAGCGGGTCGGTGACAAGCCCCTTCACGCCCGCGCTGCCGTCGTTCGTCGCCGAATGCACGATGACGCCAAGCGCGGCGAATTTGTCGAGTGCAAGAAGGTCGTCCTTCGTGCGGCCGCCGACGAAAAGCGCGACATCCTGCGTCGCGACGCCATTCGCAAGAAGTCGCTTCGCAAGGAAGTAGAGCGGGGCTACACCAAACCCGCCCCCCACGAGAAGCGCCGCACCACCGCATTTCGCGGGGAAGCCGTGTCCAAGCGGACCGAGCACCGAAATCGTCTCGCCGACCTTCACGCCGTTCAGGGCAGCCGTGCCACGCCCGACCGTCTTGTAGAGAACGAAGACCTTTCCGTCCGCCGCGTCGAAGACGGAGAACGGACGGCGCAATGCGCTCGTCTCCAACCCCGGAACGCGCACGTGAATAAACTGACCGGGATGGACTTCCGCCGCGATTTTCGGGCTTTCAAAGACAAGATAGCGGTAGCCGCTCCCGATTTCCTCGTGCGTGACAACCCTGCACATTTCATCCACCATCGCCTGATACCTCCGTTTGGTTCGCTTATTCGACGTTCTTTAGCCGCGCCTCAATTGATTTTAGGCTATCCCACATGGCCCGCTTAATCTTCTTGACCTCCGGCGTGACGACCTTGAAGCGCAGGATGAACACCGGGGAATAGGTGACGAGAACGTTCTTGACGCTCGGCGTGACGATCCACTGACCCGGCGCACCCGCCGCGCCGGGAAACCATTTCTTGAGGGCATTCCCGCCCAGGACGACAATCACTTTCGCCTTCGGGAGCGTCCCCTCCCATACGATTGGCGCAGTCGCGGCGGTCTTGCCGAGCGCGGCGACAATCTTCGCCATCATTTCCGCCCCGTCCGCCAAAAGCGGACGGTCGTGCAGAAAGACGAAGTCGTAGACAGCCGAAGTCGGACGCGGCGCAGTCGGACGAAGGGGCGCGAAGATTGGCTGCGGCACGGTTGCGGGTTCAGGCGCGACAGGTCGCCCGCTCCCGACAGGGGACTTCTTCTCAAGCGGCGCCAGGACGTCACGCGCACATTCGACGGAACGAACGCTGAGCTCGCGTTCCAGCGCAAGCTCGGCTTCGAGTCCGTCAAGGATGTAGTCGAGAGCGGTCACGCCTGCTTCGGCTTGTTGTATCCGTACGGATTCTTCTTCTGCCATCGCCAGGCGTCCGCGCACATCTCGTCGATGCCGCGTTCGGCCTTCCAGCCGAGTTCCTTCAGCGCGAGCGCGGGGTCGGCCCAGCATTCGGCGATGTCGCCGGGGCGACGCGGACAGATCTTGTAGGGCACGGGACGCCCCGAGGCCTTCTCGAACGCCTTCACGATCTGCAGCACGGAATAGCCATGACCCGTGCCGAGGTTGTAGACCTTGAGACCGAGCGCGGACTCCTTCTCCAACTTCTCAATGGCCTTCAGGTGACCGAGTGCGAGATCCACGACGTGGATGTAGTCACGAACTCCCGTGCCGTCCGGGGTCGGATAGTCGTTGCCGAAGACGTTCAGTTCGGGACGACGGCCAATCGCGACCTGCGCGACATACGGAAGAAGGTTGTTCGGGATTCCCGCCGGATCTTCCCCAATCAGCCCCGACTTGTGCGCCCCGATTGGATTGAAGTAGCGCAGGAGAATCACGTTCCACGAGGGGTCGGCCTTCTGCACGTCGCGGAAGACCTGCTCCATCATCAGTTTCGTCCAGCCGTAGGGATTCGTGCAGCCGGGGGTCGGGAAATCCTCGCGAATCGGCACGGACTGCGGCTGACCGTAAACCGTCGCAGAAGACGAGAACACGATGTTCTTGCAGTTGTGGTCGCCGAGGCATTTCAGGAGCGTGAATGTACCGCCGAGGTTGTTGTTGTAGTATTTCAGCGGAATCTTCGTCGATTCGCCGACCGCCTTCAGCGCGGCGAAATGAATCGCCGCCTGAAACGGGGTTTCCCTGTCGAGAACCTGGTTCAGTTTCTTTTCGTCGCGGATGTCGACCTTGTAGAACGTCGGCATCTTGCCGGTGATGCGCTTCACGCGGGCAAGCGACTTCCTCGAACTGTTGCAGAGGTTGTCGACGACAACCACTTCATGCCCCGCATTCAGGAGCTCCACGACCGTATGGCTGCCGATGAACCCGGCACCGCCCGTCACAAGAATCTTCATAGAGAGAATGTCCTTTCGTTCGCGCGTATTATACCAAAAGTTTGCACCCTCGGGGTTCGCCGATTACTCGGTCGTGCACCCCTGCCCCCTCCGCCTACGACTGTACCATTTACTGGATGAATCGGCGCGAGGGGTCGAAGAGTTCGATGCGTCCGTCCGCCAGAACCCAGAGGACGCAAACGGCGGGATAGTGGCGGACGAGGAACTCGCGCCCTTCCGTCACACCAAGGACGAACAGCGTCGTGGAAAGTCCGTCCGCGAGCATTGCCGTTGGGGCAAGGACGGTGACGGCGGCGATGCCCGACGCGGCGGTTTCGCCCGTGCGTCCGTCCAGAATGTGGTTGCCGCGCTCATACGTACCACTCGTGGCGAGGGCTTCGCCCGGTCGGAGTTCGACCGTGGCGCAGAACCCCGCTCCCAGCGGACTGCGCACCCCGACCTTCCACGTGCCACCACAGGCGCGAAGATTTCCGCCCAAATCGACGAGCAAATCGGGTGGCTGTTCAGATTTCTCCAAAAGTGCCGCGAATGCGCAATCGACGGCAAACCCCTTCGCAATCGCCCCAAGATCGAGAAGCGCCGCACGACGCGTGAATCCCTTCTCGCGAAGACGGGCGGCGAGAAGCGGATTGAACGCCCCGCCCGATTCCTCCATCAGCCGAAACGCCGTCTCGTAGCAGGGGCGGACTTCGGGCGAAACCACCGTCCGCCACCCATTCGTCGTCGTCAGGCGGCTCAACTCGGAATCGGGATTCCACGCATTCAGTTTTGCCGCGAGCGACGAGTAGACACCCTTCACGACCTCGACAGCCGCACCGCGCTTCGCACGGTCAACCGACCGAAAGGAAAGCGCCGCGACCGTCCCCATCTCAGGCCATTCAAGCCGCTCGACCGTCCGTGCGGAAGGCTCGCACCCGCACAGCCCGACAAGGAGAACGAGGGGGAAAAGCCACTTACGGTTCGCAGAAGACATACCAGTTGCGAATCGTCTTCGGCAGGAGTTTCATACAGGAGAACACCCGCTCCAACTTCATCTCGCTCGGTGCATAGAAGAGACAGGTGTCGCCCTTGAACGCGGCGGTTTCAGAGAGAGACACCGCACGGGGCGTGAGTTTGGGGTCTGTGCCCTCGACATTCCAGTCCTCCTCGACAATCGTGAAGGCGTTGGTCGCCCCGAGGCGGACTTCCAGCGGCTGGGTGAGACGCTCCGTGCGGTCGCGCCACTTCTCAAGCGGCAGAAAGCCGCGATAGAAGAACTGCCCCTCCGCAAAACCGTTCACCTTCACCTTCCGCGAATCAAGCACGTCAAGCGCGGAGGCGACGCCCTTCGCCTCCCGAACGGTCAGGTCGGGGGAAAAGACGGGAATGACCTCCTGACCCACACCACCCGAACGAAGTCCCTCCAGCGTCGCCTTCAGGTTTCCGGGCGCGAAGAGGGGGCGGTTCGTGACGGGCGGCGGCGCACCATTCCACGAAAGCGTGAAAGTGTAGGACTTCCCCTTCTCCAACTTGCGGATCGGCTGGAAGCGTCCGTAGGTCGCGGACTGGTCGAGCATATCATCAAAGAGGAGCGGGGACTGACCGCAACTGTAGAGCGCGAAGAACGCCGACGGCATATTTGTCGCGGTTTCGGGGAAGTTGCCCGCAGTGCGCGTGCCGCCCGTCCAGACGACGGGGAGGTGCGGTAGGTCGCGGGTATCGCGGATGAACGACCAGACGTCGGGCTCGATCTTCACCTCCGCGCCCGCCGGCCAGAAGAAACAGGCGCGTGGATTGACGGGTCGCCCCATGGGGAAGCCCACCTTGTCAATCGCCGCGACGAGTTCCTGCAGCGGCGCTTCCGTCACGAACATCGCCTCGTAGTCACGGTCGGAGTCCGGCCCGACGAAGAGGAACTCGAGCTGAACGGCCTCCTCCACGCCCGTCGCCTTCGCGGCAAACGAAATCGAGTGCTTCGCCGCATCGACCTTCAGCGGCGCGGCGGCGAAGAGCACGGCAAGGAAAAGCCCGCCGACCATCACCTGAACGCCTCCATGGCGCGGCGGAAGCCCTCGGCGGAGCGGGCGATAATCGCCTCGTCCACGCTGCAGCTGAGCCGCACGTAGCCCGCGAAGCCGAAGCCGCGCCCCGGCACGACGAGGATGCGTTCATTCAGGAGCGCGTCCACGAAGACGGTATCGTCCGCAACCGGGCTTTTCGCGAAGAAGTAGAACGCCCCCTTCGGCATCTCGAACTCGATTCCGGCATCCGAAAGCACCTTCGCCATCAGCTTGCGGCGGCGGTCGTAGACGGCGAGATCGACCGTCTCATCGACGAGCGCGGCGGCGAGCCGCTGACCGATTACAGGCGCGTTCACATAGCCGAGGGTGCGGTTCGTCAGCGTCACCGCCGCCATCAGCGTCGCCTGGTCGGGCATCGCCGGGTTCGCCACGAAGTAGCCGATGCGCTCGCCCGCAAGCGAGAGCGTCTTCGAGAAACTGCCGAGCACACAGGCGAACTTCGACAGCGGAAGCGCCGCCGGGACTTTCGCCCCGTCGTAGGCGAACGCACGATACGGCTCGTCGAAGAGGAGGAAGAGCGGACGCTCCCGCGTCGCATTCACGCGCTCGACGACGGCGGCAATCGCCGCAAGGTCTTCCGTCGAATAGATGCATCCCGTCGGATTGTTCGGCGAGTTGATGATGATTGCGCGGGTCTTCGGCGTAATCGCCGCCTCAATCGCCGCGACGTCGGGACGGAAGGTCGGCGGGATGGACGGGACGGCCTTCAGCACGCCGCCGAAGTGTCCGCAGTAGGCGCCGTATTCGACGAAGTAGGGCGCAGGCGTAATCACCTCGTCCCCCGGCTCGATGACGGCGCGGAAGAACGAGACGAGCGCACCCGCCGCGCCGACCGTCATCACCACGTCCTTCGCGGCAACGGGCGTTTCCTGCTGTTTTGAGAGATAGGCCGCCATCGTCTCGCGGACGGACGGGATGCCCGCATTCGGGCAGTAGCCGAGGCCGAGCGGCTTCACCGCGCTTTCAGCGAGTTCCTTCAACACGTTCCGCGCCTTCAGGGGCGGCGGAACGTCGGGGTTGCCGAGCGAGAAGTCGCACACCGCGTCCTCGCCGAACTGCTTCTTGAGTTCCAGCCCCTTCTCGAACATCTTGCGAATCCAACTCGACGAAGCCATCGAGTCCTTAATCTGCGTTGTCACGGTTTGCATATTCTTCTCCTTCAGTGTTTCATGTCCTCACGCGGCGGCTGGACGCTCTTCAGCACGCAGTAGTTGCGCCGCCGAATCACCGCCACGGACGGGAAATATTTCTCCTGCACGGGCTTCAGCCCCGCGTCGTTCTTGACGACGGTATAGCAGACGCCACCCGTCTTGAGCGACTTCCGCGCCGCGTCGAGAAAGACCTCGGCAATGCGGTAGTCGCTGTAGTAGGGCGGATTGCCGACGAACACGTCAAAGCGGTGCTTCACGCCCTTCAGCCGGTCGATGCCGTCATCCGTCATCACGACTTCCGCGTCAATTCCGAAGTTCGCGACATTCTCCTTCGCCGCCGCGACCGACCGGGAATAGGAGTCGATCATCGTCAGGCGCACGTCCGGAACGACGCTCGCGATCAGCAGCCCGACAAGCCCACAGCCGCAGCCCATGTCAAGCACGCGAATCGGCTCCTTTCCGCCGCGTTCAAGCAACTGCTTCGCGGCGACTTCCGCCAGGGCAAGCCCACCCTCGTCCTGCCGCCGATGGCAGAAGCACCCCGGATAACTCGCGAACGTCACCTTCTCGCCACCCGGCACACTCGCCTGCCACTCGGCGCGGAAGTTGCGCACCCGGTCGGGCGCATCCTTGATTTTGTCGAGGAGGTCGTTTCGGTCGCGCTCACGCCCGACATAGTGGAGATCCAACTTCCCGCCGGAGTCCTTCAGGAGAAAGTGAATCTCCTGCAGGAGGTCGAGCGAGAGTTCACCCGACATCAGTTTCGGTCCCGTGCGAAAGCGGACGAGATCCCACTTCTCCTTCGGCAGGTTCGGTTCGCAGACCACCTTCGCCATCGGGAAGACGCGCTCGATTGCATGCTTGTGGTAGACGTCGAGCACGTGGCAGACGACGTCCCCTTCAAGGAGTTGCGGCGTCAGGTCAGCCGCCTTGTAGCCGACGAGAAGCGTCCTCACAGCATTCCCGCCGTCTTGCGCAGACGCTCGACCGTCTTCTCGCGTCCAATCAGTTCGAGCATCTCGAAGAGTCCGGGCCCATCCATGCGCCCCGAGACGGCGACGCGAATCGGATGCACCCACGGGCCCATGCCGTTGCCCTGCGAGAGTTCCTTCACCATCGCCTCGCCCGCCGCCGCCGTCCATTCCGGCAACTTCTCGAAACGGTCGGCGAGATCGAGCAGCGTCTCCTTCACGCCCTCCTTGCGCAGCCGCTTCTCGACGGACTTCTCGTCATACGGATAGTCGTCCGTGAAGAAGTAGGCGCAGTTCCCCGGAATGTCGTTCAGGAACTTCGTGCGCACCTGCAGCTGGTCGATGAGGAGCGGCATGTTGAAGTCCGCCGGAATCGTCAGCCCCGCCGCCGCAACACGCGAGCGCAGTTCGGCCTCGAACGTCTCACGCGGCAGACGCTTCACGTATTCGCCGTTCATCCACTGAAGTTTCTTGAGGTCGAACTTCGCCGCCGTCACGTGCACCTTCTCAAGGTCGAAGAGCTGAATCATCTCCTCCTTCGTCAGCACCTCGCGGTCGTCGCCCGGATTCCAGCCGAGCAGCAGGAGGTAGTTGAAGAGCGCCTCCGGCAGGTAGCCCTGCTCGCGGAACTCGCCCACGAACGCCGCGCCGTCGCGCTTCGAGTAGGGCTTGCCCTGCTGGTTCACGATCATCGAGAGATGCCCGTATTTCGGGATCGGCGCACCGAGTGCCTTGAAGATCTCAATGTGCTTGAAGGTGTTCTCCACGTGGTCGTCGCCGCGGATGATGTGCGTCACGCCCTGGTCGATGTCATCAACGACATTCGCGATGTGGAAGATCGGCGAGCCGTCGGAGCGGACGATGGCGAAGTCCTGAACGTCCTCCGCCTTCTTCGCCATGTGCCCCTTCACGATGTCGTCGAACTCGATCGTCCCTTCCTTCGGCATGCGGAACATCGTCACGACGCCAGTCTTGCCGTCCCGCGAGGTTTTCTCGACCTTGTAGGCACGGCCGCTGGCGAGCAGTTTCTCGACGCACTCCAAGTGCCGCGCCACGTTCTTCGTCTGGTAGAATACCGGCTCGTCGTAGTCAAGGCCGAGCCACTTCATGCAGTCCATCAGAACGGCAATCGCCTCGGGGGTCGACCGTTCGAGGTCGGTATCCTCCACGCGCAGAAGGAACTTGCCGCCCGTGTGCCGCGCATACAGCCAGTTGTAAATTGCCGCCCGAATGTTCCCGATGTGCACCTTGCCCGTCGGCGACGGCGCGAACCTAACCCTTACGTCTGACATCTCGTCCTTCGCTCCTCAGTTCATGCGTCCCGTGTATTCCTTCGCCGCGTCGTTCTGCCGCGACTTGAAGAACGCCTCCACGGCCTTGCCGTAGTCCTCCGACCACGCCCAGCCGCTGCCGCCGCAGCTCTGGATCGCCCACAGCTTGAGTTGCTTCTTGTGCCAGTTGACCATGCAATTCGTTCCCCACGCCCCGCCGTGACCGAACCATGCGTTCTCGTCGTCCACCTTCGGCGCGCTCAGTCCGAGCGAGTAGCCGCCCATCGACTGGGGGCGCGTCGTCACCGCGAGAATCGACTTGACCGTCTCCTCCTTGAGGATGCGCACCCCGTTGTCGCCCACGCCGAGGTTCATCAGCATCTTGTAGAACTTGAGCTGGTCGTTCGCCGTCGTCCAGAGCCCAGCGCCCGCCGACGCGAAAACGTGGCGGTCGTTGTAGGGACGCTGCTGCATCGGGTTTTGCGACTTCCACTCCGCCGGCTTGTCCTTGAACGTCGCATACATCTCGATCTGCCGCGAAAGCTGTTCGTCCGTCGGCCAGAACCACGTGGACTTCATGCCGAGCGGGTCGAGCACGGTTTCCTTGAGGTAGTCCTCCCACCGCTTGCCAGTCACGGCCTCGACGACCGCCGCACCGATGTCGATGCCCGTGTTGGAATACTGCTCGCGCGTACCCGGCTCGAACAGGAGGGGCTGCGCCGCCGCCGTCGCCGCAACCGAGCGAATCGGCATACCGCCCGACCAGCCGCCGCCGGGAATCGCCCCCTGCTTCGCCGGAATCTCGAACGGGAAGCCGCCCGTGTGATTCATCACCATGCGCACGGTCAGCACGTTCTGCGCCTTCTTCAGCGTCATCGTGCCGTTCGTCTCCGAAACCTTCACCCACAGCGTCTTGAACTCGGGGAGGTATTTCGACACGGGGTCGTCAAGCGAAATCTTGCCCTCCTCGACAAGTTTCGCAACCGTCACGCCGCAGAAGCCCTTCGTCTGCGAGCACTGCATGTAGGGGTCGTCGAGCGTAATCGGCCGCTTCGCCGCGACGTCCGCATAGCCGACGCACGCCGTCTCCTGTACGCCGTCGTTGAAGAGAATCGCAATTGCACCCGGCAGGCGGCCGTCCGCGACATAGGGCAGAAGCGCATCGCGCACGAACGTCGTGCCCGAGTCCTTCGCAGGGTTTGCGCCGTAGCCGACGAGAACCACCGCGAGAAGTGAAAGAACGAGTATCTTTTTCATTTGTTGTCTCCTGATGTTGTCCGTTTAGTCCGATTGGTTTACTTGTTGAAGCCCTTTGCCGTCATGAACTCCCAGATGCGGTCGAGCCACGTGTAGCTGCCCGTGCCGGGGGTTGCCGAGTTCTGGAAGCAGTGGTTGCGCAGGGCGAGCGTGTGGAGTTCGCCCTGAACGCCCATTCGACGCATCTGCTCCCAGCACTTCACCGAGTTCATCGCCGCCCAGCCGTCCGCGTCGCCGTGAATGAAGAGCGTCGGCGGGGTCGCGGGGTCGAACGAGAACTCCGGCACGAGGCGTGCCGAGTCGTCGTTGCCACCCGTCGTGTTGTGCCAGTCCGCGCCATCGGTCAGCGCATAGGCGGGATAGATCGCGACCGCCCACTGCACGTTGCACGGCTGCTTGTCGATGTCGTCAATCGGCCAGTAGGAGCGGTGACGCGAACTCGTCGCGCCCATCAGCGTGAGGTGTCCGCCGGCGGAAGAGCCCATGATGCCGATGCGGTTCGGGTCGAGTCCGCGCCCTGCGGCCTCACTGCGCACGATGCGAATCGCCCGCTGCAGATCCTGCCACGCCGTCGTGTGCTTCGCCAGCCCCTTCGGACGCGGCGTACGATATTTCATCGTGACGACCGCCATCCCCTTCTCGTTCAGGTAGCGGCGCACGGGCATGACCTCGAAGCTGTCCGGACCGTTGCCGCCGTAGCCACCGCCCGAATAGACGATCTGAATTGCCTTCGTCTTCAGTTCCTTCGGCATGTGCCACTCGATGTAGGGCGTGCACTGGTGCGCCTGGAAGTCGGGGGTGCGCCCTTCGGGCCAGACGTTCTCCTTCGCATATTCGCCGCGCGCGTCGTCGTTCGGGAAGCGGCTCATCACCTTCACCTCGGGCGCGACAGGTCCCGCAAAGCCCATCTGCGTGAGGAACTCGACCGCCCGCTCAACTCCATAGACGCCGTGACCCTTGTCGGGATAGAGATGGAGTTCCGCCGGGATCTTCATGCTCCGCAACTTGCGGTAGACGAGCGTCGAGGCGAACGGCGAGAACTGATCCAGCCCCCCGTGCGACATCCACATCGGGCACGTCTTCTCGTCGAACTTGAACAGCGGATCGAGTTTCGCGTCAATCGCGTCCCCGTCGCGGGTGTTCGGAATGCCATAGCCGTCCGTCACGGCGTAGGCGATGGCGCAGGTCATCGCGAAGTTCAGGTGGCAGGGCGTCTTGTCGAGTTCGTCAATCGCCGCGTAGGCGGGGGTCTGCGAACTCGTCGCGAGCAGCACGTTCAGGTGCGAGCCGGCGGACATCGAGATCGAGCCGATGCGCTCCGGGTCGAAGCCGCGCTTCGCCGCCTGCGAACGCACGAGGCGCACCGCCCGCTGGCCGTCCTCCCACGCGCTCCTGTAGATCTCAAGCCCCTTCGGACGCGGCGTCCGGTAGACGAGGTTCACGCACTGGAAGCCGAGTTCGGTGAACCGCTCGCGCCACGCCTTGATGTGCCCGACGTCGCAGCAGCAGCTGTAGCCGCCGCCCGAGATGAGGATGATACACCCCTTCGCCGCGCCGTTCGTCGGTGCGTCGAACCACTCCACGTAGGGCATCCGGTGTTCGTCGGCCTTGAACCCCGGCTTGCCCGCCTCGTCCGTCATCGCGGCAATCTGATGGGGCTGGCTGTCGGGCATCTTCCCCTCCGGCCAGAGCGGGACGCGCTCGCCCGCGAAAACCACCGCAACCGAAAGCGCGGCCGCAAGTCCAATCGTGATTCTTTTCATTTCGTTTTGTCTCCTCACCATTTTCAGTTTCTGTTTGTGTTTTTACAGTTAGTTCGTTTACTTGCCCGAAAGCGCCATGCGGACGATTGTCTCGACGTCCTTCACGTCCGGCTTCGCCGCCACGACCTGAGCGACCATCTTGTTCGCCGTCTCCTCGTTGAAGCCGAGGGCGGAGAGCGCGAGGATGGCGTCGTGGAGCATGGGCGAAACCGCATCGCCCTTCGCACCGCCGCGACCGCTTGCCGCAAGCCCCTCAAGGGCGTTCACCTTGTCCTTCAGCTCGATGCAGATCTTCTCGGCGGTCTTCTTCCCCACGCCCTTGATGGCGGAAATGCGCTTCGCGTTGCCACTGGCAATGGCGAGGGAGAGTTCGCCGATGGAGAAGCCGGAGAGAATGGCGAGGGCAATCTTTGGCCCGACGCCGCTCACCGCCGTCAGCTTCGCGAACATCTCCTTCTCGGCGGGCGTGAAGAAGCCGAACAGCAGTTCGTCGTCCTCGCGCACGACATGATGGACGAGAAGCTTCACCTCCTCGCCCGTGCGCGGCAGTCGGTCGAACGTCGTGAGGGGAACAAGCACCTCATAGCCGATGCCGGCCGCCTCCACGACGACCCGCATCGGCTCCTTCTCGGCGAGCACACCTCTCACATACGCAATCATTGGAGCGCATTATACCACACTTCCCGCCTCTTGTGGCAAAATTGTGCGGTTTTCAAGCCGCCCTCCTGAAATCCCTCCTGAAAGCCACAGGTGGCAGCCTCGACGAGGCGGTCAACACGCCCCCCATTGACCGCACAGTAAATAAATGTTATACTTATTTACATCTTGACAGAAATAAGGCACGAGTAATGAACAAGACGAAAGAACTGACCGTAGAGAACTTCCCGGCGTTCTGCCGCGAGCACGGGCTCAAGTGCACCGCCCAGCGGATTGCGGTATTCGCCGCCGTGCGCGGATCAAGGTCGCATCCCTCCGTCGACGAGACGCTGGCGAAGGTGCGCAAGGCCGTTCCGACGGTGACGAGAGATTCCGTCTACCGCATCCTGAACGAGTTCGCCACGCTTGGACTGCTCACCCGCCTCGACGCACTCTCGGCGGCGCGATACGATACCTGCCTCGACCCGCACGCACATTTCATCTGCGAGGTCTGCGGCGGCATCACGGACTATCCCCTTCCCGCCGATCTGACGCTTCCCACAGGAATGCCGAGCGGTCGGCGGCACGTGGAACTCCGTGTTTCCGGGGTCTGCAACCAATGTATGAGGAAGGCGCGGGCATGACCGTCGTCTTTCACAAACACAACACAAAACAAAAAGAAAGGAATACATCCATGAGGTCAATAACCAAGTTCGACATCCAGTACGCGCACCGTTTCTACGGCTTCGAGGGCGAGGCGAGGTATCTGCACGGCCACACTGGCAGCCTCACCATCGAGGTCGAGGATTCCGTCAATCCCGGCGTGAACATGGTGTTCCCGTGCAACGAAATCCAGAAGACGGCGTGGAACGTTCTCAAGAACTTCGACCACGCGCTCGTCCTGCGCGAAGACGATCCCCTTCTCCCCGCCGTCCTCGACGTATACGAGAAGGAAGGCATCAAGAACGGCACGAAGACGAACACCATGAAGGGGTGCGCCTTTGAGACCAAACTCTGCAAGGCCTACCCCGACTGCCGTCTCATCGTCACGAAGGAGACGATGACGACCGAAGGCTTCATCAAGATGGTTTACGAGCTCCTCAAGGACAAGCTCAACATCGTCAAGATCACCTTCACGAGCGGCGTAAATGCGGCCTCGTGCGAGTTCAAGGCGGGTGAAACGAAAGACCGCTGCCCGCTCTGCGGCATTGCTCTTGCGGACGGCGTCTGCCCGAAATGCGGCTACAAGAAGAAGTAGGGTCACCGCTCATTCGCGGACTTTACAAGTCACCGCCCCCGGAGGCGGGATTCCCCCGCCTCCGGCAACTTGACTACAACTGCGTAGCAAGAGAACTTCTCGCAACTGCGAGATTGTATAACTTCTCCAGTTCGTCATAACTGAGGAACTTCACGCGGTCGCGTTCGCGCAACGGACGAAACGCCTCGAATCCCAACTTGTCATGGAAACTCCGCTTGCGTGAGGCATCCGCCACAATGAACATCCGCGTGTTGAAGTCCTGAAGATCGAGAAACTTCAGCAGTGAATTCTGTATGTCCGTCGAATGCTCAACCTCAAAGAGCGAATCCGGCATTTTACGGACGTTATACCATAACTTCAAGCGGGCGGGCGAGGAGGCGGGCGGCTTCGCGGGCGAAGTCGCGGTCGTTCGTCTGGACGTCGATTCGGGAAAGTTCGCCGCGAAAGCGTGCCATGCGCAGGAAGTCGCAGATGAAACGGTCGGCACGGTGAAGCCCCGTGCCGCCCGTGTAGGAGACGCGCAGCCGCCCTTCAATGCGCGCGTTCTCACGCGGCCCGTCGAAGACAATCCACACGAAGTCCGACGGATGCGCCGCGAGATGCTCCTTCATGCGGGCGATCAGTCCGCCCGGATTCGTGGCCTTGCGCTCGTAGCCCAGGACGAGATTCCAGCCGTCCACGATGATGAAGCGTCCGTCCTCCGGCAGATTGCGCAAGTCCTCCGCCGCAAGAATGGCGAGGTCGAAGTGGTGCGCGAGCGATTCGTTCTCCGCCTTGAGGCGGTGGTTCTCCTCCTTCAGCCGCGCAACCTCCGTGCGCAGTTCGCGCACGTGAATGAGGCGCGAATCCATCATCACCTGCTGGGCGTTCATGCGGTTGCACCTCCCGACGGATGCCGCCGACGGCGCAGAAGAGAGCGCAATCTGCCGCGATGCAGAAGAAGTGACGCGAGCGCATACGAAAGGCCGCCAATACAAACGAGGGCGACCAGCGAAAGGACGGCATTCCAGCCGCCAAACAGCGGGCGGGCGCACCAGACCGCCGCGCCCATGACAAGAGAGGCGAGCACCATCTTGCCCAGCGTCGGCAGTTCCGCCGCGAAGCCGAGTGCGCCGTTCTTCCGCCGAGCGAAGGCGACCAGCAGGGCGCACCCGACCGCCGCGCAGAGAACGGTCGAAACCGCCAGCCCCACGTGCCGCCATTCGACAGGCAGGCAGAAGACGGCGATCAAGTTCAGCGCAGCGTTCAGACAGACCGTGGCGAGCGACACGCGAAGCGGCGTCTTCATGTCGTTCTGCGCCTGAAACCACGGAACCATCGTCTTCTGGAAGCCGAAGAACCCAAGTCCGAGCGCATAGACCGCGAGCGCACGGGACACGCGAAGCGTCGCCACCGCGTCAAAATCGCCTCCCTCGTAGATGACCCGCGTCGTTTCAGGGGCGAGAATGCACAGCCCCACGGCAGAGGGCAACATAATAAACATAAGGGAGTTGACGGACGAGACGAGCGCCGTCCGCGCACCCCGCTCGTCCTTTCGTGCGAAGCAGCCCGCGAAAGTCGGCAGAAGAACCGTGCCGAACGCCACGCCAATCACGCCGAGCGGCAAATCCATCAGCCGTTCGGCATACCCGATCACGCCCGCCGCCCACGGGCTCGCCCACTGGGCGAGGAACTGGTCGAGCATGTAGTTCACCTGTATCGCACCCGCGCCAAACGCCGCGATGCCGAGATTCCGCCAGACGAGCCGCGTCTTCTCGTCGCGCCAGCCAACCCAGGTCAGCCACGGGCGCACCCCCGCCCGGTTCATGCAGACGAGCATGAACGCCATCTGCACCGCTCCGGCGGCAAGAATCGCCCAGGCGACGACCTTTACGCGCTCACGCGGCGTGAGGTTCGGGAAGAAGAGGAGCCCGACCAGCGTTGCAATCCACAGCACGTTCAGGAGGGCCGGCATCAACCCCGCCGCCCTGAACTTGCCAAGCGCGTTGAGCACCCCCATCCCAAACGCCGCGCCGCAGATGAAGAGCATATAGGGAAGGAGCGTCTCAACCAGCGAGACAATCAGTTCGGCGCGAGGACCCAACGCGGCGAAATGCGCCCAGACGCCGAGTGCACCGCAGGCGAGAGCCGTCAGCGCGGCAAGCGCGGCGAAAACCGTCGTCATCACGGCGCGGGCAAGCCGCCCCGCCCGTTCCACGCCGACCGCCTCGACTTCGCCGCGAAAGACCGGCACGAACGCCGCCGTCAAAGCCCCCTCGCCAAAGAGCTTGCGCATCATGTTCGGGAGGGCAAACGCCAGCGTAAACGCCGACTGCTCGACACCCGCCCCGATCAGGCGGGACTGCAGCATCTCACGGACAAGACCGAGAACGCGGCTCAACGCCGTCAGCGCACCGACGAGAAACGCATTGCCAAGAACGCCCTTCGACACAAGAAGCTGCTCACTTCCCCGCAACGAGCCGCTTCTGCACGGCTTCCGTCACGAATGGCGCGGTATCGCCGCCGTAGCGGGCGATTTCGCGAACCGTCGAGGCCGTCACGTAGGAGAGGTGTTCGCTCGGCATCATGAAGAGCGTCTCGATTTCGGGCGCCATCCGCCTGTTCGTCAACGCCATCTGAAACTCATACTCGAAGTCACTGTAGACGCGAACGCCGCGAATCACGACCCGCGCCCCCTCGCGTCGGCAGAAGTCCACGAGAAGCGTGTCGAGAACCTTCACCGTCACGTTCTTCAGCCCGAAGTTCTCCACGTCCTCGCGAATCATCGCAAGGCGTTCGTCGCCGGAAAACATCGCCCCGGCCTTCGCACTCGTCGCGGCAACGGCGACAATCAGGCGATCGTAAAGCGTCGCCGCTCGGACGATGAGGTCGAAATGACCTTTCGTCATCGGGTCGAACGTTCCGGGGTAAACGGCAATCTTCTCCGCCATCGCAAGAGCCCTCAACCGAGTTTCGACTTGATTTCCTTCACCTCGGCGCGAAGTTTCGCCACCATCTTCGGAAGCAGAACGCGACCGCCGAACTCCTTCATGCTCTCCGCCGGAGCGCCGAGCACGTATTTCACCGAGCCGTCGAGCGACTGCGGAACGCCCGCCTGGGGACCGACCTGAACGCCGTCGGCAATCTTGATGTGCCCCGAGACGCCTGCCTGCGCCCAGATGAGACACCCGTAGCCAATCTCCGTCGAGCCAGCCACGCCGGACTGCGCAATCAGCCCCGAATAGCCCTTCACCTTCACGTTGTGCCCGATTTGAACGAGGTTGTCGATCTTCGTCATCGGCCCGATGTAGGTGCGACCGATGCGCGCACGGTCAATCGTCGTGTTGGAGCCGATTTCCACGCCGTCCCCGATTTCGACGATGCCGAGCTGGGGAATCTTCTCGATGAAGACGCTCCCGTCCTCGCGGCGGCCGTTGTTGAAGCCGTAGCCGTCGCCACCCAGCCGAACGCCGCAGTGGATGATGCACTCGCGCCCGACAATCGTCCCCTCGCGGAGCGTGACCTGCGGGTAGAGGTGAGTCCCCGCGCCGACCTTGCAGCCCTCGCCAATGAAGACCTGCGCCTCGATTACCGCGCCATCGCCAATCTCCGAACCCTTCTCAATCACGGTAAAGGGACCGACATGGACGCCCTCCCCCAACTTGACGGAGGGATCGACAATCGCGGACGGGTGGATGCCCGGCGCGCGAACGGGTTCGGGCGGCGCGAAGAGTTTCGCCGCCGCCATGCAGGCGTGGTTCGGGTCCGCCACGCGGATGACGGCGCAGGGCGCACCGTGATCCCAGTCCAACGGCAGAAGCACCGCGCTCGCCTTCGTCGCCTGGACGAGTTTGACGTGCTTCGGATCCTTGCAGAAACTCAAGTCTCCCGGACGCGCCTCCTCGAGACCGCCGCAGGCGACCAACTCGACGTCCGCGCCCTCAAGCGTACCGCCGAGGACTCTTGCCAGTTCACTTGCCTTCATCGTCTTTCGCCACCTTGTCGGGATCGACGCCGAGAGCCTTGAGAATCGCCGGCGTCACGTCGTAGTCGGCCTTCGCGAAGGGAATCGCATTCGAGTCGACGATGAAGTCGTAGCCGTTTTTCTTCGCGTATTCGTCAATCGTCGCGCGAATCTGGTCGGTCGTCGCCTTCATGAACTTGCTTTCCATCTCCTGAAGTGTCCGCTGGGACTGCATCGCCTCATTGCGGAGGTTCTGCTGACCGCGCATGAACTTCTCCTGAATGCCCATCAGGTCTTTCTCAATCTTCGCCTTGGCGGTCGCCGCCAGCATCGGGCTGCGGAGCTGTTCGGCGAGTCCCTGACCTTCCTTCTGAACCGCCTCAAGGTCGGACTTCATCGAGTCGAGCCTCTTGGTGTGTTCCTTCTCGGTGTCGGAAAGCATGCTCTTGTCGGTTTCGTAGCGCGGGTGATTCCGGACGAGTTTCAGCAAATCGACCGTGCCGATCTTCATTTCGCCAAACGCGGCGGACGCAACAGCCAGAACCGCGACAACCATCAGTTTCTTCATTTGTTCAACCTTTCAGTAAAGTAAAAACGGGCAATCTGGTTAGAATTAGAAATCGTAGCCGACGGAGAACGAAAACGCCTCCTCCTCGGCGTGTTCGGGCTTCTCAATCGGCGTTGCGAAGTCAAGGCGGATCGGGAACATCGGAATGTCGATGCGGAAGCCGAGGCCGACCGTCCAGGCGTAGGTATCCGTGAAATCGAGGTCGAATGCGTCCGGTCCGACGGAGCCGACGTCGGAGAAGACCGCCAGGCGCAGCATCTTCACAATCGGGACGGTATACTCGAAGTTCATGCAGAAGAGCGTCTTGCCGCCCCACGGCAACTCGTTATGCTCCCGCGTGGCGAACGGCGCGACGTGACGGTAGCGAACGCCGCGAATGGTGCGCGGGCCGCCGAGGAACATACGGTCGTAAATCGGCACTTCGTCCGAAATCTCATCAATCGTCTCGGCGCGAAGCCCCACCATGAAGACGTGGTTGTAGCGCTTCCAGACGGGGAAATACTGGCGGTGGTTAACGCCCGCGCGCCAATATTCGTTGTCGCCGCCCGCCGTGATGTCGAAGAAGATCTGCGAACGCCCGCCCTTCGTCGGCATGCGGAAGTTGTCGCGACCGTCGCGACTCCAGAAGAACCGCACAACCGATTCCCAGTTGTCGCCGTAGAGGCGGTCTTCATCGTCAAGCGAGACATCCTTGCCATCGTATTCCCACAGACCGTGCTCGATGTCGTCGAAGTTGACGTATTCGAGCGTGTAGCGCATGCCGAAACGACCGAACGCCTCCCACGTCGGCCAGAACTTGACCGGGTAGCTCAACGTCGCCGCCGCACCCGAACGGTAGAGGTCGTAGTCGTCATACCACCGTCCGCGGCGGTAGCCCTCGACCGTCAGTTCAAGCAAACGGTCGAAGAGATGAGGCTCCGTCACGCTCGCTTCATACGTCTGAATGCGCGGGCCCCACTGGACGAAGGCGCGACCCTTCTGACCCGCGCCGCGAAAGAGCTTGCCCGGCGCGAACAGGTCGAAGTTCGACTGCGACACTTCCGCCGAAAGGAAGACGGAATCGACCGAACTCGCACCGAGACCCACCATGAACGAACCCGTGTTCTTCTCATCCACCTCGTAGACAAGATTGCGGTATTCCGCACCGTTCGCATCCCTGCCACGGCCGCTCGCTTCCAGATAATAGCGCACGCGCTCAAAATAGTTGAGGTTTTCCAGACGCCGCTGACTGCGTTCGGCGCGGTCTTCCAGCATCCGGTCGCCCGGCCCAAGCGCGATTTCGCGGCGAATCACCTTGTCCTTCGTGTAGTCGTTGCCGCGGATGACAACATCGTCAATCACGACCGGCACACCTTCCGTCACCTGAAAGACGACGTCGACGATTGCCGCATCGCCCTCGCGGGGAATGCGCTTCACGTCGACCCGCGTGTCGGCAAGCCCCGAATCGCCCGACCCGACCACCACCTGAATGCGGTGCGCCGCATCCGCAAGTTCCTTCTCACCGGCGATTGCCCCCGGAAGCGGCAGGGCGCTCCGGCCGCGCACCGCCTCCACGGGATAGCGCGTCACGCCGCGAATCTCCGCCGACCCAAGCCGATAGCGCGGCCCTTCAACAATCCTGAAGACGACATCGCTCTTCTCGGGGTCTTCGCAGGGGACGCGCTCGGGGAAGGCGACCGTCACGTCAAGATAGCCGTGATTGCGGTAGACTTCCGCCAGTTTTGCCGCGCACTGAGCCAGCATCTCGACCGTGACGGGAGCATCCGTGAACCAGCCGATCGGATTCCACCAGGCGTAGTCGTTGATTGCCTCGCGGAGTTCCGCCTCGTCGAAGCACCCCTCCGCAGGTTCCCACCAGGCCGGATTCC
>CAVDWI010000009.1:0-27812 GCA_963612485.1 Barnesiella intestinihominis
CTCGTTCGTGAAGTTGTCGTATTCGTCGATGATGACGTAGAGCGGGGGAAGCCCGTTGTTCTTGATGACGTTACGCACGGCATCGACAGTCGCCGCCGCCGTCGGTGCGGCCGCGACTTGAGACCAGTCGGCAAGGTGCGCGTATGCGGTCGTGAAGCGGGAGACGCATCCCTTCACATTCGCCAAAAAGTCGCGCTCAATCTCCGCAACCGTCCCCACCTGAATCGTTGAGAAGTCGAACGTCAGCACAAGAAACGAGTTCGCAAGCGGGGTCGGATCTTTGCCGATGTCGAAGCGTCCGAAGAGTTCCGCGAACCTCTCCTTGCGGTTGACGTCGTAGTAGTATTCGAGCATCGAGCAGACGATTGACTTGCCGAAGCGCTTCGGCCGCAGGAACACCGGCGTAGAGCAATTCTCCAGTTCGCGGATATACGCCGTGTTGTCAACGACGTAGCATTCGTTGACGAGTTTCTCCCAGTTGATTACGCCATAGGGTATCTTGCGCTTCATGCCGCACATTATACCATATTCACCGATTGTGAATTAGTCGTAATGAGTCGTTTGTCGTTTGCGCGGCAGACCACCCAATCCTATCTGTTATTCGACTTATTGTCCGGAAATCGTGACGACGCCGTTGAGACGGCGACCGGAGACGCGGCGACCGTCCGAAAGCGCGATGTTCTCGAACGAGACGTCCTTCCACGACTCGGGACAACCACGGAAGAACTGCGGCTCGCCGTTGATTTCGTGGACGAACAGTTCCAGAATCGCCGCGACCGCCGCGCAATGTCCGTCCATCTGCATCACGTCACGTCCGTCTCGAAAGTTCGTGAAGCCGTCGAATACCGCATTGTGGTGCGAGCCGTGACCCTCGTCGCAGAAGAAGGCGTCCCACGCCCTCAGCATCTCGACCGCCGCCGTCGCATTCCCCGCGTCCGTATGCAGAATCGATGCCCAGGGGACGCACCAGCCCGTCCACAGTCCCGTGCCGCGCAACGCCCAGTTCGCGTAGGTCGAATCCAGCAGTTCGCGGTTCTCGCCCTTGCCGCGTGGAATCGAGTCGAAGGGATAGATGCCCGCCATGTGGGAGTGATGGCGGTGGCTCTCGCTCAGACCGACGCCCTCGAAGATGCCGATACTTTCCCCTGCGGACGCGCACCACGCGCCCGACCCCGCCGAAGGCGCGGCGAGTGCAAAGCGCGGCAGACGCCGCCCGACGTCCACCCAGCGCGGGTCGGGCGTTTCACCGAGCAGTTTCGCCGCGTCAATCAGATCCTGTGCGAGGCGGTGGCACGCCGCGAGCTGGAAACTCGGATTGCGTCCGACGGCACGGGCGAAGTCGTCTCCCATCCACTCCGGGCTCGGCCCGAGCGGAATCGAGAGCCGCCCGTCCTTCTCCTCCATCATCGCGAGATAGACGTTCATCGCGCCCTTCATGAAGTCGTAGCCGCTCTCGCGCAGGAACGCCGCGTCGCCCGAATACCTGACGTAGCGGAACATATAGGAGGCCATCCAGGCGGTCGAGGCGTGGTCGATCGTCCCCGTCCAGAACCCGCCGATGCACACGCCGCGGTCGTCGACGGAATGCGGCAGCACGTAACCGTCGGCGATTCCGCAGAACTTCCGCGCATTCTCGCGCAGAAGCGGCCGCCACGAGAGAATCATGCGGAAGAGCGGCGCGAGGTTCGCAAAGTGTCCGCCGCGAAAGGCGGGCGCATAGCACTCCTGGACGTTGATGTTGAAATGGTAGTCACCGTTCCACGGCACGAGTCGGTCATCCTCCAACCACGGGCCCTGAAGACCGGCAGGGATGCCATCCGCGTCGGTCATCGCGCCGAAGCGATACATCCCATAGTCGTAGATGCGCTGCAGCACGGGGTCGGGCAGACTCACGCGCGCGCCTTTCGCCCAGAAGCGCGTCCAGTAGTCGCGGGACTCCGCGCCGACCTTCGCGAACGACGGCACTACCGCCTTCGGGGCATCGCCGCGCCGCGTGGCGACGGCGAGTTCGCGCCCGGACTTCGTGAAGTCGAGTGAAACGGACGCATCGGCGGGGAGAACCCAGTCAAAGCCGTCCGCACGCTTTGTCGGCGCGGCGAACCCGAACGGTTCGAGAGCCTTGCGGGCAATCGGCTGTTCCATCGAGGGGACGGCGGCGACGGAATAAGCGAGTCCCTCCGGGAAGCGGATTGCAAACGCCCGCGATGCCTTCGACATTGCAAGTTCGAGGGTACGGCCGTCGGCGAGGGCGATTGTGCCGAGTCCCGTGCGCGTGTCGAGCGAGCCGCTCTTCAGTTCCGCACCCGGCATCTTCACAACGATGCGCCCGAGCGGCAGCATGTAGGGATTGCGCGGCTCGCCCTTCGGCGTTTCCTTCCTGAAAAGCGCGAGAAGAGCCTCCTTCCGACCCGCCTGCCAGAGGGCAACGATGTTCGTGTAGTTCTGCGCATCCGTCCACGGATAGCCGCCGCGATGATCCCAGAGGTCGGCACGACCGACGGTGAGGCGCAGTTCGTCACCGCCGCCCCAGACGAGAACGCCCGTCACGCCGTCCGCGAACGCCATCCCCTCGTGGCAGTTCCCAAGACGCGGAAAATCCCAGTGGACGCTGCGAAGCCCCTCTCCGCCCAGCGCGGCAAAGGACGAGACGGCACCAAACGCCAGACAGACGACAACGAAAGGAAAAATGCGTGTTTTCATTCTTCCATTATACCAAAAATGCAGGGAAACGGTCTGAAACTCCGCAGGTCGAAAAATAATGGGTTAGTCGTTAGTCGTTTGCGCGGCAGACCGACCAATCCTGGTCGCTTCGGCGGCAAGGGCGGGTGTCGCCCGATCCGTCGCGGCGCGGCATTTTCAGACAGGATTGACAGGATTGACTGGATTTGGGGGATGGTTGTTTTGACGCAAAGGTCGCAAAGAATGTTGACGCAAAGGTCGCAAAGTCTTTGCGTCCTCTTTGCGTCAAAACCTTCGCGAACTTTGCGTTAAAAACAAATGCCGCTCCTCTCGTGCAATCCTCGCCCTCATCGTCTGCGCCTGAAGAACCGGTAGAGCGCCACACAGGCAATGACGGCGACAGACACAAACGGACGGGGGTGAGGAGCGGGAGGGGCGAGCGTTGAGCGGTGCCGCACGTTGTCAGGCACAAAGACATAGGGGAAAGGCAGAAATTGCAAACAACGATGCGGCGGTTACAGTTTGCAAACGGGTTGCGCAACCGACTAACCCATTACGTCGAAAAACGCTCCGCGCAAACGGGAGAAACCAAGCCGACGTGTCTCACGCACCACCGTGGGGAATCGGCTTCCAGCGGCGCGTCGGAAAAACGAGCGTCACGAGAAGCGATGCCGACAGGATCAGCGAGAAAATCGGGAAAAACAGAATCGAGACAATGCGCGGACGGCGTTTTTCCTGCGAGAGCGCGACGGACGCCCACGCCGTGAACCATCCCATGATGAAGACAAAGCCGACCACGCCGAAGAAGAACCTGAACGCCATGACGGGCGAATCGCCGCGCACCAGACGGAACACCAGCGCAAGCACGTTGAAGAGGTGGATGAACGCGACCGACATCCCCGTCAGAATCGCAAAGAAACTGTCGAAAAGCCGCACGGAGGGATGGCGGAAGAGCGTCCGCACCCACGGCAGGGAATAGAAGCGCACGACCTGCCAGCCACCCGTCGCCCAACGACGAAGCTGCCGCCACATATACTGAAGCGTCACGGGCTGCTCGTCCGCATAGTCCGCCCCCGGCACGTAGGCGACGCGAAGCCCGCGCAAGTTGCCCTGCACGGTGAACTCCACGTCCTCCACCATCGTGCGCGTCCGCCAGCCGTCGGGACCAAGCGCGGAAAGGAGGAAGGCGAACCCCGTGCCAGTCAACTTGCCGGAAAGGTGCAGGTTCGTGCGGACGCGATTGGAGAGTTCGTTCATCATGTTCCAGTAAACCGTATACCAGCCCGAAATCAGGTTCGCCCGCGCATTGGACGAATGGCGGCAGCCGGTGACGATTGTTTCGCCGTCCGACAGCGCGGCATTCACCTCGCCTAGCCAGTCGGGCGAGACGATGTTATCCGCGTCAAAGACGGCGATGGCGTCGAAGCCGCCCATTGCCCGCACCTTCTCAATGCCCCACGCGAGCACATCGCCCTTGCCCGAGCTCGGGGTGGACTTCTCCCAGACCGTCGCGCCCGCCTTGCGCGCCCGTTCCACCGTCGCGTCCGCACAGTTGTCGGCGAGTACAATCACCTCGCGGCAGTTCGCCGGATAGCGGCTCATCAGCACACTCCGCACGGGCAGACGAATGACGCGCTCCTCGTTCCGTGCGCAAATCAGGATGGCAAAGCGCAGGTTCTTCTTCGCCTTCGGATGGATTCGCGCACGGCAGAGAAGCCCGATCAGCACGATGACCGTCGACCAGAAGAAGACGAACGTCATCCCGAGGCAAAGGAAGTCGAGCGCGAGAAGAATTCGTGCGTCAGTCATCGCGCCACCTCCTGTGCACCCAGAGATACTGCTCGGGATACTTGCGAATCGCCTCTTCCAACCGGTCGTTCAGGGTCTGCGTGGCCTTCGCGAGGTCGCTCCCCTTCTCGATGCGCACGAAACTGCCGCCCACCAGACGATAGCGGTAGGGGGCGATGCGGACAAACGAGCCGACGACGATGGGGTAGCCCGTGCGCATCGCGAGACGCGAAACGCTCGTAAATGTCCGCGCCGGACGGCCGAGGAAGGTGAGCATCATGCCGCCGTGGGTATACTGGTCCATCAGAATCGTCATCGCCGACTTCTCTTCGTCCCACTGGCGGAAGACATCGGGCGTCCAGCCGCGGTTCTTGTTGACGATTGTAACGGGGCCGCGGAAGTGGTGTTTCTTCATCCAATTGGCGACGAAACCGTTGTTCTGGATGCGGGCGATGGCGATCATCGGGCGGGCGAACGAGAGGATGTTCGTCGCCGCCTCCCACACGCCGTGGTGGGAACTGGCGAGGATGATGGGCTGGTCGGGCGTTTCGAGGAGAAGCCTGACCGTCTCGGGGTCTGCCTCGGACGTCATGTCGAGATGGTCGCGCCAGTTCTCGCGCGTGACGACCTTCGGCACGAAGAGGGCCTCGCAGATGTGGCCGGCGAAATGCGCGAACGACCGCCGCGCAATCCGCCGCGCCTCGGCGGGGTCGTCCGTGATTCCGCCGCGCAGGATGTTCTCAACGGCAATCTTCCGCCGCTGGCGGAAAAACGGCCAGAGGAGCGAGGCGAACCCCGCTCCCAAGTCGTAGGCGTGCCGTTGAAGAAATGTCATGAAAAGCGGATTGTGGCCGCACGGCCATGGCCGTCAAGTCCTTCGACCCGTGCAAACGCCGCAATCGTCCCGCACGTCTCCTGAAGGTCGCCCTTCGTGAACGCGACGAAACTGTGGCGGCGGCGGAAGTCGTCCGGGGTCAGCCCGGAGAACATGTTTGCCGCGCCGCCCGTCGGCAGAACGTGGCTTGGCCCCGCGACGAAGTCGCCAGCCGACTCGGGTGTCCACGGGCCCGCGAACACCGCGCCCGCCGAACATACGCCCTTCATCACCTTCGTCGCATCCTTCGTCATGATCTCGAAGTGCTCGGGGGCGAAGCGGTTCACGACCTCCATTCCCTCCCGCACGTCCTTCGCCACGACAATCAGGATTCCGTCGCGGTCGATGACGCGCTGGACGAGCGCCTTGCGCGAAAGCGTCTCGGCCTGGGCGAGGACTTCCGTGCGAATCGCCTCCGCCAGTTTCTTCGACGTGCAGACACAGAGGGACTTCTCCCATCCGCTGCCATGCTCCGCCTGCGAAAGCAAATCCGCCGCAATCCAGCGCACATCCACCGAGCCGTCGGTGAGGACGGCGATTTCGCTCGGCCCGGCGACCTGGTCGATGGCCACGTAGCCGTAGACCTGCCGCTTCGCCGCCGTGACGAACGCATTGCCGGGACCCGCGATCTTCTGCACCTTGCGGCACGTCGCCGTGCCGAACGCCATCATGCCAATCGCCTGGATGCCGCCCACGCGGTAGATTTCCGTCGCCCCCGCGAGACGGAGCGCGTAAAGGAGTACGGGGTTCACCTCGCCCGTCTTGCCCGCCGGCGTGCAGGCGACTATCTCCTTCACACCCGCCGCCTTGGCGAGCGTCACCGTCATGACCGAGGTCGAAGCCAGCGGAGCCGTGCCGCCGGGCACATAGACGCCCACGCGATCCATCGGCGAGAAGAACTCGCCCTCAGATCCGCCACGCGGCGTCTTCATGCTCCAGTTCTTCCGCAGAGAGGCCTTCGAGAACTTCAGGACGCGGCGGTGGGCGTCGCGGACGGCGCGGCGAATTTCCGACGGTATCGCCGCCAACCCCTCGTCATCCGCAACGCGCAGATTCCCGCCTTTGTAGCCCTCGAACTTCGCGACGAACTTGCGAACCGCCGCGTCGCCATTCTTGCGAATCTCGGCAAGCACCGTAGCCGCCGCGCGTTCGGCCTCCTCCGGGAACGCCGGACGGGCATTGAACGCCTCGATGCGGGAATCGCCGACCCTGACGATGTGAATCATGGCGTGAAACCCGTCAGTCCTTGTTTTCGCCGAGCATGCACGTTAGCGTGCCCTCGGCCGCCAACTCGCCATTGACGTAGCCCTTCGCCTCGAAGACCGCAATGATCGAGCGGAGCTTCGCCGTCTTGACGACCGTCGTGAACTTGTCGCCCGGACGCACAGGGCGCTTGAACTTCGCCCCCTCCACCTTCGCGAACAGGAAGCCCGGCTTCCGGTCGCCGAAGAACCCGCGAGCAATCAGCCCCGCGCCGGCGGCCTGCGCCATCGTCTCGACGAGAATCACCCCCGGGACAATCGGGAAGTCCGGGAAGTGCCCCTTGAAGAACTCGTTCTTTTCTTTCGTGAACGTGTATTCGGCGACAGCCCCCGTCTCGTCCGCCGAAAGCAACAGATCGACGAAAAGGAACGGGTCGCGATGCGGCAGAAGTTCGATGCCGGGCTTGTTGTAGACCGTCCCGAACACGGGAATTTCAACAGGAGTGGTAACCATATGATTAGGCCTTTTTGAGGACGAGGATGCCGTTGTGACCGCCGAAGCCGAGCGAGGAGCTCATCGCGACGCGGATGTCACGCTCGACGCCCACGTTTGGCGTGTAGTTGAGGTCGAGTTCCGGGTCGGGATTCTCGTAGTTGATTGTCGCCGGGACGTAGCCCTCCTTAATGGCGAGCGCGGTAATCGCCGCCTCAATTGCACCCGTCGCACCAAGGCAGTGACCGTGGAACGGCTTCGTCGAGGAGATGTTGATCTTCTTCGCCTGTTCGTCGCCGAACACGCGCTTAAACGCCTTCGTCTCCATCGCATCGTTGAGGTGGGTGGAAGTTCCGTGCGCGTTGATGTAATCGACGGTCGTCTTGTCCGTCACGCCCGCGTCCTTGAGGGCAATCTCAATCGCCTTCACCGCACCGTCGCCGGAGGGGTCGGGGGCGGTGATGTGGTAGGCGTCGCACGTCGCACCGTAGCCCGCCAGTTCCGCATAGACCTTCGCGCCGCGCGCCTTGGCGTGTTCCTCACTCTCGAGAATCAGGATGCCCGCGCCTTCGCCCATCACGAAGCCGTCGCGATCGACGTTGAACGGACGGCACGCCTTCTCGGGCGTATCGTTGAACTTCGTCGCAAGGGCCTTCTCCTTCATGAAGCCACCGACGCAGAACTCAAGGATCGTCGCTTCGCTGCCGCCCGAAATCACGATGTCAGCGCGGCCCGCGCGAATCGCGTCCATCGCGTAGCCGAGCGCATCCGTCGAAGAGGCGCACGCCGTCGTAATCACCTGACAAGGCCCCTTCGCGCCGAGCGCAAGCGCGATGTTGCCCGCGCCCTCGTTGGAGATGAGTTCCGGAATCGCCAGCGGCGAAAGGCGGTCGGGACCACGGTCGAAGAGGACTTTGTAAGATTCGCCCGTGACGTCAAGCCCGCCGATGCCCACGCCGAGAATCGTGCCGACGCGATCCATGTCGGGGCGGTTCTCGTCGGTGAAGCCCGCGTCCCGCCACGCCTCGACCGCCGCCGTCACGGCATACTGGGAGAAAAGCGCCATATGCCGCGCCTCGCGCTTGTCGAGAAGACCGCCGCCGATGGCATACTCCTCGAAGCCCTTGACTTCCGCCGCGACCTGACACGTGCAGCGGGACGAGTCGAACTTCGTAATGCGACCGACGCCCGGCTTGCCGGCCTTGATGGATTCCCACGTGGCGGCCTTGCCGTTGCCGACTGCGGTGAGCATGCCAATGCCCGTAATCATGACTTTCTTCATGGTAACGTTATCCTTTCTTGTCTAAATCGTGTTTATCAGAGGTTGGGCCAGGTGCAGTAGGTCCCGGCATAGGTAAGCCCCGCACCGAAGCCGACCATCACAATCTTCATTCCGTCCTTCAGTTCGCCCGCGCGAACCGCCTGGTCGAGCGAAATCGGGATGGACGCGGCGGACGTGTTCGCCGTCTCCGCCAGGTTCAGCCAGAACTTCTCCAGCGGCAGTTTCATCCGCCGCGCAACCGCCTCGATGATGCGCCCGTTCGCCTGGTGGGCGAAGACGCGGTCGAGGTCGGCGGGGTTCGTGCCGAACTTCCCGCACAGGTCGGTGACGACCTTCGAGAGCGTACGCACCGCAAAGGCGAACACGTCGTGCCCCGCGAGTTTCATGACGGGTTGCACCGGCGGCGGCGGAAGCGGAATCCCGTAGACGGGGTCGAACTCAAGTGAATCCTTCGTCCCGCCCGTACGCGTAATGAAGTTGCCGCCGCTGCCGTCCGCACCGAGAATCGTGTAGGCCCCCGTATGCGTCGCCGCAAGTCCCGGGGCTTCGTCGTTGCCGAGCACTAGCGCACCCGCGCCGTCCCCGAAGAGAATGCAACTCGACCTATCCGCCCAGTTCACGACCCGCGTCAGGCATTCCGACCCGATGACAAGCGCCTTGCGCTCCGGGTAGAAGTTCAGGAAGCCGCGCGCCTGTTCGAGCGCATAGACGAACCCCGAGCACGCCGCCTGAAGGTCGAACGCACCCGCGTTCGCACACCCGAGCAGATCCTGAATCAGGCACGCCGTCGAGGGGAAGGGATTGTAGTCCGCCGTTGAGGTCGCGACGACGATCAGCCCGACCTCCTCCGGCTTCACGTTCGCCGCCTCGAGCGCGGCTTTCGCGGCCTTCGTTCCCATCGTCGAGGCGCTGTCGCCCTCTTCCGCGACGTGACGCGAATGAATGCCCGTATGCGAATAAATCCATTCGTCGGACGTATCCAGCGGCTTCGCGAGGTCGTCGTTCGTCACGACCTTCGGGGGCAGATAACTGCCCGTGCCAAGTATGCGTATACCCATGTTGATTTTTACCTTCTCAGACTCATTGCAGCGTATTATACCATAAATGCGGTGGCGAAGTGTGACCCAGCCCGAACCCGTGACGCGACTGAACCGCTCGGACGTTCGCGGCGTTTCAACAAATGGATGTCGCATAGGAAGATCGAGATCCACAGCGGGTTTACCTTGATGGAACTCGTGATTGTGGTGGCGATAATGTCAGTTATCGCCGTGGTGGCCGTTTCACGCGTCGGGCGCGTGGGCACGACCGCGCAGCGCATTGCCGCCGAAAACGACCTGAAAGTCCTGCGCGAGGCGTTCATCGACGAAGAAACGGGCTATCTGCACGACTTTCGCGGAATCCCTGGGTTTTCGCTCGGTTCTCTGCGACTTGCGAACCTCCTGATGCCGACGAACCTCTACGTGCGGCTGGCGGGAGAGGCGGATGATCATGCGGTCGCCACTCGCGATTTTCTCGCGCAGACGCTCCACGTGAGTGGGGACGAACGCACCGACTGAAAGGAAAAACGCAAGCGTCGCAACCGCAACGCGCACCACAACAAGCCTCACATCTGACAGTTTCCGTTGCATACAGTGAGTAGTATGGCATAATTCACAACGGGGCGTTCTCACCGATAAATCTGCGTTTTCTGACAAGTTTGTAGAGCATCTGTCCGATTTCGGTCTCGCATTCCGCCGCCGTCAGTGTGACGAGGAATGTCTCGCCCTTGGGGACGAATGTCGCATTGAACTCGTCCAGCGACTTCACCTTTCCTCGGCAAAGTGCTGTCAGGTAGACGATTTCTGTCGCCTCGCGGTCGCTCAATTCAATCAGGGGATGGAGATTGTTTTCCAATCGAGCACTGCGATAGTAAGAATCTATTATTCTCTTCATGCCTTTCGAAAGTTGGACTGTTGGAGGCGGAATGCCATGCCGTTCACTGACGGTAAAAGCACAACCTGGCATAATGCCATACGCAGAGGTCTGCCAGAGACTTCTACAGGAATCCGGCCAGTCCCGCATGTCAAGTTTGCATAATTCTTCGCAAACAAATATATCGTCTGAATCCCACTCATGCGTCTTTAGACGTTCGAAAAAAGCAAAAATGCAATTGGGCCCAATGTCAATTATTGCAGGGGAATATGTCACCTTCCTGCCTTCCATTATTCTTCGTTCGTAGCATTGCTTGTCACTAAGATTCCGAAGCTGAAAATAGGCGGGGAACTTCTGTTCGGATGTCTGCGCAGGATTGGACTCCGTGAATGTCGTTCGGATAATGCGCGTGGGGCGAAAGCCCAAGTCCTGCATAAAGAAAAAATCTTTCCCTGAATAGGGGAGCGCAGTCCACGCGTTCGTAGTGACATACTCGGGAAACATCTGCAGCAACCCGCAGTCAATGTCCTTGCGAACGATACATTGCGCGAGATTTGAACAAATATCTTTTTGGATGCCCTCTGGCAGGTCGGGGAATTCTCGCGGAGGAATGAGATTCTCGAAAACACGACCTTTTAACTGAGTTGTAAAAAAAGACAATGCTGTCCATAATGCAAGGAAAACGAGTTTCTTAATGACATGATTATTTGCGTCCATAGTAGGCTTCCTCGATGATTGTTTTGTGAATCTTGTCTCCTGCTCCATATTCTTTCTCGTAGGTGCAATGATACAAATAGGCTTCCTTGTACCCTGCGATTCTTTTCGCATCTCGCTCAATGTAACCCCGATTCTGATGCCAATAATCATCGCTTATGTTTTTCTCGGTTCTAATCGCCTTGCGAATCGACCCGATCTTCAGCTTGGCTTCTTGTTCGCTCTCACAATCGAAAAACTCGTCGCTAATAAGGATTCCCACCCTGGAAAGAGCATCCTTCAAAGAATACAGGTCTTCAAACCCGTAGCCGCTTGTTCGCATGAATTGCCGGATGTGTACATTTTCCTCTTTCCCGATTTTATCTCTGTACTGGGATGTCGCTTCGTTTACGGAACCCGCAGGTGGAATCTCGTAGTCTGTCCGTGTAAACCATGTTCGCAAGACAACGGCCTCCCCATTGGTTACGGTCTCCTGTCTCGCAATGGAGATCTTCGCCGTCTTGACGGCTCCAGGCATCGCAATCATTCGTGAAACGAGGTCTGACTTTGGCAAATGGGCGCTTACCTCCTTTCGGTGCAGTCCGCAGCCGTCCGGATTGAGGCGTATTTCATATTTCGCGGCGTTTGAGTAGCAACAGGCGGGCGGGTCATTGGTTGGCGAACCGCCGTACCAGTAAGGACAGGGTATTTGCCAGGAAAGAGGATTGCCCCTGCTGATGAACGTCATAGTTGTCTTGCCGACCTCATTTTGCGGCGTTATGCCATCCCTTGGCATCGTCTTGGCTTCTGGCAATAGGCTGAGCTCGTTCATATGGGTGCATCCTCTCGCCGTCACCTGCAATTCTGCCGCGTGACTGTCAACGAGATGGTCCGCTCCCCATCCGTCCACCCCCGGAGGGCCTATCTGAAACGCATAGTCGATTGCGTCGAATGTCATTTCCTCGAATGCCGTCGCCATTGAGGTTTCGCCGTCCTCCTTCGTTAACGCCCATATTGCCGTGACCATCACATTGTAGGATGTCCCGCATCCCGGCAAGTTGACCGTCAGCGTTGAAGCCCCTCGCCCGACACTTCGCCGCTGATGCCACTCCATTTGAAAGTCGGCTGCCCCTTGTCGATGTGCCATTCTTCCTTGAGTTTCGGGTCTGACAGGACGCGGACTGAGAATGTCCCGTTGGTACGATGCTCGCACGTGCGCGCATAGTCGTGCAACCCGGGGACTATCTTGAAGGATGTCGAGAGGTCAATGCGCCCCTCTTCAAGGACGGGGCATTCCTCGTCCGCCAGCGCCAGCAGGGCGAATAGTATGCACCCGACCGTTATGTTGAATCGTTTCATTTCTTCTTTTTTCCTCTTTCTTTTCTGTTTTTTCCCCAGAGGTCTCCACAGAAAGCGGAGGCCTGAAATGGTAGGCCGTTTGGGCGGCTCGCCGCCAAAAGCCGGACGAAGGCTCGGCAATGTATTCGCGGCGTTCGGGCGGAACTAGGTCAATCCATGATTCGAGCGAAAAAGCGCGCCATGTCTTGCCATCGTAAACGCAAGGCCCCTCCGAAAGAGATCCAGACCACAGGCGGCCATTCGAATCTTCATAAAGACAGAACGAGCAACTTCCGCCGATTTTTTCGTATTGGGAGTCTTTCTTCCATGCCCTGACAACATCATTGCTGTACCAAAGTCCATCTCCGTCCGTTCCTGCCCAAATCGTGCCATCAGCCGTTTGAGCGAGGGTTACGGGAAAAGGAACTGCTACCGTCGTCGCATCTGACGCGGCAAGATTCAGTTCTACGCCAAGAGCCAACAAGGCTATGACTGCTCTCCGTCCTTGGGGACGTATGTTAATCTCTCCATTCAACTGTGGAGAAATTGTACCAAAACGCGGCAAAGCCTGTCAAATCACACAAGTCCCGTTTCTAAACGGGAGTCCCTGCCCGTTCGAACGGGTTGAGATGTGCAGGGGGACGGGCGGAGATGCGCACCCGACTTGCGGGTTTCGGCAAGTGAACCAGTTGCACGTTCGCGGCGTTCCAATGAGTGGATGTCGCATAGGAAGATCGAGATCCACAGCGGGTTTACCTTGATGGAACTCGTGATTGTGGTGGCGATAATGTCAGTTATCGCCGTGGTGGCCGTTTCACGCGTCGGGCGCGTGGGCACGACCGCGCAGCGCATTGCCGCCGAAAACGACCTGAAAGTCCTGCGCGAGGCGTTCATCGACGAAGAAACGGGCTATCTGCACGACTTTCGCGGAATCCCTGGGTTTTCGCTCGGTTCTCTGCGACTTGCGAACCTCCTGATGCCGACGAACCTCTACGTGCGCCTTATAGAAGGAGAAGATTCGACGCGGACACCCGGCGTTCGGATAGACGACGGCTGGACAGCGAACCGTGGGTGCGCGAAACCCGCGACCTTCTTCCGATGGGACGTGGACGCGGAACGCGGCTGGCGGGGGCCCTACGTGAAGAAGTCCGCCGCGTCCTTCCCCGCCCGAGCGGATACGCGGTTTGCGGACGATCAGACCTTTGGCGAGCGCGGCTTCTATCCTATTGTAACGCAACTCAGCCTGCCGCGTGACGTCCTGAACGGGCGCGAAGGCTGTTCGGTCTACGGCTTTCCCGGCGAACCCGCCCTGCTGGACCCGTGGGGAAACCCGTATGTCCTCCAGATTCCGCCGCCCCAGGCGTTCGACGGAGTGACGACGAACCTGCCGGAGGAATTGCGCTTTCGCTATGCGCGGGTCGTATCCGCCGGCCCGGACGGACGGCTCGACACGCCGTGCTTCGACGCGAACGGCACGAACTGGTGGGCGACCTCGTGGGGCGAGCGAAAGCGTCGGCTCGTGCGTCAGGCGGGACTGATCGACGGCAACGACCGCGTGGCACGGGGGGACGATCTCGTCCTTTTCCTTCTGCGGAACGACGTGGACGAAGGAGAGGAGGAACGGTGAGGAAGGCGTTTACACTGGTCGAGCTTGTCGTCGTGCTGGGCATCATCGCGCTTCTCACGCATCTCGCGGTGCGGGAGTTCGCCCACCTGCGCGACCAGAAACTGGAGTCCGTCGCCGACCGCCAGTTGGAGACGATTCGCGCCAGCGTCTACGAACGCGGCGCGGACGGACTGCCGACGGGATTTCTCGCGGACATGGGGCGACTGCCGAACGCGGCGGAAACGAATTCGCTCTCGGAACTGTGGGTCTGCCCGGCGGAAGCGCGGCAGTTCGCCGTCCTCAAGGCGAAGAGCGAGAATCTCGTCGCGGGGGCGAAGTCGCTGGCGGACGAGACGGTCTGGGTGCCGACGGGATGGCGCGGGCCCTACCTGCGTCTGCCGTTCGGCAAGTCGGCGTTGCGCGACCCGTGGGGGAACGAGTTCGTCATAAAAGACGACGCGGGGCTTGAGCGGGTGAGTGCGACGAACGGCGTGGCGCTGGCGGTCTCGCACTACGGCGCGGCCGCGCGTCCCGAAACGCGGCGAACCTGTTCGCTCATCCCGAACGGCGGCGCGGAAAGCCGTCTCATCGTGAGCGGTGCGCCCCTTGGAACGAACACCTACTCCTCCATCACCTACACGTGGTATGGGCCGGCGGACGGACTAATCACGGGGGCGACGGCGACGGTCTCGTTCCCGACGCCCGCCGAGTTCACGGGTCTGACCCCCGGCGTACGCATCCTGAAGGAGAACGTCACGGGCGTGGCGCGGCAGATTGTGGTTCGCCCCGGCGACAATTTCATCCAACTTCCTCTGCCATGAACAAAAGCGGAAACAGAAACGACGTGCAGCACGACCCCACCGCCTTCCGCCAGCAGGTGCGGATGGCGGCGGTGCAGATCGAGGGACTGCGTCCGGAGGAACTGGCGACAGCACTCGCCTACGAGGTCGAGCCGTTCTCGGGGATTGCGCCCGACGAGGCGGAAGTCGCCTACCAGCCGATAGCGGATGACGACCCGTCCGTCCGCGTCTACGAGGTGGCGGTGCGGCGGCGGACGCGGCGCACGGGCGGACGCGGCGGTTTGGAACGCTACCTGAAGCCGGCGGTCTGGGCGGGGATCGCCCTTCTCGCGCTCATCGCCATCGACTTCGGCGTAACGGCGTGGCGGACGGCACGGCTCGGCAAGGTCGTGGCGCGGCAAAGCCAACTCGACGCGCAGGTGAACGGCGTTCGGAATGCGACGCGGCAGAAGCGGGATGAAATCCGCTCGATCCGCGAAAAGCGGCAGACGGCGGAACGGGCGCAGAACGCGGCAGAGCGACTTCGCGCCGCGTATGCGGCGATGCTTTCCGAGATCGCGACGGCGTGCGAGACGCGGGCGGTCGTGAAGTCCATCGGCGGCGGTGCGCGGCAAATCGTACTGCGGGCGGCGGCGCTCTCGACGGCGGCGGCGGCGGAGACGATGGAAGACCTCTCGCTCCGTGCGGCGAAGCGCGGATGGCGGTTCGAGACTGGCCCGATCGCCGTGCAGGGCGCGGGGCCCATGACAAACTTCGAGTGCATAATGAACCATGACTGAAATCAGGACAAAGGATAAACTCTTCCTCGCCGTCGTCGTGCCGCTCGCCGTCGTCGCGTGCTACTGGTACGGCTGGCGAGCCGAAGCCGGGCGACGGCTGGACGCTCTCGAACGCCGTCACGCGGCACTTGTGACAGAAGCCGACTTCGCGTTCGAGATGGCGACGGCGCGGCGCAACCTGACCGCCGCCGAAGCGGAACTGGAGGCTGTGCGGAAGTTGCCTCCGCCCGAAGCGAAGGTGAAGGCGCGGTGCGAGAGCGGCACAGCGGAACGCGAACGGGCGGTGCTGAACGTCCTGAACGGAGCGGGGCTGTTCGTCGCCACCGTTCAGAATGCACAGACGGAATCGAACATCCGCTTCGACGAAATCGCCGCGTCTACGCTAGAGAGTGCGCGGAAGTTTGTCGGCGGCGACATCCTGACGGCGACGGGCGTTTGCCCGAACCCCATCCTACGCACGTATGTCGTCGAGGGACGCTACCCGCAGGTGGTGAAAGCACTTGAGGCTTTCGCATCGCGGCAGATGGCCGTCATCCCCGAAAAGGTGAACCTGAACGAATCGGAACGCGGACGGTGGACGCTGTCGCTCTGGCTGTAAAGAAGAAAGGAAACGTGACATGGGCATGGGAATGAGTGAACAGTTGCGGAATCTGCTGGCCCTCGGTGAGGAGTTCGAGGCGAGCGACATCCACCTGATGGCCGATCAGCGGCCGCGCTTCCGCATTCGCGGAAACCTGATTGAAAAGGGTGGGTTCAGTCCCTTCGACCTGCGGACGGTGGACGCGATTGCAATGGAACTCGGTCTCTTCACCCTGCCAATCGGTTGCCCCGACGGCACGGAGCGCGTACGCACAATCTTGCAGAAGGAGGGTGCGCTCGATGGTGCGCTGACGAGTCCGTCGGGGCTTCGCTACCGATTCAACGTCTTCTGCGAATCGTCGCGCCACGCCGTCGCGCTGCGGCGGCTCGACGCACGGTTCAGGAGTTTCGCCGAACTGGGCGTTCCGACGCGACTGGAGGAGTTCTGCTCAGAGAGGGACGGTCTTGTCGTGGTGACGGGCGCCACGGGGAGCGGCAAGTCCACGACGCTTGCGACGGTCGTCGACCGAATCAACCAGACGCGCAACGGACACGTCATCACGATTGAGGACCCGATTGAATACATCCACAAGCCGGCGCGGTGTCTCATCAGTCAGCGGCAGGTCGGGCGCGACGCGAAGAGTTTCAACGATGCGCTCGTCGAGTCCCTCCGTCAGGATCCGGACGTGATTCTCGTCGGGGAGATTCGCGACCTCGACACGATTCGTACGGCGCTCCGCGCGGCGGAAACGGGGCATCTCGTCTTCACAACGCTTCACGCGGGCGACTGCGCCGGGGCGGTGGAGCGGCTTGTCTCGGTCTTCCCATCCGACGAGCAGAACAGCATCCGCCGCCAGCTCGCGCTCGTGCTGCGCGGCATCTTCGCCCAGCGGCTTCTGCCGAAGCTGGACGGCACGGGGCGATGCCTCGCGGGCGAACTGCTCGTCAACACTTCCGCCGTCGCCAACCTGATCGCCACGGGGCGTACACCCCAGCTCTATTCGCTGATCGAGACGGGCGCGGCGGTTGGCATGAAGACGCTCGACCAGTCCCTTTCCGCCCTGTTCACGGCCGGGATGATTGACGAGCGCACGGCTCTCGCGAACTCGAAGAACCCCGAACAACTGAAGGAGCGACTGCACCATGCTTACCGCTGACCAACTCCTCGCCCACGCCGAGACGCTCACAGACAGCGTCCAGCTCGTGGATCGCATTCTCCGGGCGGGGCTTCTCCTTCACGCCTCGGACGTGCATTTCGACCCGTCGGCGGATTCGGTGCGTGTGCGCTTCCGAATCGACGGGGAACTTGAGGACGTACTGCGCATTCCCGCCGCGATGCAGAGTGCGCTCACGAGCCGGTTGAAAGTTCTCGCCTCGCTCGACATCGCCGAACGCCGCGCCCCGCAGGACGGCGGCTTCACGTGGCGACCCGTCGGGATGGGTGCGCTCAACCAGTCGCCGCTCGACGTGCGGATGGCGACGTTGCCCGTGCGGCACGGCGAGCGCATCACGCTCCGACTCCTCGAAGTCGGCGGACGGCGGCTCACGATGGACGACCTCGGCATGTCCGCCGCCGACCGTGCGCTCTTCGACAAGGTGATTCGCCGTCCGTTCGGCCTCGTACTGCTCACGGGACCGACGGGCAGCGGCAAGACGACGACGCTCTACGCGGCGATTAACGAGTTGCTGAAGAACAACGCCCTCAACGTCATTACCGTGGAAGACCCGATTGAATACGAGATTCCCGGCGTGGCACAGGCGGAGGTTGACGCGGCGGACAAGGTGAACTTCGCAAAAGCCCTGAAGTCGCTTCTGCGGCACGACCCCGACGTCGTGATGATCGGTGAGATTCGCGACGCGGACTCGCTTGACGCGGCGGTGAAGGCCGCGCTCACGGGGCATCTCGTCCTCTCGACCCTCCACGCGAACGACGCGAAATCAACGATCACACGCCTGACCGACATGGGGCTCGACCCCAACCTCGTCTCGGCAACGCTGCGCCTTTCCGTCGCCCAACGGCTCGTGCGGCGGCTCTGCCCGATATGCCGCGAGTCCTACGAACCGACGGATGCGGAACTCGCCCTGCTCGGCCTCGCGCGACGGGAGGGTCTGCGCCTCTGGCGGGCGAAGGGGTGCGCGGACTGCGGCGGGCGCGGCTTCGCCGGGCGAATCGGACTCTTTGAACTCTACGAACCGAACATGACAGAGGCGGCGTTTCGTCCGATGCGGACGGATGCGCGGGAGAAAGTTCTGGCGGGAGCGACCTCGCTCGCGGAAATCATCCGGGTGCTGGGCGACTGATGCGATTCAGGGTGCGAGCGCGGGATGCGACGGGCATCACACGAACCGATCTGCGGGACGCGGAATCGCGTGATGCGCTGATGGTTCGCCTCCGCACGGAACGACTGCTCGTCCTGGACATCGAGGAGGTGCGCGAAGCGGACGGTCTGCCGGGCGCGTGGAATCCCGCGTGGCTGAAGCCGATGACGGGCTTCGACGTCGAGATGGGGCTTCGGCAACTCGCCTCGATGCTCCGCAGCGGCGTGACGCTCGTGAACGCGCTCTCGACGGTTGAGGATCAGGCGCTCTCGCCCCGTGCGCGGCGGACGTGGCGGCGGGTGCGCGAATCGATCCTGCACGGGCATTCGTTTGCGGAGTCGCTCGCACTCGAACCGCGTCACTTCGACGAGATTGTCATCCGCCTTGGGGAAGTCGGCGAGCGGTCGGGCGAACTCGAACACGCGGTGACGCGGGCGGCGGATCAACTGGAGGCGCGGCGGAACTTGCGCACGGCGGTGGTGAACGCGCTCGTCTATCCTGTGATTGCGGTCGTGATGGCGATTGGCGTCAGCGCCTACCTCGTAATGGCGGTGATTCCCAAGGTGACGGAGTTCCTCGTGTCGGGCGGAGCGCAGCTCCCGACGATTACCCAACTGCTGGTTGACGTCTCGGCGTGGATCAATGCGAACGGGGCGACCATCCTCGCCGTGCTGACGGGGGTAGCCGCCGCGTGGATTGCCGTGGGCTTTCATACGGGCGGGAGGGAACTAGAAGACGCCTTCCTCCTGCGACTGCCGATTACGGGGCGCATCCTGCGTCTCGCGGGCACCGCGCTCTTCGCCCGCTCCATGCAAATCATGACGGAGTCGGGCATAACCCTTCTCGACTCGCTTGCGACGGCGACGCGGCTGATGGCAAACCGCCGGTTCAGGCGGCGCGTCCGCAACGCCCACGACGGCGTGATGAAGGGTCAGTCTCTTGCCGAGAGCCTGCGCCCGGCGGTCGAATTCACGCCGATGCTCCGGCGGATGGCTGCCGTCGGGGAGGTGACGGGTTCGCTCCCCGAGATCTTCGGCGAAACGGCACGTTTCCACGAAATGCTGCTCGCCCTCGCGGTGAAGCGTTTCGGAATGCTCATCGAGCCGGTTACAATCTGCATCACGGGCGGAATCGTCGGCTTCGTCTACGTGGCCTTCTTCATGGCGCTCTTCGCCATGACGGGCACGAACTGACGGACGGCAGAAGAAGAAAGGAAAGACGAAATGAAACGAATGTTGTTGAGATTGAGCGCGGTTGGGGCGATGCTCCTCCTCGTGCCGGGCGTCTGCGGCGCGGCGGGCGACGACCCGACCATCCCGGCGGCGGCGATGGCCGACCGCCTGAAGCAGCACCTCTCGGACGCGGCGGAACTGAAACTCCACGCCCTCGTCGTCGGCCGCACGGAAGACGGCGTCGCCCTCGTCGGGCGCGACCCCGCCCACGCGGCAATCGTCCGTGCGGGAAGCACCGTGCCGGCCGTTGTGGAGGGCGTTCGGCTTGCGGTCGGCATCCGCTCCGTCACAGTGAGGGGCGTGGAACTCGCGACCTCGACGAATGCCGCTGCGCTCTTCCTCTCGGGCTCCTACCTGCCTCTCGCCGCACCGACGAACGCACCGGCCGAACTCATTCGCTACCTTGAGTGCGAAGCCGTGCCGATCGGGCTTCTGATGCGTCTCGTCGCCGACCAGACGGGCGTGAACATTTCCTCCTCCGACGCAACCGCCAGCAAGACCGTTTCGATCTTCCTACGCAACGTCTCGGCGGATGCGGCGGTCGAGGAAATTTGCCGCGCCACTGGGCTGTGGTTCCGCCGCGAACCGAACGGCAACGTCATCCGCATCACGACGATGCAGGAATACAACGACAACCTCACCTCCTTCCGCGAGGAGGCGACCGAGACCTTCACGCTCCTCTATCCGAACGTCATTGAAGTTGCAAGCGTCATCTACGGGCTCTACCCCGACCGCACCCTCCTCTCCCTAGGTGAGGAGGAAATGGACGAGGACGACGAGAACGACCTTTCGCGGCGCTTCCGCCGCTTTCGCGTGCTGGACGAGAACGGCGGCTCGCAGTTCCTCGACATGAACACGACACGCGCCTCCACCACAAGTTCGCGTTCGGGTTCCGGCACGTTCTCGTTCAGCCGCGGCAATGCGTTCTCGCGCCTCACCCAGTGGGACCAGCTCAGCCCGCGTTCACGCCGCCGCGTCAATTCTGCGAGTAGCGTTCTTTCGACGACGGATGCGAAACGTCTGGAGTCCGCCTACCAGAACGGCGCGACGAACGAGTTCGAGGAAGTCTACGGGGCTTCCCATCCCGGTTCGGCGAACATCTTCGTCACGCTCTCGCGCAAGAACAACATGCTCATCGTACGCACGAGCGACGTGCGGGTGATGGACGAAATCCGCCGTCTCGTGAAGAAACTCGACGTGCCGACACCCATGGTGCTCATGGAGGTGAAGGTGCTTGAACTCGACATTACCGACGACTACACGGCGGAGTTCAGCTACAGTTTCAACCGTGAGAAGAACCTGAACGTTTCGGGAACTGACGCGGACGGAAACCAGACGTATCCGGCGAACAACGTCATTTCGGGCTTTCCCGGCTTCTCGCCCGTCGTGGCCGACCCGACGCTGGCGGGCGCAATGAGTTTCCAGGTCGTGAGCCGGAACATCGCCGCCCGAATCCAACTCCTGCAGAAGGACGGCAAGGTGAAGACGCTCGCAACCCCCACCCTGCTCGTCGCGAACAACGAGGTCTCGCGCATCTTCGACGGACACGAGCACCCAATCGTCAAGGGCATCTCCGGCCAGGTCGTCATCGGCGAACGCCAGACCGTGACATCCCCCGCAACGGAATTCGAGTACCAGGACGTGGGGACGATGCTCCTCATCACGCCGAACATCAACTCCGACAAGACCGTCACGCTGCGCCTTCTTCAGGAGAACTCCGAGGTCCAGGAAAACGGCGGCAAGATTCCGATCTACACGTCGGGAAGCGTCGAACCGGTGGCGCAGACGGCGGTCGACGTCGTCTACTCCCGCTCGCTCACGGGCACGTTCGTCGCGAAGGACGGAATGGCGGTGATGGCGGGCGGCCTCATCCGCGAAACGGAGAAGGAAGTCTACACGAAAACCCCCTTCCTCGGCTCGCTTCCGCTCCTCGGCTGGCTCTTTCGCGGCACGGAGAAGAGCAAACAACGCACGGAACTCATCGTACTCATCAAGCCGCACGTCATCTCCACGCCCTACGAGGGCGGGCGCATCTCGGAGGAACTCCTGAAGGCCCTCTCGGCGCATCCCGCCGCGGACGGACGCGACAGCATGGGCGTCTTCAAGAAGGACGACGGACCCGCACCCGACCGAACCATCCTTGACGACCTGCACAACATTGTGAAATAATATCCGACCGTTTGAAAGGACTGACAAATGAAGAAGGCATTCACGCTCATCGAACTCTTGATGGTCATCGCCATCATCGCCATCGTTTCGACGCTCGCCGTCAACAAGGTCGGCGGGCTGAAGGAGACTTCCGCACGGAAGGTTTCCATCGCCAACCAGAAGGCGGTCGAGCGCGGCGTCGAGAGTTATCTTTCCCTTGAGGGCAACCGCCTCAACAAACTGGACGCCCTCTTCGGGGCGCAGGTGGGCGGCGTGGAACGCGGTGCAGGGGACGGCTTCGGCGCGACAATCGTCACGAACCTCCCGTCGGGCGGCTTTTACCTTGGTCCGACCGACCAGGGCGTGCCAGCCCCCGACGCAATCGCCGAACGGAACAGCGGGCTTTGCTCGACCTTAACGGATGTCTTCTGCTACTACTCGCTCAACCAGTCCGAGACGGACGGGCTCATCACCCGCCTCGGCTTGAAATACCTCCTCTTCCACAACCTCTACGCCAACCCCTCCGACGAAGCCGCGCTCACGCCCTACCGCGTCTACGGCACGGGCGATGACGGCACCATCCCAAACGAGACGAACGGCCTTGACCCCGAGCGGTCCGCCTGTATCGTCAGGAGCGTGACGAATGAGATGTATGTCGCCGCAATCAACCCGAAGACAAACCGGGGTCGAGCCATCTACCGTGCTTTCGGGCAGGACCTGATTGCGCGATACGAAACCGATGCGGAGTATTCCGATTCCGAAGTGAAGGAAGATGTCGCCCTGACGGGCGGACCGCTCATCGCGTTCGGTCTCGGCGACAATGCGACGCTCATCGGGAATGCCAAGGCGGGACTCGATGACGCGCCTTCCGCGACCTTCACCCCCACACGCCACTATCGCCGCTACATACTTCTCTTCCGTCTGCGAACCGCGCCGGGCGTTGCCTCGGTCATTCCCGAATTCGCGGGCGTTCTGGACTGCGAGGGCAACACCGTTCGCGACGCCCAGCAGATAATCAAGAACCTTTAGTCCGGTACAGATGGTCAGAAGTGGCATAACGAAGGACGAACTCGTCCAGTGGGGCGGCGTTGAGGTATTCAACCAGGCGCTTGCACTCGTCAATTCCGGCGATGTGACGAAGGCCGAGTATGATGATGACAAGCTCGAGATTCGCGGCAGAATCGAACAGCCCGACGGCTGGGAAATGCCCGTCACCTTCCACCTCGAACCCGGCGGACGCATCAAGTCCGCCTGTCCGTGCGCGGCAAACCAGCGCTACGGGCAGATCTGCCCGCACGTGGTCGCGCTCGGCATCGCCGTGATGGTTCAGGAGATGGATGAAGTCGAGGACGAAACACCCCCTTCTTCCACCGAGGACGAAAGCGCCGCATCGGGCGAGGAGGACTTCATTCCCGTGCCGATGATGCCGAAGTTCTCCGCGCTCGTCTCTGGGTCGCGTGCGAGCCTCTCCATCGAACTCGACGCGCATTACGGGGAAGTCGAGTTCCCCGCCTGTTCGATACAGGGCGAACGGGTCGTGTGGCTGCCCGACGCGGACGACCCGCTCGTGCGGCGCACCCGGTCGCTCCCCGACGAAAAGGCGGCGGCCAAACTCGTGGAGAAATACGGCTTTGAACCGGGCTACCGCGAGGGAGACGTTAAATACTACCTCACCGACCAGCAGAAAGTCCTCAACTTCCTCGGTGCGGGACTCCCCTTTCTTCGGCGCAAGGGATGGCGCGTCGAACTGTCGCAGCGGCTCATGAACCTGACGGATACGATGCCTTCCGTCGTGCCGGTGGTGAAGATACGCGATGCGCCGGGCGGTGCGTTCGACGTCGCCTACGAATTCGACGCGATGGGTACGGACGTCTCGCCCGTGGAGATCCAGGCCGCGCTCAACCGGGGCGACGGCTACATCCTCAAGAACGGACGCATCACGTTGCTCGACAACTCGGCAATCGAGGAGATGCACGGCGTCTTCCGCGACTGCGCGGCGCGGGGAAGCGGCGCGGCGGACGGCTGGTTCCGCGTGAGCGGTGTCCACGCCCCTTACGTAAAGGCGTCGCTCGACCTCTTGGACAGCATTGACCTTGACGATTCCGCCGCGGCGAACTGGCGCGAGGTTGCCGCCGAACGCAACCGCGAGGGCAACGCCAAGTTCGAGCCCATTGCGCTCGGTCCGCTCGATCACGTGCTTCGCCCCTACCAGAAGCAGGGCGTCTACTGGATGCGCTTCCTGGAGAACGCAGGGCTGTGCGGGCTTCTCGCGGACGAAATGGGTCTCGGCAAGACGCTCCAGACACTTTCCTGGCTCTCGCTTCCGCGCATACGGAAGGCTTCGGCGAACAAGCCCTCGCTCATCGTCTGCCCGACCTCGCTCGTGCGGAACTGGGAGGCGGAGGCGACGAAGTTCACGCCCTGGCTCAAGACGCTCGTCATCTCCGGCGCCGACCGCGCCCGCGACTTCGGGCGCATCGGAGAGGTTGATCTCGTCATCACCTCCTACGCACTCCTTCAGCGCGACTTCGAGACGGCGTATCTCGAACAGGATTTCGCCGTTGTCGTGCTGGACGAGGCGCAGCACATCAAGAACCGCCGGACGCGCAACGCCCGTGCGGCGAAGAACCTTCACGCCGACCAGCGGCTCGTCCTCACGGGTACGCCAATCGAGAACTCCGTTACGGACGTGTGGTCGATCTTCGACTTCCTCATGCCGAACTACCTCGGCGATTACGAGACGTTCAAGGTCGGCTACGAGATGCCAATCGCCGACGGCGGCGAAGGCGGTCAGGCGGCACAGGCGCGGCTCAAGCGCAAGTTGCACCCGTTCATCCTGCGCCGCCTGAAGAAATCGGTTGCGAAGGACTTGCCCGACAAGCTCGTGAAGGTCTCGTATTGCCCGATGCCGGAGGAAACCCAGCGCGAGTATAACGTCGTCCTCCAGAAGGAACGGCGCGGCGCGAAGACGAAGTTCGAGATGCTCGCCCTTCTCATGAAACTGCGGCGAATCGCCTCTCGCGGCAAAGTCGAGGCATTCATGGAACAACTCGACGAGGCAATCGACGGCGGACACCGCGTACTCGTCTTCTCGCAGTTCGTCTCGCAACTCGACGTCCTGCGGAAGGAACTCGAAAAGGAGGGCATTCCCTACTGCTATCTCGACGGTTCGACGAAAGACCGTCTCGGCGAATGCAACCGCTTCAACCGGACGCCCGAGATACCCGTGTTCCTCATTTCGCTCATGGCGGGCGGCACGGGGCTGAACCTCACGGGTGCGGACATGGTGATGCACTACGACCCGTGGTGGAATCCAGCCGTCGAAGACCAGGCGACCGACCGCGCCCACCGCATCGGGCAAAAGAAGAAAGTCTATGTCGTCAAACTCATCGCGGCGGATTCCATCGAAGAGAAAGTACTCGCCCTGCAGCGGCGCAAGCAAGCCCTCATCGCGGCGACCGTCGCCACGACCGACGCGGCCATCGTCGAGAAACTCACGACGGACGACCTCGCCGAACTCCTCTCGTAGCCGCCTCGTCCCCCGACACCTTCCGCACCGCTAACCCGACTTTTCACATTCGACAAATGCGCCCAACGCTACCTCACTTATTCCGATTTGGCAGCGGACGAAAAGTTATGGGATGTCGAGCCGCCTCTCATGATTTTCTCGAAATCAACGACGGGACCGCCAGACGCGATGTAATAGTGGGTAAACAGACGCCCAAGCGCGAGAACCACAAACAGAATTCCGTATGTGATGCCGTCCTCGAATGTCAAATCCGGAATCTCGCTGTTGTCATAGTTCGTGTCACAGACAATCAAGGGGAGGCGGGCGTCTTTCGCAAACGCAACCGCCTTGCGCTTCAGGTATTCAAAACGGAAGACCCGCTTCTCCTCGGAATCATGGCAAGACTTCTTCGAGGCGTATGAGGTCGCGTCCCTTGAACTCGTAGCAGAGGAAGTGTACCGGCGTGCCGCCCGCAAGCGCGGCAAGATTCGGGTCGTCCGCATAAAGCTTCAGCTGGGCAAGGGCTTCCTCATGCTTCGCCACGATTTCAGAGTCGGGGGCGTCCGCCTTCGAGTGCTTCATCTCAATGATGTAACTCTGCTCGGGGATGTATCCCTCGGGCAATGTGCGGTCGGGAAAAAGCGCATAGTCCGAGAAGCCGAACGGATGCGACAATTTCGGCTTCACCATATAGACGCTCTTCATCGTCAAATAGGCGCGGAGGTAGCCGTTGATCCGCGCCTCGCCGTAAAGGCCGTCGCGCGGCGAGCCGTTGTCGCGGTATTTCTCCGCGAGGTAGGTCAGGAACTCGCGCCACTCGCCGTCCCACGCGAAGGCGTTGAACTTCTCGATGAACTCCGACGTGTCCACCGCGTTCGGACGCGAGGCGTACTGCGAGCGCATGTACTCGAAGATCTGGCGGCGGACGCACTCGTTCGGGATGCGGAACGTCAAGTTGCCGCGACGGAGACGCCCCATCGTGACAATGCCATAGTAGTAATAGAGCGATTTGAAATTCTTCTCATCAAGAATCTTCTCGATCGGGAACGACTCGACGAGGCTGAAACTCGTCTCGTCCGCGTCCGCCAATTCCTCCGTAAGCGGCAGGACTCCGTCGAAGGTCTCGGCGTGGCGCTGCGCGGCGAGGATCATGTTCAGCTTGTTCCAGTCGCTGCGGATGTTGCCGTCGATGAGGTTGCGCGGCGGTTCGCCCGTCGCAACGAGCTTGCCGAGGTAGTAGAGCGCCATGTCGCAGTTGTAGAGCGACTCCCTGCCGACGCATGGCTCCGAGAAGCAGTAACTGTCGTACCACGCCTTGACGGTGGCGAGGTGCGACGCGACGCCGCCCGTAAACTTACCCGTGCCTTGGAAGTCCTCGAAGAGCCGCCGCGTCTCTTCTTCCGTGAAGCCAACCATCGCGCCGAAATCCTCTTCTTGCGTGATGTTCGTCGCGATGTTGAATCCGCTCGTGAGGTCGTCCATCGTCACGGGCGAAACGCCCGTCATGAAGATGCGGTCGCAAACGCCCTTGAAAAGCTTGAACCATCCGCGATAGAAGCCCGTCCCGTGCGTGATTTCCCGATAGGAAGTCCTGCCCTCTGCCGAGGACACGATCTCGTTTGTGAAATTGTCATATTCATCAACGATGACATAGAACTTCAATCCGAGACGATGCACAAGTTGAACGAGCGCCTCACACTTGGCGCCTGCCACGGGATTCTTCATCAGCGCATCCACATCCGTCAGTGACGAGAGCAAGTCGCGATGCAGATCTATGAGATTATTAAGTGCCGTATCAATGTAGATCTCAAACTTGTCAGCCCAGCACGCCCCCTTGTTCTTGCCGACAAAAGAGAAGTCGAGCGAGAGCACGAAATAGCGGTTCGCATCCTTCGTCGGGTTCTTGCCGATGGCGAGGTCGCCGAAGAGACGCTGGAAATTCTCCTTCTCCGCGACTTCATAGTAGCAGCGCAGCGTCTCGCAGAGGAGGGACTTCCCGAAGCGCCGCGGTCGCACGAAAAATAGGAAATTCGCACGTTCCTCCATCTTGCGGATGAAGGCGGTCTTATCAACGTAGTAGAAGTCCTCAAGCCGAATACGCTTGAAGTCCTTCACGCCATAGGGCATCTGCTCGGGTCTCATGGCGAACACTATACCATATTCCGAAATGCCGTTGCCGCGCAACCGCTGTCTCCGGCGACCGTCTCCACTGATCTCACGGATGGACACGGATGGTGGGCGGGGTGCTTAGCCGTTGAGATCGGGAGAATCTGGAGAGCGAGACTTTTTAGCCGTGGAGAACGTGTAGAACATGGAGAATTTCGCTTCGCGCATTCTCCACGCTCTCCCGATCTCCACGGCTATTCATTCCCCTTCTCCACGTTCTCCCTTTTCTCCACGGACAACCATCAATACCACGTCCTCACGTGCGCGAAGCGATCGAAGTCCCGGTGCGCGACGCACCAATCGACCACGCGCTCTGTGTAGTCCCCGAAGAGACTGCCGAAGTCGAACTGCAGCCAGTCATGGCTCTGGCTCGTCGCATTGACCTCAAGGATCTTGACATCCCCATGGCTGTCAG
>CAVDWI010000010.1:0-24349 GCA_963612485.1 Barnesiella intestinihominis
TTTTGGAATCGGCTTTTCTTGCGGTAGATGGTCTGCGTCCACTGGGAAGATTTTCCATCGCCAAAGATCCAGCCCGAATATGTCTTCGTCTCAATCACAAAGACTCCATGGCAGCAGACAACGCCATGGTCAATTTGAGCGGTTGTGCCATCAGTCAAGGGGAGATAGATGTTGTTTATGACATGATAATCTTGAGGAAGGCCGGTCTTCAGACACTCGGACACCCTTCTCTCACCCCTTGCGCCGACCCTCGCTGGCGCATTATACCATGCCAGCCAGACCTTCAGGGCAATGCCAGCAAGCAACATTAAGACAATTGTCATCATAGAACGGTCTCCCTTATGCTTTTATTCGCGTTAACGTCAGGGCGTATTATAACATTTCTATAGAGACAAATCCGTGAAAATCCTTCAGATCCGTGGTGCCAATGGTCACCGCGAAGGCTTGATGCGCATCAAAGGGGTAGGTCGATGCGCATCAAAGGGGTAGGTCGATGCGCATCAAACCTTCGGACGATGCGCAAGACGGGTCTGCGAAACCGTGATCGCCACGGATTGCGGTGCGAATTGCCAATCAGTCGCACAGCACAAAGACCGCACTGTGGTCGGAAATTGCCGAACTTGGCTCAACAACTGGATTTTCGATGACTTTTAGCCCCCGAACCATCACATAGTCGAGGGTGCTGTCGCCGAACGAACGGCTCGGATGGGTTGCACGCGCCCCTTCCGGCAGTCGCGAGAGAGCATTTTCGTATCCGGCTGCGGCAAAAGACCTGAAAATCGTCTCCTCCGCGAACTCCTTCCGCCAGCAGTCCGCATTGAAATCGCCGGCAATGATGACACGCGGGGTATTCTTTCCCTGTTCTATCATCTGTTCGACGGGATACATCCGCTTGAGGCGGTTTTCGCGGCGAATCGCCTCCGTCGTCGCACCGTAGTTGCTCTTCAGGTGAACGGCGTAAACGGCAACTTCCCGCCCATCGGGGAATTCAATGACGGCATGGACGTATCCACGCGGCGGAAAGATACGCTTCGGTCGCCGCCAAAGACTCCAGTTCGCCGTGCGCACGGGGAGGGTCGTCATGATGACGTCCTGCTGCTGGTCGAAACGGTCGCGGCGGCGATAGCCCGAGATGATGGCAACCGTCAGGTTCGTCCGCCCGATCGCCGCGCAAAGACCGTTCGCGGCGTCGGCATTGCGGATTTCGTTGAAGCAGAGAATCAGGTCGTTCGTTCCCTTCGGGTCGATCTTCGCGAGTCCCGAGCGAATCATCCCGCCCGCCGCCGCGATCGTCGCCGCCTCGACCGCCGGCGCCGCACGGTGCTCGGCGCGACCGGACGGAAACCACTTTCCGTTCCACGTGCCGACGACAACCGCGGCAATCGCCAGGAATTGGGAGACGGCAATCATTCAATCGTTCGGATGACCGGCGCGGGGGGCTTGTTGTAGACGCGGGAGTGCGGCGGAACGGACTCCTTAATCCAGACGTTTCCGCCGATTTCAGACCCCTGCCCGATGACCGTCGAGCCGCCGAGAATCGTCGCGCCCGCGTAGATGACGACGTCGTCCTCCACGTTCGGATGACGCTTCACGCCCTTCACGAGCGCACCCGTCACGGGATCCTTGTCGAACGAAAGCGCACCGAGCGTCACGCCCTGGTAGAGTTTCACGTTCCGCCCGATGACCGTCGTCTCGCCAATCACCACGCCCGTTCCGTGGTCGATGAAGAAGCGTTCGCCGATTGTCGCGCCCGGATGGATGTCGATTCCCGTCTTCGAGTGGGCGAGTTCGGACATGATGCGCGGGATAATCGGCACTTTCAGGCGGTAGAGTTCGTGCGCCAGCCGATGCACCGTCGTCGCGTAAAGCCCCGGATAGGCCATCACGACCTCCATGCGGCTCGTCGCCGCCGGGTCGCCCTCGTAGGCGGCGGTGACGTCCGTCTCGACGAGCCGCCGGACTTCGGGCAACCGGGCGACGAACGTCTCGACAATCTGCCGCGCATCCGCCTGCGGCATCAGCATCGCGACTTCGCGTTCGAGATCCGCCGCGAGTTGAGCGAGCGCATCGTGCCTGCCGAGTTCCCCGTAGACGCAGGGGTGAAGAAACGCCAAGCCGCGCTTGACGATGATTGCGATTCTCTGCGGAAGCGTCATACCCGCTCCTCCTTCTTTGTCATGTAGGCGGCGGCGACCTTGTTGAAGGCCCTGATGTCCGCCGCGACGTGCTTCAGCGTGTAGGTCGGGTGCGCCCAGAAGCCGATGGTCGCGCCCGCCAATTCGTGTGCCACGGGACATTTCACCCGCGTGTAGTCAATCCGGCTGCTGGCGGGGTCGCCGAACGGATAGTTCCGCGCCCCGAATCCGCGGCGGTTCACGTAAGCCCCCTCGCCATACATCTCCGGCCAGAGAATCGCATACGCGCCCACGCCCTCAGCCTGAACGGCGCGGATGAACCGCAAGACGGGAACCGTCAGGCGTTCCTTCCGCAAGACGAACGGCACGAGCCAGAAACTGTTGCGCCGCGCCGGGGTGTCGACCGGCGCGTATCTGACGAGCGGATGCCCCGCAAGCCCCTTCATCAGTGCTTCGCCCAACTTCCGGCGACGCGGCAGATTCCAGCGGTCGAACCGCCGCAATTCGCCGAGACCGATGGCGGACTGAATCTCCGTCATGCGAAGGTTGTAGCCGACGCGGCGGTAGGCGCAGGGATGGAAGTCGCGCAGGTCGTGCGGGTCGGGTGTCGTCCGCAAGTCGCGCCCGTGGTCGCGGAGCGAGCGGACTTCCCACGCCAAGTCGTCGTCGTTGCAGCAGACCATTCCGCCCTCGCCGCCCGTCGTAAAGTGCTTCGACTGGCAGAACGAGAAGCAGCCAACCGTGCCGATCGTGCCGACCTTGCGTCCCTTGTAGACGCCGCCGATGCACTGGGCGCAGTCCTCGATGACGGCGAGGTTGTGCCGCCGCGCAATCCGCATGATCGGATCCATGTCGGCGACCATCCCGTAGAGATGCACGACGACGATGGCTTTCGTCCGAGAGGTCAGGCACGACTCAATCTTCTTCGGGTCGAGCAGATGGTCGCGCCCGACGTCGCAGAAGACGGGCATCGCCCCCGCCTGAAGGGCGCAGAACGAGGAGGCGATGAACGAATAGGGCGTGCAGATCACTTCGTCGCCGGAACCGATTCCGAGCGCGGCAAGGGCAACGTGGAGCGCGGCGGTTCCGTTCGTGACGGAGACCGCATGGCGAACGCCGAGCCACTTCGCCCACGCGGACTCAAACTCGCGCCCGACCGAACCCGTCCAGTAGTTGACGCGCCCCGAATGCAGGATGTCGAGCACGGCCTTATCCGTCCGCCTGTCGAACTGCGGCCACGCCGGGAACGGGGTCTTCTGAACCCGTTCGCCGCCGTCGATTGCGAGTTTCTTCTCCACACCGCCCCCTTCAGTTCAACTTCCTGGCCGCGTTCTCAATTGCGCGGCAGACGGCGCGCGAGGTGATGGTCGCCGCCGTAATCGCGTCAATTTCGCCGCCGTCCTTCTTCACGCGCAGATTCGCGGCGGACTTGCCCGCGAACTGTCCGGCGAATTCGGGGGTCGTGAGTTTCATGCCGAGTCCCGGCGTCTCGGCGGCTTCGAGCGTCTGGTAGCAGACGACCGTCCGCTTGTCAGCCTTCAACCCGACCATCAGCACGATGTCGCCGCCATAGCCGCCCGCATCCTTCCCCGCCACCGCATAGCCGACGACTTTTCCGGCGTCGTCCTTCCCGACATAGTAGACTTCGCCGTCGGCGAATTCCGCCGCGTCCACCGCGACCGCGTCGGACGGCATCACCGCCTTCGCCGACTCGACCGTCTTGCGTTCGCGCATCGCGGCGATGGCGTCCTTCGTCACGGCGTTCACGTAGGCCAGCACGGCGGCGCAAATGCCGGAAATCAGCGTCAGGCTGAGAACAAGGCTTACCGTTTTCTTCATTTCGTCCCCTTCCTTCACTTTGCGCCGAACGGCTTCGGCTGCGTCCAGCGGTTAATCAGCGGACAAACCGCGTTCATCACGAGAATGGCGAAACTGCACCCTTCCGGGTAAGATCCGAAGCGGCGAATCAGCATGCAGAGCAGTCCGCATCCGAAACCGAAGATCAGTTTGCCGCGCGCTGTCGTCGGCGAGGTGACGTAGTCCGTCGCCATGAAGCACGCGCCCAGCATCACGCCGCCCGTCAGGAGTTGGACGTGTGCGGGCGAAAGCCCCGCAACGAGCGAATACCCGTAGACCGTCGCGAGGAAGGTCACGGGGATGTGCCACGTGATCACGCGGCGGAAGAGTAGATAAGCCGCACCGAGCGCGAGCGCGAGCGTCGAAACTTCGCCGATGCACCCCGGCATGTTGCCGATGAGCAAGTCCCACGTGCTGGGAATCTGCGTCGGATCGCCCCACCGCAGGGCGACGAGCGGCGTCGCGCAGGTGACGGCGTCGACGGACGCATCCGCCGCGTGGCTCAGCGGCCTCACCCACGTCGTCATCGCCCCCGTAAAGGAGATGAGCATGAAGGCGCGGGCGGCAAGGGCGGGATTGAACGGGTTCATGCCAAGCCCGCCGAAGACCTGCTTGGCGATGGCAATGGCGAAGACCGACCCCACGACCGCCATCCAGAGCGGAATGCCGCTCGGCAGGTTGAGGGCGAGGAGAAGCCCCGTCACGACGGCGGAAAGGTCGCCAATCGTGTTCTCACGCTTCATCGCCAGGCGGCAGAGCGCCTCCGTGACGAGACAGGTCGAAATGCACGTCGCAATCACCCAGACCGCATCCCAGCCGAAAAACCAGACGCCCATCGCCGTCGTCGGCAAGAGCGCGATGATGACGTCGAGCATGATTCGCGACACGCTCGACCGCGCATGCGTGTGGGGCGAGCTCGAGAGGATGTAATGTTCGGTCGTGTCTTTTGGTTTCATTTTGGTCTCCGATTTTCGTGTAACTTAATCGCGTCGCTGGGCATCGTAAGCTTGTCGGAACAATGTCAAGGCGTAATCCAACTTGCCCTTATCATCCAAATACACTCGATAATCACCGTTTCCCCAATGACCAACGCCACTTACGTCCTCAGCCATCGACTCGGGGTCGTTCAAGTTCCCCTTGGTCAGGTTAATGAAGAATTTCAGTCCATTTTTCTGAATCTCGCAATCCACAAAGTTCCGCGGGGCCTTGAATGCGATGTAGAGCTTCTTCGCATCGACGTTCACTTGACCAAACTTTAGCAATTCCGTCTTTACTTCAGCATAGAGGTCTCTGACGTTTGGTGTCGCATGTTCCAGATGCGCTGTTTCCGAATAAGTATGCCGGTCTTCGACATCCGCAGCATTCTTCTCATCAAGGATTTCATGCCCCTCGGGCGTACAATATCGCAATCGCCGTGTCGTTCCGCTGATTTTCGCTATCGTCTCAAGGATCGCGTAGGCGTCATCGGCAGTCATCGCGTAGAACTCCTTCTTGCGCTTTTTCCCGTCGAAGGTCTCGATGGCGCGGAGATGCGGATTGATGCTATCGATCATGTTGTGAATGGCGACATCACTCAATCGCTCGCTAACGCGATAGGTCGCAAACACGCGAAAGGCGTAAGGAATGCACTCGCTGCGGTTCAATTCCTTCAGCCTTCTTTCGATATCGTCGGCATATCCAATCTTGACATATTCCGGAAAACTTGGATTCGTCAGAATGTAGACAACACCTTCCGCCTTGACCTTCATTTTGTTCGCCTCCTTGAAATATATTGATTCCTAAGAGCCTTCGGCAAAGTGAATTGCCAGCGACTGTCCTGGAACGCACCGGACCGAGACAGCCCTACCTTTCTCTTCAGCATTCGAATCTGGTAGTTGATTCCGTCGCGAGAAAGACCAGTCTCAGTCATGATGTCATCGATCTTCGCGGTCGGATTCTGCATGAGATACAACGCCAAGCGAAGGGCTGTCCCTGTCAGCCGGGATTTCAGACTGGCAAGGACACGCACCTCTTCCGACGCTTGCTGTGTAGTTTGCTGTGTAGTTTGATATGTAGTCTGCTGTGTAGTTTGCTGTGTAGTCTTCTGGACGGTCGTGCGTCTCGCTTTTTTCCGCCTTCCCGTCGGTCTCTTCAGCACGGCAACGAACATTAATCCTTCCTGGCGGAACTCGGGCGGCGGATTACCGTTCCTTTTGCACGCATCGACCATTCTCTTGATTCCCGTGCCAAGCGATTCAATCAGCCCGGCAAAGTCGAAGACCTTCAGGACGAGATCGTTTACGGGGAATGAGGCGTGCGCATTAAAGAGGCTCGCGATTGTCAGGCCACGCGGCAGTTTCCCCGGCGTCCAAATCTCCACGCGGTCCGAGAGCAGCCTGATTTCGACTGAAGCGGACAGCCGCCAATCGCGGTGGACAAGCGCGTTCACCAGGGCCTCTTCAACGGCTTCACGCGGAATCTCCGCGTGGACGGGGACCTGCATTCCCCTGTTCCTGATTCCGCGGCTTTGGGCAAGTCGACTCATGACGAAATCAACTCCGCTCTTCTGCAAGTCGAAGAGGTTGCCCTCGAACTTGTCCGAATCGAGGAACGGACGCGTAAACACGCGCCCTTCGCACCATGCGCACTTGAGCGTGGCGCGATAGCACCACCGCTGGGGGTTAACTGCAAAGCACAGCGCGGCCGCCCAGGTGTAGACACCGTCCTTAATCAGCCCCAGGTGCTCGAAGAGTTCCGTCGCCGAAACTCCTCGTTGAGCACCGCGAAGACCGTAATACCGAGAGCCAAGGAGACCGATGTAGATGTCGGATTCTTTGACGGCATCTAAATAGACTTCGGAAGGGGATTTCTCGCGAGACGGCGTATCTTCAAAAAGGAACACCTTGCTCACGAACCGCGAGATGAACGGGTCAGTCGTCAGCCACTTCTTCAGCAGCTTGCGTTCAGAGGAAAATTCGTCCTGGACGCTTGAAATGAATATCCTGAACTGCTTCTTCATTTACCCCCTTGCTCTTGCGCCTTTAAAGCGGCGGCCTTGGCCTTCTCGGCGGCGAGTCGCGCCCGAATCGAGTTCTTCGCCCGACGGCAGTGCTGGGTCAGCGGACGGTAGGCCGGGCAGGCGAAACTGCACGCCCCGCACTCGATGCAGGTCATCGCGTGCAAGGCTTCCGCCGCCTGGATGTCGTTCGATTCGACCGCGAGGGAAATCCCCGACGGATTCAACCGCATGGGACACGCCCGAACGCACCGTCCGCAGTTGATGCAGGGGTTCGACTGATAGGCGAAGACGCGGCGCTTCGAGAGCAGAAGAAGCCCCGAAGTCGTCTTCGTCGTCGGGATCTCAAGAGTCGGGACGGTGAAACCCATCATCGTGCCGCCCGAAATGACCTTGGCGGGCGTTTCCTTCTCGCCACCGCAGAACGCCACGAGGTCGGCGTATTTCGTGCCAATCGCCGCCTCAACGTTTTTCGGCTCGGCGACGGCATCGCCCGAAACCGTCGTCACGCGGGAAAGCAAATGGCGGCCGCGTTCAACGGCATCGGCTATCGCGGCAACCGTCCCCACGTTCTCCACCACACACCCGACGGAAATGGGCAGTTCGCCTTCCGGCACGATGCGCCCGACTGTCGCGTAAATCTGATGCTTCTCAGAGCCTTCCGGATAGAGGACGGGCAGAACAACGATTTCAACGTTCCCGTCGATGTCGGCAAACGCCTTTTCCAGTGCCGCGATGGCCTCGGGCTTGTTCGCCTCGACGGCAAGGCGCACGGCGCAGCCGCCGAGAATCTTCCGCATGATCTCGACGCCCAGGCGAATGCGGTCCGCCCGCTCGACCATCAGGCGAAAGTCCGCCGTCAGGTAGGGTTCGCACTCCGCCCCGTTCACAATCAGGTATTCGCACCGCCGATTCGGCGGCGGATTAAGCTTCACCGCCGTCGGGAAACCCGCACCGCCCATGCCGCAGATTCCCGCCTCTTCAACACGGGCGAGCAACGCCTCGCGACTCGCCGCCTTCCAGTCGAGCGGCGGCAAGGTCACTTCTTCGGACTGATCGGCATCCGGTTCCAGCACGACCGCCGCGACACGCGCCCCCGTCAGACCGAGGTGCGGCTCGACGGACTTCACCGTTCCGCTCGCCGACGCAAACACGGGAACGGAGATGAATCCGTTCTTCTCGCCTATCAACTGCCCCTTCGCGACATGATCCCCGACCGCCACGCAGCACTTCGCCGGTGCGCCGAGATGCTGGCTCATCGAAATGACGAGTTCGGACGGCAACGGCATCCGCTCAATCGCCTTCTCGCGGGCGAGTTCCTTGTTGTAGTCGGGGTGAACACCCCCCTTGAACCTAAACGTGCTCCTAACGGTTTTCATCGTTCACCTTTCTATACATACCTCCCAATGGCCAGTCTTCGGCGGTCCGACACGACGAATGCGACCGATCTCCTTTAACTTCTTGAGCCGAGTCGCGACCGTGCGCGGCGAAACCTGCAAGATTTCTGCCAACTCGTCTTTCGTGATGAACGGGTCAGCCTTCAGGCTCTGCTCAATCTGAATCGACAAGGAGTCGGTCTCTCGAACTTCTTTTGTGCAATCCGTTTCTTCTCTTCTGGAATTTACGGTGCAAACCGAATCTGTTATCTTGAGCAAATCATCGGCTTTTCTGCCAAACTCGACAATTTGGGAAATGCGTTTCTGCGTAAAGTCCTCAATGGCCTCCAGACGTTCGGCAGGCAAATTGTAGCGCTTATGCCGCCGGAATCGGAAGCCGCGCAATAGTCGAACACGTGAAATCTGCGCCTCCGTCAATTCTGGCTGAAATCCCAGCCATTCCGAATACAGTGCCGGACGCACGCGATTCACAAACATCCGCAAGTCATCAAACTCATTGAACTTGCCGCCTGGTTGCCAAGTCGCGAGCGAAAACAGACCATAGCCATTGTCAAAGACGGGGGCCGCCCCGACAATCTCGTTCGTATCATTGTCAATAAGATAGCCGAAGTTCCCCATGTGCCGATCCGTGTTGAAAACCAGTGCGTCAAACAGGAAAATGTCGGCGAATCGAGGATCAGCCAACGCCTCCTCCCGCGAAAGCAGCCGTCCCGCCGGAAGATAGCCGAACTTATCGCTTGTGAAGAGCGGACAGGTCGAACAGAGAAGCCCCTTGAACATGGAAAGTCCATACGGCACGAAGTTCATTCCCATCGCCTCTGCAAGTTGCGCGGCATAAAATTCCGAATAAGGCTCGAAGCCGGCATTCAGCGCACCTGTCGTTCCCGACTTGTAAAGCGTGATGACATCGCCTTTCCTGCGCCAGCATTTCGCGAGCATGCCGTTGGTCGTCAGTTCGGGAGAGGACATCCAGTCGCCGGAGATTTCCTGACCAAGCCCCGTAAACGCCAAACTCGCCACCGTCTCCGAAAAACAGTTCTCATATAGATTGAAGTCTTTCCAACGCCCCGTAAAATCGTCCTCAACCACCCAGAAGACGTCATTGAGCGAAAGGCCACGACAGAGGCGAATGATGCCGCGCAAGTCTTTTCCATTCAGTCCGAGACGCGCCAGCAGGTCTTCGACATGGGCGCGATGCTTCGGCACGGCGCGGTATTTGAGCCACCGCCAGAGTTTCTCGTCCGTTGCCACGCCGCGGAAATCGAGCGGCAGAAAGCGCACGGCGTTCTCATTCACCGAGACGATACGAACGCCCTGAGGTTCGAGCCACTCGAACCTCAAGACTTCCGTATCTCGATGCTTCAAGACCATTTAACGCCCCGTCTCGAAATGAGGATCTTCAACCATGCACTTCGCCGGACACTTCGCGACGATCTGGGCGTCCGTCGGCGGATTCGCATAGTTGACTTTCGCGAGGAATCCGCTGAACACGAAGTGACCCGCCTCCTTGCCACCGGAATTGCGCTCGCACAGGTGGCAGCCGATGCACCCGACGCCACAGACCCTGCGAACGACGGGGGCCTTCTCGGGGTTGTTGCAGAGAACGTGGATCGTCGCGGACGCGGGGACGAGCTCAATCAGCTTGCGCGGACAGACGGCGACGCACTTTCCGCAGCCGATGCAAAGCCGCTTGTCGACCTTCGCAAGTCCGTCCACGACCGAAATCGCGTTCTGCGGGCAGACGTTCGCACACGCCCCGTAGCCGAGACAGCCGTAGGCGCAGCCCTTGTCGCCGCCCGCCGTCGTCGCCGCGATGCCGCAGTCGCAGATTCCGTTGTAGTCGCCGACTTGAATGGCCTCGCTTCGCGAACCGCAGCACTTTACGAGCGCAACGCGCTTTTCGGTCGCCGTCGCCGCCACGCCGAGGATCTTCGCGATTGCGGCGGCGCAGGCTTCGCCGCCGACCGAGCACGCCCCGTTCGGGGCCGTCCCCGCGACAAGGGCGTGCGCGTAGCCGTCGCACCCCGCGAACCCGCAGCCGCCGCAGTTCGCCCCCGGCAATGCCGCCGTCACAAGCCCGATGCGCGGATCTTCCCGTACGCTCAGATACCTTTCCGCGACCGCCAGAACGACCGCCGAAACAAGCCCGATTCCCGCAATGATAAGAATTGCCGTTGTCATGATTTCCACTTCCCTTTAAGACTCCTCTGAATATAGTCTCGAACACGCACCCCGGATAACTCGTGCGGTCGTCCACACACGCCGAAAACTTCGGGATGCGCCGCTTTCGCCAGTGCGACGACCTCATTGGAGACGGACGCAAACTCATCGCGAATGAATGGCACATTGAAGTTTCCCAAATAGTATGGCACGTCAGCATATCGCTTGAAGCAGTCAACGTAGCAGTAATACGACAGTTTCTCAGGATTGACGTCAACGGCATTCGGAATGCGCTTGCAAATGAATGTGCGACTTCTTCGCAGGGCGTTGATGTCGCGCATCGTGTAAAACAAAATCTCCGGCTCATAGCGACGATCACTCGGATACTTGTCGATCTCGTCCGTCACGTAGTCGAAGCCGTCAAGCGAAAAAGCATCGCCCGCCGTCGTTCGGAAACGAATCTTGCGAACCGCGTCAAAAGTGAGCCCCTTCGCCGGAGTCCGCCGATAGAGCGCAACAATCACCGGGAAACTCGAAACTCTGGATGTTCCGGCAAACTCGCTACTCGGAAATACGACGTGTTCCAACATGGTGTAGTTGGCGAAGAACCTCCGTGACGCGGAGAAGTTAGCCTTCTTTATCAGATATGACAGCGGATGCAGGACGGCAACATAATCGGCTCGCAACTTGTCGTAGGCAAGAAGCGAAGACATCCCGAGGTCGCGCGTCCTGACGTCCGCGTCAATCGCGACGCCATTTGTCTTGATGTCTTGATTTGATTGCGATGTCATGTCGTTGTAGGGAGGGTTGCCCACGATGACAAGTTTCTCGTCGTCACCGATTCCGAACTTCAGGCGTTCAATGTCGGCGAGCGCATTTTCCACGGACATTTGCACATTCGGGAAATAAGACTTCGCCTGCGCCACGGCCTTTGCGTCAATGTCATTGCCGAGATAACGGCACTTGCCAAGTCCCTCAATCTCACCGAGTTCAAAGAATGCGCCATAGCCGCACGAGAGGTCGGCAATCGTCCAGTTGCAATTGACCCCATGCTTCAGCAGCCATTCGCCGACCAGCCGAACATAGCGCGCGGGCGTATAGAAACTGCCGAGGTTCACGCGACCTTCTGTGCCGAGATGACGCGAGACGTTTATCTTGCCTTGCATCGTATCTGCCGTCGCGGCAACGGGGCAAGCGACCGCCAGCGTCACGCCGATTCCAGCGAGAGCCGTCTGGGAAGCACACTTTTGCCGCGCAACCTTCATTTCCACACCCTCAATACGGCATCTTGACGAGGCCCGTGAAGCCCATGAACGCCAGCGAAAGCAGTCCGCCCGTGACGAGGGCGATGGCAATCCCCTGAAAGCAGCGCGGCGGATTGGCATACGCCAGCCGTTCGCGAATGCCCGAGAAGAGAAGCAGGGCAAAGCCGAAGCCGACCGCCGCCGAGAAGGAGAAGAACACGCTCTCGAAAAGGGACGTCCCCTGTTTGCAGTTAATTTCCGCCACGCCGAGGACGGCGCAGTTCGTCGTGATGAGCGGCAGGAAAATCCCAAGCGCGGCGTGGAGCGGCGGCACGAACCGCTTCATCGCGATGTCGATGAACTGCACGAGCGCGGCAATCACGAGAATGAACGCCAGGGTATGGATGTAGCCAAGCCCGTTCGGGACGAGAAGCCAGTGGTCGAGACACCACGTGACCGCCGCCGCAATCGTCATGACGAAGATGACCGCCCCCGCCATGCCCAGCGCCGTCCCCATCTTCTTCGACACGCCGAGGAACGGGCAGCAGCCCAAGAACCTGTTGAGCACGAAGTTGTTTACGAGCACCGCCCCAATCAACAGCATCAGATAATAACTCATCACATTCTCCCTTTACTCGGATACGACGTCGAGCGAATCCCAGTCGATCTTCCCCTCGTAGACGCGCTTGACGGGGCCCGTCAGCGTAATGGACGAGAACTCCTCGCCATTGAGCGTTCCATCGACGACCAGCTCATATCCCTGGGCGGTCTTCACCTGGACGGGAAATTCAAGACCGTAGTCCCTCACGCCGATGATCGCCGCCGCGACGGAACCCGTTCCACACGCCCCCGTCTCGGCCTCGACCCCGCGTTCGTAGGTTCGGATCATCACGCGGTTCGGGCATCTGTAGACGACAAAGTCCACATTCGTCCCCGCCGGGGCGAACTCGCTCGACATCCGGATGCGCCGTCCCTCGGTCTCCACGTCCGTCTTCGCCAGGTTCTCGACCACGACAATCTTGTGGGGAACGCCCTCGACGACAAAGTCGTCGCCGAAATCCTTCGGGTCGGGCATCGCGATGCGGACGAGCGTCGGATCGACAATCTCGGCGGCAATCGTCCCCGCAATCGTCTCGAACGTCATCCGGCTTGACTTCGCCGCGCCAATCTCGCGCGCAAACGCCGCCACGCAACGCGCCCCGTTCCCGCACAATTCCGCCTCCGACCCGTCCGGGTTGAAGAAGCGCATGCGGAAGTCGGCGGTGTCGGATTTCTGGACGAGAATGACGCCCTCGCACCCGATGCCGCACCGCCGCGTCGCCAGTGCGGCCACGCGCATGTAATCGTCGGCGGGGAATTCTCCCTCGCGATCGTCAATCATCACGAAGTCGTTGCCAGCCCCGTGCATTTTCACAAAGGTTATTTCTTTCATTGCCACCACCCCCATTCCTTCGGCTGGGGCATTTCCGCCCCGTTGTTGAGTCGGACAAGATCGGAGAGAATGCGGAACGCCTCGTCCAACACGACGTCATCGTCATCACGCTGGTTGCGTTTGCGGCGGCGGGATTCGGTCTTTTCTCCCGCTTCGTCATCCTCCTCCTCGTCAAGTTCGTGCAACTCGCGGTCGGCCTTCATCATCGCCTTCCGCGCCCCGCGTTCGAGCGAGACTTCCTCGCGTTCGCTAATGGCCTTCATCCCGACGACGTTCTCAATGTGCTTCTGATAGCGGGCGTCGTCCTTGACACGTGCATTCGAGAGCGCAAGGAGATTCGTCACATACATGTCGAGATTCCAGCATTTCACGTAGTCGGCGGGAAGGATGCGGGTGAACGGCAGTGCGTTCGGCAACTTGTCCTCGCCAATGTCGAGCGAATCGAGAAGCGAAGGGAGCGGAATATCCGCCGCGACTCCCTCAACCTGCGTTGAGCGACCGTTAATGCGGTAGAACCGCGCCGTCGTAATCTTCATCGACCCGTATTTCTCGGGTCCCATCCCCAGGACAGTCTGAACCGTCCCCTTGCCATGCGTGCGACGGTCGCCGAGGATGACGGCTCGCCCGACGTCCTGCAGGTGCCCCGCCACGATTTCCGACGCACTCGCGCTCGCACGATCCGTCAGGACGACCATCGGCAGACGAAAAGCAGTCGGGTTGCCGGGTGGAATCGGCAGACACCCGACCGTCCGCTGGTCGCGGATCTGCACGACAGGCCCGGAGGGGACGAAGAGCGAAGAGAGCACCACCGCCTCCCGAAGCGAACCGCCCCCGTCGCCGCGCAAGTCGAGAATCAGGCCCTGGACGTCCTGCGCGTTGAAGTCGGCGAGATAGCGGCTGACATCCATCGCACAACTCCGATACCCCTCCTCGTCGGGACGCTTGTCCATCGTGCCGTAGAACCCCGGCAGGTAGATGTAGCCGAGTTTCCGGTCAACGCCGTCAAGGCTGACGGTCTCGACGCGCCCCGTCGCCGCCTGATCCTCCAACTTAATTTCGTCTCGCGTCAATTCGATGAGTTTCTTCGTCGCACCCGTCGGGTCGCTTCGCGGCTGAATCTCAAGCGTGACCTTTGTCCCCTTCTCACCGCGAATCTTCTTGATGGTCTTCTTCATCGGCTGCCACGTGATGTCCTCCATCTCGCCTTCAGACTGACGAACGCCGACAATTTTGTCGCCTTCCTTAATGCGTCCGTCACGGTCAACGGGCCCGCCAGGCACAATCTCCACGATCTTCAGCGCCCCATCGTCCATCGACAGCATCGCCCCGACCCCGCAGAGAGAGAGGTTCATGTCCATGTCGAAGTCCTCCTTCGTCGCGGGACTCATGTAGTCCGTATGCGGGTCGTAGGCTCGCGCAATCGCGCTCAGGTAATGCTGAAGCACGGCTTCCTCGTCCGGTTCGGTCAGGACGGTCGCATACTGCCGATAGCGCTTGATGAGCGTCTCCTCGGGTGTCAGGACCTTCTCCGGCACGGCGTTTGTCTCGGCGGACTCGGTCTTCGCCTCGGCGGACTCGGTCCGATTGGTCTTTGCCGCGGCCTCCTCCGCGTCAATTTCACGGTTGAGTATTTGGGCGAGGACTTCGTTTTTCATCCGCTTGCGCCAGTGCTCGTTCGCATCCTCAATCGTCTCCGGCCATGGCGCGTCCTTCCGGCGGATGCGGTAGGTCTCGTTCGTCGAGAAGTCCCATTCTCCGCGCGCAAGAAGGTTGGTCGCGAAATAGACGCGCTCGCGCAGACGCTTCACGTAGAGATTGTAGACCTCGAAGCCGAACTCGACGTTCCCGTTGCGCAACTCGTCGTCCAGCGTCTTTTCGTGCGCGGAGAGGGAATCGAGGTCGCCCTTGAGGAAGACCGAATGGTCGTAATCGTAGAAAGTGACGAGATTCGTCCACGCCCGCTGGGAGATTTCATCGTTCAGGGGCTGTTGCAGAACGTGGTAGCGCGGCAGCATCGAGGCGAAACGCTTGGCAATCTTGCCGTAGTATTTCTGCGGCTTGACCTCCACCTCCCCGACGGGCGGCGGCTGGGCTTCCGCGAACCCCGCAAGCGCGACCCAGGCGAAAACGAATGTCAATTTCATCTGTATCTTCACGTATTACTCTCCATCAAGTGTACAAGGCGGTCCACTTCCGTCTGTGACAGCACGGTTCGCCCGCCCTCAAAGCTCTTCTTCAGTTCGCATGAATTGATGACAACCGCCCCCTGCAATTCCGCCGCGTGAGCGGTAAAGGTGTCGCTCGCGAACGTCAGGACGGGCGTGACGGGACCCGTCCAACCGAGGGTCGCCAACGCCGTGCGAACCTGCTCCGCCTCGCGAACGGCCTGCGAAAGCGGCGAGCGCGAGGGCAACCGCCCGTCCAGGAGAATGTGACCGTCCTCGATCGTCACAGCCCCCTTCCAGAACTTCGTCTCGACGGCGAAAACGCCCGCCGGCCCGACAACGACGTGATCGACGTGATTCCGCCCGGCAATGAAGTCGTTGAACACGTGGTAGGTTGGTGGCAGACTCCGAAGGATGCCAGCAACCCGCTCTTCGCCACGCGCCCCCTTGAAGAACCGCTCGACGAGCCGGATGCCGCGAAAAAGCCCCCAGCACGCGCCGAGAAGCGACAGCGTCAGGACGACGACGCCCGCAAGAAGCGAGACGAAAAGGCACAGCGCAAGGGCGAACCCAATCAGAACCGCACTGAGGAACAGCGGCCACAGCCCGACCACCGTTCCCTTCACGCGCGCCCACTCGCCGGCCACTCCATGTACCTTAGCCATCTCCGTCAGCCCTCCAATCCCCAGTTCGCCAACGCCGCGCCAATCTTCCCGACGAGCGCCTCCTCGTCAAGCCCGAATCGACGCTCCAACTCCGACGGCAACCCATGCGGGATGAACTCGTCCGGCCAACCGAAGCGCAAATCCGCGCCAATCGCCTCGCCGAAGCCGCCCTGCACACAGCCGTTTTCAAGCGAAATGACCTTCAGACCCGCCGCCCTCTGCCGACCGAGTTCAGCATCGTCAAACGGCTTCAGATACCGCGCCTCGAAGACATCGACGCCCGGCAGACGCCGCGCAACCGCCTTCGCCTTCTCAAGCCAGTCGCCCGTCGTCCAGATGACGGCTCGCGGCTTCGGCGGACGTTCGAAAGCCGTCGTCGCCGACACCGTGCCACGCGGATAGCGGATGACCGTCGGTCCCTTTCGGGCGAACGCCTCTTTCATCAGCGTGTTAAACTCCTCTTCCGTCGCGGCCTCGCAGATGGTCAGGTTCGGCAGGCAGCGGAGCATCGCGATGTCGTAGATGCCCTGGTGGGTCACGCCGTCCGCCCCGACGATGCCCGCCCGATCCACGCAGAAGACAACGGGGAGGTTCGCGATGCACACATCGTGCATCACCTGGTCAATCGCCCGCTGGAGAAAGGTCGAATAGACCGCGACGACGGGTTTCAGGCCGCCCGCCGCGAGTCCCGCCGCGAACGCCACCATGTGTTCCTCCGCAATCCCGACATCAAAGAAGCGTTTAGGGAACTCCGCCGCGAAATCCTTCAGTCCCGTGCCGTCCTTCATCCCCGCCGTCAGCGCAACAATCTGTTCGTCTTTGCGGGCGAACGCCGCGAGTTCGCGCCCGAAGACCGCCGACCACGACGGCAAACGCGGCGGTTCTTCCATCCTGTCCGCCTTCTCCCCGTTCAGGTCGAACGGCCCGACCCCGTGCCATTTCGTCGGATTCCTCTCGGCGGGCGCATACCCCTTGCCCTTCTTCGTGACGACGTGGACAAGCACGCTCCGCTTGTCCTCCTTCGCCACGGTGAACGCCGCGCGAAGCGCCGCGAGATCGTGTCCGTCCACGGGCCCGATGTAGCGCAGACCGAACTGCTCGAAGTAGGCGTTTCCGAGGAAGAGGGACTTCAACTGGCTCTCAATGCGGTGGTAGATGCCGCGCAGGAAGGTAAGTTTCAAGGCGTGTCCCGCGCTTTCCGCCGCCGCCTTCACGCGGTTGTAGCGAACGCCCGTAATCAGGCGACCGAGCAGACGGGCGAAACTCCCCGTCGGACGCGATATGCTCATCTCGTTGTCATTGAGAACGACGATGACCTTCCCAGTCGCCGCCGCGCAATTGTTGAGCGCCTCGAAGCTCACCCCGTTCGCCATCGCGCTGTCGCCGACGACGGCGATGACATGTTCGTCCGTCCCCTTCCTGTCCCGCGCCGCCGCGTACCCTTCCGCCACGGAAAGCGCAACCCCGGCGTGACCCGCAATCGCCGCGTCGGCGGGTGACTCGTTCGGATTCGGAAAGCCCGAAAGTCCCCCGCTCTGCCGAATCGTCGAAAACGCATCCGCCCGCCCCGTCAGGATCTTCCACGCATACGCCTGATGCCCGACGTCCCAGACGACGCGGTCTTTCATCGGATTGAACACCTCCGCCAGCGCAACCGCAATCTCAACCGCACCGAGCGACGACGCCAGATGTCCGCCGTTCTTCGAGACGACCGCAAGAATCCGATTCCGAATCTCCTGCGGATCGCTCATCGCACAGACCCCTCCGAAGAATCCCCCTTGCGCTTCAGCACGAGAAGAGTCGTGGCGTTCTGCCCGAACGCCGCCTCCTTGAATGCAAGTTCATAGCGGCGTTCAAGCAACCGCCAAAAATCCATCTGCCGCTCGCACGGCGTTTCGACGCATTCCGGCGCGATGATGGCGAACGAATAGCCGCTCAGCGCGGCAATCTCGCACGGGGCTTCCGTGAGGAGTTCCTTCAGTCTCCTGTCATCCAGCACCGGTCGCGTGATGGCGAAAGCCGGCACTTTCTCGCCCCAGTAGCTGAAGGGTCCCATCTCAAGCCCGTGCGGAACGCGGCGGTTCGTCTCGATTGCGAGATACAAGTCCTGCGTCAGCAGGGTCTTTCCGTCCGGATCCAGCGTCTCAATCCGCCGCGCTACGTCCCGCAACTGGGCGAGTTCGCACGAGGACTTCTTCAGCGTCCAGAAGCGGTCTTGTCCGTTCGTCATCCACTGTTCAAGCAGGGGCGACCCGAACGAACACGCCCACGAAAGTCCGAGGGCGATCAGGCAAAGCGAAACCCCGTGCGAAAGCCGCGCCGCGCAAAGAACCGCCGCGAAGACGGTGAAGATCCCCATGACCGGAACCTGATAGTCCTCATACGGGAACGGGGCGAGCATCTGCACGGCGAAGACGGCCAACGCCCCCGCCAGCAGAAGCGGAAGCACAATTGATGACGGCGTTTTCTCGTCCGTTGACATCGGTCGCACGGCGAACGCCCCCAACCCCAGCAGCACGAATGTCGGCAGATACCACCGCACAAGCCGCGAAAGGCTTCCCACGGCAAACACAGGGTCGAAGCCGCCGCGTGCGGCGTGGTAGCGCTGGGCGGCGATAAGCCCCGTCCGCGTCTCGAAATCCCCAAGGAAAACGCCGAAAACAAGCGCAAGGACAATCATCCCCCCAAGTCCGAACCAGAGAAATCCCCATCCGCAGCGACGAAACTGGACGAGAAGTCCGACGCCCACAACGGCAAGAAGGATGCCGAGGCTGATGCGCGTTCCGGCGGCGAAGGCGAACGCCGCGCCCGAACCGAGCAACGCGGCGATGCGAACCCGCCGCCGCACCGACTCAACAAAACTCAGCAGGTAGAAGCCCACGATGACGAACAGCCCCGCCAGCGCATACGTCTTCGGTATCGCATTATAATAGAGGTGATAGAGATTGCACCCGAGCAGGAGCAGGACGGCAAGCCCGACTTCCGTCCGCCGCTCGGGCGGGGCAAGCCGCCGCGCAAGGGCAACCGCGAACAGAATGCCGCCAAAGCCAATCGCCAGAGTGAAGATTCGCGCACCGAGAATGCCCCAGTTCCGCCAGACGTCCGCGAACGCCGCATAGACGACGGGCATCACGGGGCCTTGCGTGTAGAAGAAGTCGCGATAGGGCACTTCACCCTCCGCCACAAGATTCGCCGCGTAGAGATACCACCCCTCGTCCTGGTTGAGTCCACCCAGCCAAACCGCCGCGAACGCCAGGCAGGCGAAAGCGAAAAGTGCGAGTATCCCGTACCGTTTCATGCGCCGCCCGATTCCTATTCGTCCATCGTCTCTTCGGGGGGAGCGGATTCCTCGCGCTCCGCGCCGCCCGCCGCCGTTTCCTTGGCCTTCTCCACCGACTCACGCGTCTTGCGGAGCTCGTCCGCAAGAAGACGCAACTGCTGTTGCGACTCCGCCCGCTCCTGTTCGAGCATCCGCTTCTCGTGAGCCTCCCGCCGGGCCCGTTCCTCCTCAAACCGCCTCTTTTCCTCGTCAAACGCCTGCTTTTCCTTCTCAAGACGCTGCTCACGGCTCGCCCGTCTTCCGCGCAGCGAGTTCAGCAGGGAGGAACGAGTTGATCCGCCAGAGGACGCAACCGCCGGCACGGCGGCGTTCGCCGCACCCGCACGTCCCGTCGCATCGGGCTGTTTCGAGGAATCGCCGCCAAGCAACAGCGAAACTTCAAGTTCGCCACGTGCAATCGTCATCGACTTCGCGGCCGCATCCGCCACCTTCACAGTCCAACCGTCGCGTTCCTCGCCGACCCGCAGGTAGTAGTGGCACGGGACCTTCGGATTCGACTTGTCGGTGAACCCGACCGCCGTCTCCCCCTCCGGAGTCACGTTAATGACGGAAAAGACAATGGAACTTTTCAGTTTCTCCTGTTCTTTCGTCAGCTCCTTTTCCGTCCTCGAGTCGCCACGCGACACTTCGCTCGGCGGCTTCGTCGGGTCGAACCCCGGCGGCGGCATTCCGAACATCTGACGATCGACGATCGACTGATAGCGTGAATACGGCTGGCGCTCGCCGAACGCAACCGAACTCAACAGCACCACGGACAGTATCGCGATACCACGTCTCACAATGACACCTTTCTCATAGTGCGTATTATCTCATATCTCGCCGCGCCACGCAATGGTAAAACCACGGAGTCCGAAAACCCGTCGGGCTCGATTTCCTCAACACGTCCAGCAGGTCGAGGTGAGGTTTTGCGCGAGAATCTCGAGGTCGATGTCCGTACGATGCAGGGCGGCAAGCGTCTCCCGCATAGCGGACTCGGCGAGATGCGGCGCGTTGCACTCCTCCGACAGGTGCGCCAGATTCAGTTTCTTCAGGCGCGGCGAGGCGAATCTGCGCACGAGTTCACACGCCTGGTCGTTCGAGAGGTGACCGCGTGGACCCCAGATTCGCCGCTTCAACTCCTCCGGTCTCGCGCTCGCCTTGAGCATGACGGGGTCGTGATTCGACTCAAGCGTCGCCACGTCCGCCTCGGCGAGGTGAAGCCCGACGGAATCGAGCGGCGTTCCAATGTCCGTGCCGTGAAAGTACGTCGTGCCGTCCGCCCGCACGAGATACCCGACCGGGTCTGCGGTGTCGTGCGGAATGGAGAACGGCGAAATCTCGAACGGCCCGACGGCAAAGGTCTGTCCGTTCTCAAAGGGCGTGAAATCTTCCTCCGCCATCTTGCAGCGCCACGCGATGGATTCCGCCGTCATCAGGTTCGCGAACAGCGGCACGTCAGGGAAGTTCTTGTGAAAGAGAGGAATGCCCTTCACGTGGTCGTCATGGCTGTGGGTGACGACGAGGGCGCAGATGCGGTCGAGCGAAAGCCCCGCCTCGGCACACCTCAGTTTCAGGTTCTTCAGGCACAGCCCGCAGTCAATCAGGAGAATGGCATCGCCGCTGCAGACACAGTAGGCATTGCCCTTCGATCCGCTTGCAAGGGAAACGATTTTCAATTCAGGACTCCGTACGCCTACGCGCGAATCTTGATGATGAGTTTCTTCCGCCGCGTCGGCTCGCCCAGCGTCAGGCAGGGCGCGTGTGCGCCGCTCACCGGCATGAAGACGGCGAACTCCCCCGGCACGAGCGTCAGCGGCCGCGTCGCCGCCTGACCGAGGGCGACGTCCCTTTCCGCGTCAAACGCACCGAGTTCGCGTCCGGCAAGGTCGAGAAGTCCGTATGTCTCAGGCCCGTCGAGCGGAGTCTGAATGTCGATGAAGGTCTTGTGGACTTCCGCCCGCTGGCTCTCGCCGAACGGCTTCAAGTCCACCTCGCTCACGGTCGCCCAGCAGTCGTCCCCGTCAATTTCGTGCCGTCCGACGGGGAGTTCCGCGAGATCGGAGCGACGCAGGAACGCAAACGCCTTTGCAAAGCGCGGATGCAACCCCTCCAGGATCGCCGAATCGGCAATCGTCCCCTTCAGAAACGGCGAAAACGGCTGGACGCACCGCGTCTCGTGGTATTCGGCGCAACTCGCCTCGGTCTCCCAGACCTTCACGGACGAAACCTCGGGTATGCGCTTGCGGAGTTCGCGGTAGAAATGCGCCGCGAGGTTCTCCGCCGTCGAACGGAACGGCAGGGCGACCGTTCGCATGCCGTGCTTCTCGACGACGGCGGCGATTTCGCGCTCCCCCTCGGATGTCTCGTCAAAGATGAATGCGTGGTCGAAACGTGCGCAAATCACCTCTTCAGCGATATTTTTGAGATCTTTGAAGTCGATGACCATATCCCCACCCCGACCCTCGGACTGGGTGACGGAGACATCGACGCGGTAGGTGTGCCCGTGCAGGTTCTTGCACAACCCCCGGTGATTGGAAAGGATGTGCGCCGCATCGAACTTCACGGTCTTTGTAACGGTAATCATGCGTCTTATTATCCTAAAAATCGCAGTTGAAGTCAAGGGGGGACCTCGCCGCTTCACCGCAATTTGCGGTCATAGAGAAGCGCCGCGTTGAGGACGACAAGAATCGAGCCCGCATTATGGACAAGCGCACCGACGACCGGGGTCATGATACCCAGAACGCCCAGCAGAACGGCCACGAAGTTGATGCTCATCGACAGCGTGATGTTGAACCGAATCGTATTCAGACACGCCGTTGCGAGGCGCTTCAGGTAGGAGACGGACGCGATGTCGTCGTTCATGATGGCGATGTCGCTCGCCTCGGTGGCGACATCCGTCCCCGCGCCCGCCATGGCGATGCCCACGTCGGCGTATTTCATCGCGGCGGCGTCGTTCACGCCGTCGCCGACCATCGCCACGTGACACCCCTGCGCGGTCAGGTCTTTCACGGCGTTCACCTTCTCCTCGGGCAGGAGGTCGGCCTTCACCCTGTCAATGCCGCAGGCGGCGGCGTATTTCTCCGCAATCTCGCGGCGGTCGCCCGTGAGCAACCACGACTCCACGCCCAGTTCCCGAAGTCGCGCCACCGTGGCGGGTGCCGTCTCGCGCAACTCGTCCGCGACATCCATCTTCTCGCCCGCGAGGATGCGTCCGTCCGAATCGCGGGCAAGCGAATTCGCCCACGTCCCCTTCGTAATCGTGCCGGTCTTGTCGAAAGTCACGGTGTTGACGGAGGCCATCCGCTCGAGCGCCTCGCCCGTCTTGACGAGAACGCCGCGCTTCGTGGCCTGACCGATCGCCGCCATCACCGAGGTCGGCGTCGCCAGTGCGAGGGCGCACGGACAGAACGTGACGAGCACCGTGACCGCCCGCGTCAGGCTGCCGTGCAACTCAACGCCAAGAAACAGATAGCACACGGCGAATGTGACGACCGCCACGCCAAGGGCGACTGGTACGAGAATGGAGGCCCAGCGGTCTGCCAGCCGCTGCATGGGCGCCTTGTGGTTGTTCGCCTCGTTCACGAGTCGGATGATCTTCTCGAGGCTCGTATCCGCCCCAACCGCCGTGGCGCGGATCTCAATCTGCCCGTAGCGGTTCAGCGTCCCCGTGAACACGCTGTCGCCGACCGCCTTGCGCACGGGGACGGACTCGCCCGTCACGATGGACTGGTCAACCGTCGTCTCGCCCTTCGTCACGACACCGTCGCACGGAAACGCCTCGCCCGGCCTCACCGCGACAATCGCACCGACCGCAACGTCCTTCCGGACGACATCCTTCAGGCGGATGAGAGCCTTCACGCCTTTCGAGGCACGACCGACGGTGAAATCCTCAAGTTTTTCGCCGATGGCCATGATGAACGCCACCTCGCCGGCGGCGAAGAGTTCGCCAATCGCCATCGCGGCAATCATTGCCATCGTAATGAGAAGCCCCGACGTAATGCGGTGGCGCACGATGAGCGACTTGAACGCCCCGTAGGCCATCGGAACGCCGCACAGCACGACCGCAACGAGCGCGGGATCCCACCACGGGGACTTCTCCCCGCAGCCCATGCCACCGGCCTTCAGGTGCACGACGAGCCCCATCAGTACACACGCGCCGCTCAGCACGATTATCCGCCACGATTCCAGTTTCTCGCAGAACTGCTCAATCTTCGCGTCCACGAGCGCCCAGCCCGTCTTGCCCTCGTGCGTCCGGCACGCCGAGCCGCCGCCACAACAGCAGCATCCCATTTTTCAGCCCTCCCTACTTGATGCCGACGTATTGCTCGAGGGAGTCGGTGAAGTTGTCAATCGCCTCCTCCGCGTGACCCTCCTCAATGCCCTTGCGGACGCAATGCCCGAGGTGGCCTTCGAGAATCAGAAGCCCGATCCGGTGCAACGCCGCGTCCGCCGCATTGATCTGGATCATGATGTCTTCGCACTTCGACTGGTCGTCCTCGACCATGCGCTTGATGGCGGCAATCTGCCCCATCACCCGGTTCAGCCGGATCTTCAGCTTTTCCTGATCGTAGCATTCCTTCATCGTTTTGTCCCCTTTGATGGAAAACGGACGCATATTATACTGTAGGGGGGTATCGTATGTCAATGCCCCCGCCGGGTGCGCGGGGCAACGCCCGCACACCCAATAAATAAAGGGGTTCGGAAGATGGTCTCCGCAACGGTCATTTTTGAGACAAGAAACATCACATTTTGAGCAAAATGCCACAGCCGGGCGGGGTTTCGCGTCACATGGCGCGGCAGAACTGCCGCGCCCCCGCCTTTGTCTCAATTCCGGTCAGTCCCCTTCCTTGACGATGCCTTCGTCGACAAGCCGCCGATAGAGCCGGTTGCCGAAAAGCTCGGCGGCTGGCACGTCGAAGTGAAGTCGGTCGCGCTGGAGCGTCAGGTCGGCGTTGTCGATGACATAGACGTGGTCGACGC